>DATLWV010000133.1:0-11052 GCA_035576145.1 Terriglobia bacterium
TGGAAAAGCAGGGAAGCATACATCGGAAAGTGCGCGATCCCGCACTGCGGGACGCCACCCGAAATCCCTTGCACCACCTATCGCGAGGCCGCATATTACCGCAAGCCGCGGGTGGCGCTTTACGGTTTATTGGCCAATAAATGAAGTGACCGAGTCAAAAAAATCTTGTGGAGACTCGATCCACGGGAAATGGCCGCACTTCTCGAAGATAACGAGTTTCGAACCATCAACATCAGCATGTATCCTCTCCGCGTCAGAAACCGGACAGATCCAATCCTCGCGCCCGACGAGCACCAGGGTTCGCGCGCGCACACGGCCCAGCTCGTTCGATACGTTGATGGGATTTCTTCGGTCTGCAGCAACATTTGTCCGGCAGGCCCACGCCGAAGGCAGGTTCAGCGAATTCTTCTGTAAAATGGGCACGCTCTGAAACGGATCGTAAAAGTAAAGCGGCAGCATACGAGCAAGGATGCCCCTAAACTCCTCGTCGGTTTTGGGCATTGTGTTCCGATCGACCTCGGCAATCGCTTCGCTGAAGCGCTTATCGTTGCGCCGCGTGTCCAGTTCCTTTTTGATGGCCCCTCTGTCGTCATAGCCGGAAATTTCCGCGTCCACCAGGACAAGATTGCGGACCCTGGCCGAATATCGAACACCGTAGTCGAGGGCGATCGCGCCCCCGTGCGAATGCCCGATCAGGTTCAAAGAGCCTAGCCCCCAGTATTGTCGTAACCGGTCGAGATCGTTCACCATGCCAGCCGTGCTCATTCGCGCTTCGTCCTCAGGGCGACTGGAATTGCCACTGCCTCTTGGGTCATAGAACACCAACCGAAAATGTTTCTCGAGCGGGGCCAACCCATTCTGTAAATACAACGACCCTATACCCCAGCCAGGAGCCTGAACCACCAGCAGGTGGCCTTTGCCTGCAACTTTGTACCAGAAACGAACCCCGTTGATCGTGGCGTGATGTTCGCCCGGCGCCAGACGCTGTACTCGCGCCTGTGCCCGCACCAGTGCCGGACTTGTGATTGCCAGCAGGAGTGTGATTGCAAGGAACCCACGAAGTGTCATGACGCCCCTCCTCCAAGTCTGAATTTCCCAGGTGGTAGTGTTTACAAGCGATTCTGCGTAATTTTTCGTTCATCATATCACTCCCCATGTCTTCCACCCGATTTGGGCTTCCCGGGGAAAACGCAAGGGCTGTTATGGTTAAGACTGACCCTGCGCTGACGACCAGATTATGAGCGATAAATCTCTCGGGTCGCGCATACGCTCCGGTGTTTGGAACATATCCGGCTTCTCAGAAAATGCCTTGCGCCACCCATCGCGAGGCCGCGAAAGACAGTAGGCAGAAGACAGTAGGCAGAAGGCAGGAAGCGGGAAGATCGGAGGATGAAAAGGGAAGAGGTGAGTAGGAAATAGGGAGAAGGCGGAAAAACGGAGACAAGCAGATTCCTCACCCGCTGTGCGGCATCGGAATGACGGCGGCGGGAATGCAGTGGGCCCCTTACCCGCCAAGCTACCATTTCCATAAAGGACGAATGACGTCGGCACAGCGTTCGAGGACTTCCTGCGCCTCGATGCTGAACGCGTTCGGGATTTCGCTCTCGACATCAATGGTTCCGACAACAGATTCTCCTGCTTTATCGAATATGGGAACAATGATCTCCGACCGCGTGGTATTGAGGGCCGTGAGGTAGCGCGGGTCGGCGGTAACGTCGCCCACATTGACTGCCTCGCGGCCGGCAATCGCTGCACCAGTTAGTCCTTTCGTAATCGGGAACGTGGGGTGCTCAGGGGGACCTGGCCCGCTCCATACTATGTTCCTGACCACCCCGGCCATTCGGTCAACATCGTAGAGCCCTACCCAACGATAGCTGCCGCTGGACTTGATCACGTCCGCCACGCGTTGCAGTGCGACAGGTCTATTGAGCTCCGTCGCGACTATCCTTGTGAGGCCGGCCAGGAGCGTGTCAGGTTCAGGAGCCATGATGGCCAATTATAGTAATTGGCTTGTGCCTGCACAATGCACGCGGCTGGCGCGGAAGGCGACAGAAGTCAGGACTTGGACAAGAAGCAGATTCCTCTGCCGCTGTGCGGCATCGGAATGACGGGGCGGGAAGACAGTAGGCAGAAAGCAGTAGGCAGCAGGTGGAAAGTAGGAGGCAGGAGTCAGAAGTCGGGAGTAACCCAAGAAGAGACCCCTCACCCGCCGTCGTACCTACTGCACCCTCTCCCCACGGGAGAGGGAAGGGAAGGCGAGGACAGAAGGCAGGGACCGGGAGCCGCGGGCTACTGGTGGGCGGGCTGCGAGGGGGGTATGGGCTTGGGGTTTTTGCGCTTTGTGATGTTTTCGTCCGCGCCAACATTGAAGCGCTCGAAGTCCGAATATTGATGATCATTGCGAAGCGTTTTACCACCCCAATCCACGGTTACGGTAACATTCTTCGGAAGCCATAAACTCTGAGCGATTTGCTTGAAGTAAACTGCCTGATAATCAATCTGGGTTGTCTCTTTGCTCAGCCGGACTTCCGGCAAAGGCTTCAAGAGATCCGTGAGCAGGCGGACGATCTGGTAATTGTGCGTGTTAATCCAGGCCAGCCCCTGCTGGAAAGTGGGGGCGGAATGTTTGCCCATCGTGAAACGTCCCGCCAACTTCGACTTCATGGGAATCTGGGCAAAAGCAACCACATAAGTTTCGTTGCCGTCTATCGTCTGGCGGCCCAGGTAGCGAAACTCTGATCCGGACTGGTAATCCGGGAAAAAGATCAGCGCCGCCGACACGAAACCGGAAGTGAGCATGTAGCCTCCCTTCAGGACGCTCCCCGCTGCCCATATCGGGTCGGCGCTCTTCCGGTACTCGGTAAAGCCGGGAACATGCGGGTCGCGCGGCATCAGGCAAAGGTAACGAAATCTCTCGACGGCCTCATTTGACACCTTGCCATTGTGACGAAGTTGCTGCTGGCGAACCTCTTCCAGCGACGTTGAGTCCTGGAAATCGTGATAGAGCGCGGCGACGTTCTTCCCTGCGGCGGCCAGAATTTCTTTCAGATCGTCCTGGCTTTTCGCGGGCTCCAGGCCCTCCAGATTCATCTGCCGGGGGGAGTCATGAAGAAAGTCAATGGACGCGGCCTCTCCTCTCTCAGGCTTCCTTCTCTCGCCTTTGTGGGTCTTGGCGTAAAGAGCTTCCACCTCCCTGCCGTTTTGAACCTCTCCCCACACCTTGCGGACCTCCATCGGCATCTTCTTCACGGCCCTGCCATTCAGAAGACGGTTCATTTCCGTATTGGCTGCGTCAACCTTGTATTCCCCCAGCAAGGCCTGAATCCACAACAGGTGGGCGTCCTGGCCGCCGCCGGCCGCCAGCGAACTCTTCAGGAAGGTGTCGGCTTGTCCATACTCATGCAACTGCAAATAGGCACGTCCGAGCTCCTGCAAAAAGAGTTTATTCCCGGGTTCGCGGCGGTCCGCATAGGCAAAGAATTCGGCCGCCGCCTGGGGTTCGTGCATCCAGCTTCGCATCACCCCGGTAAGCACCACTGCTTCCACGTTGCCGGCCGTGGGGTCCTTTTGGGTGGTCAGTTTGATTGCCGCGTCGGCCCGGCGCGCCGCGCCGTCCCAGTTGCCGGAGTCAAGTTCGGCAAGCGCCAGCATGGCCAGGCACTTGGCGCACTCCGGATTTTGCCTGGCGACATCCATAAAATCACTCAAGGAGCGGTCGGGGCGCCCCTTCTCAACAAATTCCTGGACTCCCCTGGCGTACTTCTTTTCGCTCCTCGCCGCCAGCCCGTCCGCAGGCCCCAGCGACTTCAGCCGAGGCAAAAGGCCGGAAAGCAGATCCTGCTGGGAAAGCAAAGCCGGATCGGGTTCTTCCGGCCGGATGGTTAAGGGAAGCCAAACCGGCTTGGGGAAATCGGCATAATCGATGAGCTCGCGGGCCGTCTGAAAGCCATGCTTCTTAATGGTCAGCAACACTTTAAAGTCGCCGGAAAACGCGCCCTTCACTTCGTAAACAGTCTGGAACTCGCCATTGGCATTCGTCTTGAAAAAACGGGTATCACCATCCAGCCCGGGACTTACACGGACTTCGGCGCCGCGAACGATATCCTGATCGATGCTCATCACCTTGCCCGCGACCACGTGATAGCGGGAAGAACGTAGATACAATTTGTTCAAGTCGAAATCGTTCCTCAGGTTCAATGGCGCACTCGGTCCAGCAGCTTCGACACCTTGAGCCATCAACGGCCCAGCCGCTAAACAAAATGCAAATACCAGTGATAAAACGCGAAGGACCCGTTTCGGGTGGAACATGGGTTAGATACCTTCCGACCCTTACGCCTAAGACATTATCAACGTTTTCCCCGGCATTCAAGCGAAGGGGCAACCAGACCACGGAAGGCGCTCGTGCCGGGCAAGCATAGAAGAATACTGGGGCGGCGGGCGGCGTTTACGTTCCGGTGTTTGGGATGTATGCGGCATCGCAGAAAATGCCTTGCACCACCCATCGCGCCGCTGTGGAAGACAGTAGGCAGAAAACAGAAAGCAGAAGGCAGCAGGCGGTGCCGTCTAAGGCAATGGCTTCCGGCGGAAGTAGTAGATCGCCACACCGACGGCGAGGGCAGTCAGACCCGCGATGAGCTTATTGACACTGAGGCTGGCGAGAAAGCCGAGACAGACCAGCAACGCAAGGATGGGGATTGTTGGGCCGCCGGGGAGTACGACGGTGTGCTCTCCTGTCTTGAGCTTCCTGCGCAGCACCGGAACGGCAGCTGCCGTGCCCACGTAGGTGACCAGACGCGCGACGACTGAGAGCAGCGCGAGCTCCACGAACGAGCCGGAGAGCGCCGCCGTCAATACGATCGATTCCTGTGTCACAATCGCCCAGGCGGGCGTCTGGTACCGTGCGTGTGCGCGGCACAGGACCCGCGGGCCGAACCCGTCTTTTGCCAGCGCGTAAAGGTAGCGCGGGCCGATGAGTGTGTTGCTGGCACTGTTTCCCCCGGTCGAGATCGCTGCGCCCAGCGTCAAAATGATTCCGCCCCACACCCCCACAACAAGGGCAGCCGATTCGGCGAGCGGCGACCTTTGCGTTAGCGCCGCGAGGTTCGGCAGCGTTCCGACGGCGACAAGTTGGATCAGCGTGTAGAGGACCGTCACCGTTGCGATCACCGTGATCAGCGCAAACGGTACGTCCCTTTTGGGATTCTTAAATTCGCCTGCTGCTGCCGCGGTGTTCTCAAAGCCCCCGTAGGCAAAAAGCAGCAGGCTCGCCGCCGCGCCCAGCCCGACCGCGCTTGGCGCCTTCATCGGAAAGATCAGCGACCCATTGAGGGCGGGGATGCCCACCACGATCAGGAAAAGCAACGGGAGAATTTTCGCGATCGTGAGTCCGACCCCGAGCCTCGCTCCGTGCTTTACACCCACGATGTTGATCCAGAAGTTGATCGCGAGCGGCAATGTGATGATAGCCACGCGCTCGATGCCCGCCGTAGCTCCCGGCCAGAAAAACGTCAGGGCCTGGGCGAATCCGCTCCAAAGGGCAGCCGCCGACGCGACGCGCGCCAGCCACGTCATCCAGCCCACCTCGAAGCCCACAAACGGACCGAAAGCCTCGCGTGTGTAGATGTAGCCGCCGCCCGGCTCGTCGAAGCGGCTTCCGGCCTCTGCAAAGCATAGCACCAGCAGCAGCACGGCGAAGCCGGCAAGCGCCACGGCCCAGATGCTCGCGGGCCCCAACAAGGCCGCGGCTGCTGCAGGAAGCAGATAGACGCCGCTTCCGATCACGTTGTTCAGTGACATGCCGATGATTTCCCAACGTGTGACCGCGCGCTTCAGGCTAGTCGGCGTCGTCAAGTTCAAGCTCCAATCACGATTTGAATGGCCCTTATGCTGATGCCACTCTACCATTTCCCGCGTCAGCGGCAATAAGCTCATTGTTCGGTTGCAATTCGATGTCACCAAAAGCGCTCGCGGCAAGAACGATTACGCTGGACAGTACCCTAAGGGCCTCGCCGATGCCGTTTTTCCTTTTCCGCGTTCTCGAATCGCCTTTGATGAGCGGGTGGCGCTTGGTTGCACTGCACCGCTGCGGCTCTTAGTCTTAATGAAACAAGAGGCGTTGGATGTGCAACCCGCGAATAGACCCATCCTTCGCTTATACTCTTAAATGATCAGGCGCGGCGGCCGAGAGAGGCACGCGCGGGTGAAAGAAAGAATATGAAACTCGTCGATCTGTGTCTCTATTACCAAGGCATCCCGTGGAGTTTGTGGATCGGGTTTCTGGGGGAATTGCAAACCGGCTGAGCGCGCGCTTTGATAAGCAGCCCGAGTGTCCATTGGTGAAATGGCCTCTTGCCTGGAGTCAACTTGGCGCGGCGCTTCGGGCGGATTTAACGGCCATCCTGGCCGAGCCTGCGCTGGAGCGAGTGGCAACGCAAGTTGGCTCGGGCTTGGAGCGGCTGCCCCCTGACGCTCCCTTCAGCATGATCTATAACGGTTCGCCGGCCCTGGCGCGGTTGTGCTACGCGGTGGTTCGGGCCATGCGTCCGCAGGTGGTCGTGGAGACCGGAGTGTGCTACGGCGTCACCTCGTCATTCACCCTGGGCGCGCTTGAAGAGAACGGGAGCGGGATGCTCTACAGCATCGACCTGCCCCTTCTTGCCAAAGAGGCGGACCACTACCATGGCTGCCTGGTGCCGCAGCACTTGAGAAAATGATGGCGCTTGTCCCGAGGGCCGAGCACGCGCCTGCTGCCGAAAATTCTCCGCGAAGTGGGTCCGGTGGATTTCTTCCTTCACGACAGCCTTCACACCTACAGGAATATGAGCCGCGAGTTTGATGTCATCACGAGAAACTTGAGGCTGCCAGGAACAATCGTCTCCGATGACGTCAATTGGAACGCGGCATTCCTCGAGTGCGTGGCCAGGACTCGTCCGTCGTATTGGGCGACGATCGGCGAAAATCCGAAAGAGAGCGCCCTGGGCGTCGCCGTGTTCAAGCACGCTCCGGGAAAAGAGTAAGGCCGCAGCCACTGCCAGTGTCTTTTTGCGCCAGCATAGGTTGATCAATCGCATACATCGCAACGAACGCTACGTATTCGCCACTTGCACGGCGGGGCAACTCAGGTCTGCCAGGCTTCGCTTGCCGTGGATATCAGACCTTTGGCAACGGATAAGTGCTCCGATATTCTTTTGTAAGATAGGCGTTTGCCTCCTTGTCGCCACCGAAGGTTTCCGTCCTGGGGTCGAAGTTGATGTCGCGGCGCAAGTGGCAACAAATGTTTCCAAGATGGCAGATGGTGGTTGAAAGCCGGCCAACTTCCACATCAGCATTGGGCCGTTTGCGGCTCTTGATGCAGTCGACAAAATTCTTCTCGTGTAAGCCCTCCTCGGACTTGTCCGCGGGCCCCACCTCAGGCCCAACACTCCCATCCTTGTGGTAAACCTTCCAATTCCCTCTGTAGCCTGCCCCGTGCACCATGAGCGTACCCTCGGTACCCTTGAAGCTGATCCCTTCACGGCTCCCATCTATGGGGTGGTGCCTGGCATAGCTGCACAGGTCCCACACAAGCATGAAGTCGCCGTAATCGTAAGTCATGACCTGAGTATCGGGAATCTCCTTCGCATCTTTCAGCCAGTAAATTCCGGATGTGCCAGAGACGTGGGTGGGAAGGCAGTTTTCCAGGCCACGGAGTTGCTGTATCCCCCAAAGAGCCACATCGAGCATGTGGACGCCCTGGTTTCCCTGTTCGCTGTTTCCGTAATCCCAAAAGAACCGCCAGTTGTAGTGGAAGCGGTTGATGTTGAAGGGCCGCCTGGGCGCCGGCCCGAGCCAGACGTCGTAGTCCACGGTCGATGGGGGATCGCTGTCTGGCGGGTTTCCAATACTGTCCCGCACCTGGCATTCCCACGCGCCGACCTGACAAATTTTTCCAAGTTTGCCGCTCTTTACATATTCAACCGCGCTTTGGAATTGCCTGGCACTCCGGTTCTGAGTCCCGACCTGCACCACGCGGTTATACTTGCGCGCAGCATCGCGAATCAAGTGGCCTTCCTGGATGGTTTGCGACAACGGCTTTTCAATATACACATCCTTTCCGGCCTGGCACGCAAGCAGCGTCATGTGGGTGTGCCAATGGTCGGGGGTGGCAATGATAACGCCGTCAATCTCCTTGTCATCCAGCAACCTTTGAAATTCCTTTGTTGTTTCGGGCCGCTTGTTCTGGGCACTTTCCAGGTCCGGATTTACCTTGTCGAGAATGGCCTGGTCGATGTCGCAAAAGGTCTTGATCTCGGCCCCAGCCTGACGGATGGCGAGAAGAGCAACTTGACTGCCCCGATTGCGCCCTCCAACCAGGCCGAGCACCACCTTCTCATTCGCTCCCACGGCACGCGGATTCCAATTCAACATGGAGCCGGCCACGAGCGCCGAACCCGCTCCTGTCTTCTTCAGAAACGATCTACGGGTTACCTTCTGCATAGATGCCTCCTCACATTTGCGACGTTACCGGGAAGGCCGGTGACTGGTGGATTCGGCTTATAAGGTGAGCGTCTGCCATTCCGGTTTCGCGGTGGAAGATGCAACGTAGTGGGTTTCCGCATTGGCAGGTCTACTTCTGCTGCCAACGCTCCCGCACGCGTTTGTCGATGGCCAGGGGCGCTCCGGAAAAGAGCGCCATTCAGTGGCAGGAACTGGGCCGGTGGGCGAGTTGGCGTGCCGCGCATACTTTCCGGTGTGTGGAACGTATGCTGCGCTTTAGGGAATCCCATACACCACCCATCGCGCAACCGCATATTATCACAGGCCGGGCAGGGGAGAGATAAGTGATTAGTGGTTGGTGGCGGGATCTGCTTTGATCACTACTATGACGGAGCTGAAACTCCGTCCCCCTGGAAGAGACCCCTCACCTTGCACCTCCCGCCTTGAGGGATGCGAGCACCATGTCCCCACGGAGAGAGCCGGGAATGCAGCAGGCGGAAGGCAGGTGCGGACGCCAAGCAGATTCCTCTCGCGCTACGCGGTCTGGGAATGACGGGGCCGGAGCCGGTACGCTATGCTTTCGGGGCCTGGGTGAAGATTTCAATCAGCCGGTTGGCAATGATCTCAGCTTCGCCTTCTTTTAGCTGCCACATCGCAAAGCCAAAAACATTTTCGTCCCTGTTTCGCCGCGACCTGTGCTCGCCGCTTGGGGGCTCCTCACCATTCAGCCAGGCAGTTGGCGCAGCGGTTATGGATTCAGTCTCGGGATTCCACATCAGGTTGCCTTCCTGCACGTTGCGCTCCGTGTTGTCGGCAGGCCAGCGGCCGGACATGCCTTCCGAGCCGGACAGTTCGGCGCCGATGGCGAGTGGACGAGTGGCAGCCAGCTGCTTTATGACCTCTCGGCCGGTGATCTTTACCTTCGACGGGTCAATTCGCCAGCTGTAATAGGGTGTTACGTTGCCAAGTCCGTTGGGGTCGTAACGCCGCGGGAGTTCGGTTACACCAAACTTCTTTAGCGCTTTGGTGATCATCTGCGCGTCACGGTCGTAACCGGCGATCACTTTGTTGAGATCCTGTTTGACGAAAAGTTCCAGAGCCTTCAGGAACGCGAAGATTTCCTCTTTGCCAACCTTGCAGGGACGCCCGATGGTGTCCTCATTCGGGCTCATGTTCAGCAGCGCATAGTGGCACAATTTTTCCTTGCCGATCAGAAGGCCGGTGGCCTGCGGTCCCTTGATATCCTTGCCGCCGCTGAAAGCAACAAAGTCCCAACCTTCCTGCGGCATGGTCCATAGCCGCTCAACCGGCGGCACGTCGGCAGCGGCATCATTAAAGGCGTAAACACCGTGCTCCCTGGCAATCTCGAGAATTTCTTTCCCGGATACCTTTCCTCTGTCCTCATTGATGTGCAGGAAATGGATGGCCAATGTTTTTGGATTGATCGCCTTGATCATCTCCTCTTTCGTTTCCACTTCTACCAACGTCGCTCCGGTCTGGCGGATCTGGTGATCAAACGGATTGCGATGGGCCCTCTGAATGATCACCTGGGTCTTCGGAAACCCCGTGACGTTGGGGCACTGCCGGATGCGCGGCGTCCAATCTTCCGTCATCATGCCGGCGTAGGCCACCATGATGCCCGCCGCCGCCCCGGAAGTTACAAGGCCGGTGTAGCCCGCGGGCCAGTTGCACAGCTTCGCCATCCATTTGCCGGCGGCTACCTCCAGGTCGTTGATGCTGACGCAGTGTTCATTGCCCTGCCGGTACAGTTCCATGGCCTCCACAGGTATCACTGACCCGCCGATGACGGTAAGCGTGCCGTTGATGTTGACCAGGGGCGTTACACCCACCTCGGCCCAGACGTTGCCGGTCGAGCCGAGTCCGCTTTTGATGGGCACAACCGGACTGCCGTCAAGCTTTGGATTGGGTTTCTTTCCGAAAGACATTCCTGATGGCGCCAACAGTCCTCCGCTTGTAACGGCAAGAGCTGACAGAAATGAGCGCCGGCTCGGTTTCGACTTGAAATTGATCAATGGTCCCTCCCTTTTTGAGGCCTTTCTCTCACCGTTTTAACTTACCGGCCGCTGGTTTGGTTCCCAAGCTCCCGCGCCGCAGGAAACGATGCGCGGAATAGCAGAAACATGACCGTGACCAGGGTGTAGGGAACGGCCTCCCCTCTTTGATTATTGTAGACCCCGAATAAAAGCGTTGGTCACTTTCAAGTTGTAGCATACTTTTGAAAAGTGAACGAACTCAACGCGCAGGGTGAAAATGCTTTGACACAGGCTGATTACGAATGGCGGGCAGGGCAACGGCCAACATAAATTTGTTCTCTTTCGGTATAGGTTTTGAGTTGCGGCTGGGATGAGAAACGAATAACCTTCCCACATGTCAATTTCGCACCGGCTGGAACTGCCGGCGAGCGGGCGGCAGGCGGAGGGATGAAATTCGCAGGAAAAGGGAGGAGCTTCATAACATGCGCCCAACTATTTCACGCAGAAGATTGATGCAGGCCATAGGCGCGGCGGCATTTGCGCCTTCAGGAATTGCGGCGGGAATGTTGCCGGGCACTGAGAG
>DATLWV010000134.1:0-1934 GCA_035576145.1 Terriglobia bacterium
CGTAGCCGGTTCCGAGCCGTGCTTTCGCAAGATGAAGGCATGCTTCGTGCGCTGCGTGAATGATCTTTTCGGCCGCAACCTTTTCCCATGCCGTCACGGGGGCGGGAGGGTCGATGTCCACAATATTCGGGCCAGAATGCGTGTGGGAAGCCGTGAGAAACAGGCCGGAAATGTCATCCTGTTTCCGCAGAGTGTCCCTGATATGGTCCATAGTCGGGGTATCGAACGTCCGGCCGAGGTCCAGCGTGATCAGCGCGATCCGAGTTTGACCGGTCTCGAGGACCAGGACCCGCGCGAACAGGGGGTCAAGGGTTCCCGTCGCCGGTTCGTTGTTCTTAATGCGATCAAAATATCCGTACATGGGAAGGCCCGCTGACGGCGTAATGTCCGCCTTCGCCACCCCGGCCCGCAACTCGGCGCTCCGCGCCGATACCGCTATTCCCAGCAACAGAGAAACTACGGATAGCAGCTTCAGCACTCGTCCCATGAATTCACCTCATAGCTTTAAAAGAGACCTGCAGTCCTGCAGTTAGAGTAGTCAGATGCACATGCCTTCGGGATACAAGTCTACAACGGACAGCGTCCGGTGCGTCGGCCAAGTAAGCGGGTTTCACCGGTGCCCCGCACTTTCTTGTGATTCTTGGCTCTGCCTGTTACGTCCCTGCCAGCTGGATTCTGGGGTGAAACATGATTTCAGGGGCAACTTGGGGGATTCCTGGTGCACGGAGCGAGTTCCGAGGTCAGCGCCTGGACGGCGGTACCGACCCCAGGAATATTTCACTCGAGAGAGCATCGGTTTCCTAGACCGTGGGTCGGGGGTTCGAATCCCTTCAGGCCTACCATCATTTTCCTTTTAATATCAGATAGTTAGCTGAGCAGTTCATTTCACCAGAGAGGCCAAAAAGAGGCCGATTGTAGTAAAACTATAGAACAACGGCTCACGCTTACGCCTGTTGGAGCAGGCAAAACACTCCCACAATCTTCCCTTCAGGACTGGGAATCTCAATGTCACAGCCAGTCAGTCCACCCGGCCTTCGTGGTCAACCGAATGAAGCCAATTTGCGCAAAGGAAACTCATAGTGGAATTGATTACTTCCGAATTGCCGCTTACTCGGGCGCAATACCGAGGGCGTCGATGATCAGTTGCGAACGAGGGCACTTGTACGTGTAGCCGACTAGAACGAACCCGCTGGCGCGGGGGGACGCTCGTCGCGTGCGTCACGTTTTAAAAGCTTCCATTTAACCAGGAGTAGTGTGGAGTCATAAGGAGGTGCTTATGACCCAACTACGTCGTATGATGCTGGAAGAGCTTCAGCGTCGGAATTACTCCCCTCAAACCATCCGTTCTTATCTCTTGGCGGTGAGGCAGTTCGCCGAATATTTCGGCAAGCGGCCCGACCAATTAGGACCCGATGAACTTCGAACCTACCAAGCCTACCTGCTGCGCGAGCGCAAGCTCGCGGTGGGGACAGTGGTGGCCCGCGTCGCGGCGCTGCGGTTTTTCTACGTGCGAGTCCTTAAGCGGCACCAGTTCCGAGAAGACCTACCCTATCCCAAGGATCGGCGCCGGCTCCCCACGGTGTTGAGTTTGGAAGAGGTCGCGTGCCTCATCAATGCTGCCGGCAACCTCCTCCACCGCGCTCTGCTGATGACCCTCTACGGCACGGGAATGCGGCGCACCGAAGTGTCTCTGCTGAAGGTCCGCGACGTTGACAGCCAGCGCATGATGATTCGCGTGGAACGGGGCAAAGGCGGGGTGGGCCGCGATATTCCGCTCAGCGCCGCGCTATTAGAGACGCTGCGCGAATATTGGCGTTGGACAAAGCCTCGCACCTACCTCTTCCCCAGCAACGAACACAAACGCGGCAAGGAACGGCCCATTTCTGACAAGACCGTGTGGTACGCCTGTGCACAAGCGGCTCGCCACGCCGGCC
>DATLWV010000135.1:0-4836 GCA_035576145.1 Terriglobia bacterium
AACGCGAGCCTACTTTGCTGTCAACCATGGGGGACACTCCTAGGCAGTCAGGATTTTTTGCCGAAAAATTCCCTGCTACTTTAGAGTTTGTCCCCCGCCACTTTCCAGAAAAAACTTCTCCCCTACTTTCTTCCACTTACATCAAATCGCATTCAAAAAATGAGGAATGTCCTTAATTCTGTAGTTGAATGCTTCAGTGGCTGAAGCCCTCTGGTTGGAGGGCCTGATAAGCGTCGGAGCTAAAGCTCCGATCCGCAGATCGTGGACCAGAAAGATTGGAACTGAAAGATGATTCGCTACGAGCCTTCCTCGTGGTGGGAGTATCGTTTCTGGACGACAACCAGGTAATGGAGACCTGAAGCAACGGTGATACCGGCTGCGAGAAAAATCCAGAACTTAACCACCGTTCCCGTAACCCACGGAACCCTTGCCAGGAGGCAAACCGCCGCAAAGATGGTGATTGATTGGATCACCGTTGAAGCTTTGCCCAGGGCGGTGGGGTGAAACGGGCGATAACCTGCCACCAGAATGATCAGCAGAGCGGTGATCAGGATAACGGCGTCCCGGCTTAACACCATGATGGTGAGCCACCAGGGCAGGGCTCCACGGTAAGAGAGCGTCACAAACGCGGTGCTGAGCAGGACTTTGTCGGCGATGGGATCGAGCGCCACTCCCAACGGCGAGATCTGCCGGAAGGCCCTGGCCACCGTTCCATCCAGTATGTCGGAAAACGCCGCCGCGGCCATCACAGCGAGTGCGCCAACGTCATGCTGGCCCACCACCAGGATGGCGAATACCGGGACGAACGCCAGGCGCAGAATGGTGATCTGGTTGGCTGTTGTAAGTACGCGCGAGGACATTGTTGATTGCACCTGCAACGTTGTCGGCTCCAAACTTCTGGAATTCAGCAGCTCAGTCAGATGCGATAGGTCCCGGGATTGGAAACCAGTTTCAGTTCCGGCTCGCTGTGCCTTTGAACCTCTTCAAACGTGACGCCCGGGGCAAGCTCCTCGACCAGGAGCCCCTCCGCCGTAATCTCCATCATGGCAAGCTCGGTCACAATGGCATGGACTACTCGCGTTCCTGTAAGAGGCAGGGAACATTTCTTCAGAATCTTCGGGCGCCCATCCCGCGTTGTATGTTCCATAGCCACGATTACACGTTTGGCGCCGGAAACCAGGTCCATGCTGCCGCCCATGCCTTTCACCATCTTGCCGGGAATCATCCAGCTGGCCAGGTCACCCTTCTCGTCGACTTCCATGGCGCCCAGCACTGTCAGGTCGATGTGGCCGCCGCGAATCATGGCGAACGATTCGGCGCTGGACATATAAGCGGTGCCGGAAACCTGCGATACGGTTTCCTTGCCGGCGTTGATCAGGTCCGGATCGACTTCCTCTTCGAGCGGAAAGGGACCCACACCCAGCATGCCGTTTTCCGATTGCAGAATCACCTCGATGCCGGGCGGAATGTAATTAGACACCAGCGTCGGGATTCCGATCCCAAGGTTGACGTAGAACCCGTCCTGGAGCTCCTGCGCAACGCGCCGCGCAATCAGTTCGCGCTTGTCCATCAGGCCTTTTCCCTCACGGTCCGCCGTTCAATCCGCTTTTCGTAACGGGCGCCCTGGAGAATCCTGCTGACGTAGATTCCGGGGGTGACGATGCAATCCGGATTGAGTTCTCCGAGCTCCACCAGTTCTTCAACCTCCGCGATGGTCACCCGGGCTGCCGTGGCCATCATGGGATTGAAATTCCGCGCCGTCTTCCGGTAAACAAGATTTCCCCAGCGGTCGCCTTTCCATGCCTTGACCAGGGCGAAATCCGCGGTCAGCGCACGTTCCAGCACGTACGGGCGGCCGCTGAATTCTCTGATCTCTTTTCCATCGGCAACCACAGTTCCTACACCGGTCGGCGTGTAGAAGGCCGGGATTCCTGCTCCCCCGGCACGGATGCGTTCAGCAAAAGTTCCCTGCGGCGTCAATTCCAGATCGATTTCCTTGTTCAGGGCCTGTTCTTCAAAAATCTTATTCTCGCCCACGTAACTGCCGATCAGTTTCCTGATCTGACGCGTCTTAAGCAGCCTGCCCAGCCCGAAGTCGCTGATGCCGGCGTTGTTGCTGATGACCGTCAGGTCCCTGACGCCCTTCCGCTGGAGAGCGTCGATAAGGTTTTCAGGAATTCCGCAGAGCCCGAACCCGCCCGCCATGATGGTTGCGCCGTCTGGAATGTCGGCGATAGCGGCATCGGCGTTTGTGTAGACCTTGTTCACGCGACCCCCGCGTTCTGCTGCAGTGAAGTTCTATGGCCAGGGTTCAACCGTTTGAGCCGTTCAATCCTGCTCGCGCAACTTCTGGCGCAGTCTGCGCGCCTGGTCGAACTCTTTCTCAAGCTCCCGTGTGCCCAGATGTGTCTTTATGGTATCAAGTTTCTGGATCATTGCGTCGAGTGCATCCTGAATATTTTCAATGTTGGTCAGGCAGATGTCGCGCCACATCGAGTAAGGGCTTTCGGCCAGGCGCGTCAGGTCACGAAATCCCGAACCGGCCAGTTTCAACGGCAGGCCTTTCCTGCCGGATGCTTCTGCTACCATGCCCGCCAGGCCCGTTGAAAGAAGCTGCGGCATGTGCGAAAGATAGGCCACGGCCACGTCGTGGGCGGCGGCGTCCACCACGCAGGGTAGCGCACCGAGCGACTCAACCAGACTGACAAAAGCCTTTGCCCGCGCGTCATCCATAACGGTTCCAGACGATGGAACAATGGCGTAGCAGGCATTCTGAAACAGTTCGGCATCGGCATACTCAAATCCGGAACGTTCCTTGCCTGCCAGGGGATGCCCGCCCAGAAAAAGTGGACCTCCGTCCGACAATTCCCTGGCTTGCGCCATGATGCGTTGCTTGGTGCTGCCCACGTCTGTGATGAGGGCATTCGAAGGCGCCGAGGTTTTCAACCGCGGCAGCAATTCGAGGATTTTCCCCACCGGAGTTGCCAGAATTACAAGGTCAGCTTTACGCACGGCCTCGTCAAGATTGCTTGCACTTCCGTGGACGGCTCCGGATTCAATCGCCTGGCTCAAAACTTCCGGGGCGTCAAAGCCGATGCGATGGGCCGCGTGGCCCAGTTTCTTGAGCGCCAGCGCCCATGAGCCTCCGATGAGGCCAAGGCCAATAATCGAAATCCGCTTGAAAAAAGGTTCGGTAGGTTCCACGGGGAATCTTTCCCTTGCGCGGCCGGACTTCAGATGGTTCTTCCCACCGCGGGTGCGATCATTCGTAATTCCTTCATCAGTTGGTCAAACTGCTCAAGGTAAAGCGACTGCGCACCGTCGCTCAGCGCCTTTTCCGGATCATGGTGGACCTCGATCAGCAGGCCGTCGGCCCCGGCGGCCACGGCGGCGCGGGCCATGGGAGGAACCTTGTCGCGCCTGCCTGTGCCGTGCGACGGGTCTACCACAATCGGCAGGTGAGAAAGTTTCTGTATGACCGGAATAGCGGAAATATCCAGCGTGTTGCGCGTGGCATTCTCGAAGGTCCGAATCCCACGCTCGCAGAGGACCACGTTGTAGTTGCCTCCGGACATGATGTATTCCGCCGATAGCAGCAACTCCTCGATAGTGGCCGAAATGCCGCGCTTCAGCAGGACCGGTTTTGAAACCTTTCCAAGCTCCTTAAGCAGGTTGTAGTTCTGCATATTGCGCGCGCCCACCTGGAGGACATCGACTAAATCGAGCATTGCGGGGATCTGCGTGTGGTCCATCACTTCGGAGATGACCAGCAGGCCACACCTGTCAGCGGCCGCGCGCATCATCTTGAGGCCGGGCAGCCCCAGCCCCTGGAAGCTGTAGGGAGAGGTCCGGGGCTTGAAGGCCCCGCCACGCAGGACGAGCCCGCCCAGCTCCTTGACGCGGGCCGCAATTGCATTGATCTGGACTTCGCTCTCGATACTGCAAGGCCCTGCCATCACACAGACCTGCTCGCCCCCTACGGAGACGCCTTTGCCGAGCTCGATCACCGAACCTTCAGGACGGAAATGCCGGCTGGCCAGTTTGTAGGGCGCGGAAATTCTTACGACTTCTTCCACGCCGTCAATCAGTTCAATGTCGCGGGTGTCAAAGTCAATCTTGGCGCCGACAGCCCCGATCACCGTCTGCCGGATGCCCGTTGATCGATGAGCGTCAAAGCCCATTCTCATCAAACGGTCAATGACATGCTGGATCTGTTCTTCTGTCGCGCCTTCTTCCATGACTACAACCATTGCCTTTACTCCTTGGGTCCGTTCGACTCGGCTGAAGATTCCATCGAGTGGCGCTCCAGGGACCTGGCTTCATCAATGATACGCTCAAACAGGCGGCGGATTGCCGCATCGTCGAGCGGGCCGGGATTCGACTTCACGATGTTCCTCAGGATTTCCGCCTCCCGGTCGGGCTGCCAGGCCGCCATACTCAACTTCTTTTTGAGATGTCCAATTTCCACAGCGCACTGCGATCGATCATTCAGCAGCTTCACCAGTTGCTGGTCAATTGCGTCGATTTTCTTGCGCCAGTCTTCCAGTTCGCTCATGCGGGTGAACTCCCTGTGCCTTCTTTGAGCCAGCGCACATAGCGTTCGATGGCTGCCGCGCCCCCGGTGGAGAAATGTTCCTCAATGGTCCGAACAATCGCGCTTCCCACAACCGCGGCGTCCGCCAGTCCCTGCACGGAGCGGACCTGTTCCGGTGTGGAAAGTCCAAACCCGACGGCGAGCGGGAGCCGGGTCATTTTCCTCACGCGCTCGATCAGCGGCCGGGTGCTTTCCGAGATTTTGTTCCGTTCGCCCGTAACGCCGGCGCGCGCAATCAAATA
>DATLWV010000136.1:0-23850 GCA_035576145.1 Terriglobia bacterium
CATCCGAGTGGTTCCTCCGTGTCTATGTCATTTGGGACTTTATCCGTTGCCTCAGCAAAGGAATCCGGAACGAAATTCGTAAGTTGTAGATAAAGCTCGTTCGCTGCCTGAAAGCATACCTCCAGCGAGCGCACTTTGAACAGATTCTGGAGGGCCCTCTTGGCTTGCCACCACGGAAACCACACCTCAGAATATTTGGCTTCAGGAGAAGCCACCGTCAATGGATGAATGTGTGTGGCCAACTCGTATAACTGGAACTCATTAACTCTGAGCATAATGACTCCCACCAGTAGCCAAGAACTGGGAGCCACGGATGACGTTCTCATATCCGTGGGCTATTTCCTTCACGAAGAACCCACGGTCAGAAGATCACTGACCGTAGCTACCCGCTAAATGCCTTGCTCTTACATTCTTGTCCCAATGGTGATAAAAAAAAGCGTCGAGGTCGACTGTAGACCGGCCCGCCGACTCTTCGAGGAATCGCCTCATGAGATCAGCGAATTCAAGGTAATGCTGTGCCTTGGAACGCCCCCTCGTCGGTTCATATTGGAAATCTTTCAGCGCCTCCGCTACTGGTTTGTTGTAGACAGTAAATTCAGAAGGATCGTGAACCGCCAGAACCTTTGTCAGGAAATTCAAACCGACACCATTGACCCGATACTTCCCGTCTAACATGGAGTTCAGCCGGGCTTCGATAGGCTTAGAATCATCCACAAGATTACGAAGTCCCGCCTGAAGTTTTGCTCGCTGTCTCCACACTTCGGGCTTCCTGATTTCGATCAGATGGCCGAGTGTCTTAATCTTGTAGAAGTCCTCCAAGCCGTCCTTGTCAAACTCGAATGTCGGATACCGGAGGGCAGCCTTGATTTCTTTCACAACCCCGGCTCGTCCGGGGGCGTGATCATTCCTGAATTCCTCTGATTTGAAAAACGCCTTTGCGAGTTCTACCGCTTGCTTCCAGTTCCTGAGCGCCGCCTGGTGCCGTTTGCCAATATCATCCTCGGCGTCCTGCTGAAGTTGCACGACTTCCTTGTTTGCCCTCTTTGCAGCCTCGAAGCGTTTCCTATAGCGCCGTATGTCGGATTCTCTGAGTTGTTTCGTCAGCCTGTCGTCGCAGAACAACTTCTCGAACCAAGCATCAACCGACAAATAGACGCTAGCGTCATCGGAAAATAGGCCGCATTCAATATTCTTAAGGAGCCCGCCGCTGCTCAGGTTTCCTGAGCCCACAACAGCGAACGCCTTTCGCGAATTCTTCACCAGAAGCACCTTCGGATGGAAAGTAGTACGCTTGTCGGCATAGAGCCGTGCCTCAATCCGACCGTTGCGACTGAGTGCGTACCAGTCGTACAGAACACGCGGCTCCGACTGGCAAAACGACAGTCCGGTGAGTAGCTTTACGGTCCCCCTCACCTTCTTGACATGTGGGAGCAAAAGCCGCCAGCCGGACCAGTGCGCAAACGCCGTCGCGATTTTGACTGACTGTGCAGTCCGCAACTCATCATTCAAACGAAAGTGATTGGGTAGCCCTACGATAAAGGCAGAGCCGAGACCCAAAAGCCCCTTGGCTTCAAAAATAGGTTCCATAGAATCACCAAGGAATTAAGAGTCGCAGAGTTAAAGAACAGCTCTGCGCTACTGACTCGCGGCAAGCGTTAACCGCGAGGTTATGATGACGGAGTTATACACCTACTGGGGAAATATTGCAAAAGGAATTTAGGGAAAAGATAGGGAGTAGGAAGTAGTGAGTAGGGAGTAGGGGAATGGGGAGAAAGCGGGGAGTAGTGAGTAGTGAGTCGGGAGTCGGGGAAAGGCAAAAAAGGCAGGGAGTAGGGAGTAGCGAGTAGGGAGTGGGGGGAAAGGGGAGAAAGCGGGAAGTAGT
The DNA here is from genome assembly GCA_035576145.1 of Terriglobia bacterium. Taxonomy (GTDB): domain Bacteria; phylum Acidobacteriota; class Terriglobia; order UBA7540; family UBA7540; genus SCRD01. The sequence continues at coordinate 1,883 of DATLWV010000136.1, forward strand.
GAGTAGGGAGTGGGGGAAAAGCCGAGGGTTGTAATTTTTTTCGGGGGCGTTCCATTGCGGAACTCTTTCGGAGTAACATGAAGGCATCTGAGACGGAGGAGATGCTGAACTATGCCAAAGTTTTTGATTGAGATCCCGCACTCGGAGGAACATGTAGCCTGCGCGCGGGTTGTTCAATTCTTCCTCAAAACCGGGTCCCACTTCCTGACCCATGCGGACTGGGGCTGCAAGGATGGCGAGCACAAGGCCTGGATTATTGCCGATGTCGCCGACAAAAATGAGGCTTTCCATATTGTTCCGCCGCCATATCGTTCCGAGGCCAAGGTCACACAGCTCAACAGCTTCACAATGTACGAGATCGAGGAGATTCTGCGGGACCATCAGGCATGATGTTGGCATTGCCGTCGTGCGCGGCTTCTGCGTTGCCCGGGGCGCCTGAGAGCGGGGTATTTTTCAACTGAGACTGGTCAACCTGGTTGGGGCTTGAATTTTCCCTTGAAAGCAGGGAATATAGTTCCATACAGGGGCTGCAGCGCTAAGAGGTTGTTGAAAAACGCAGATCTGTCATGCTGAGCCCGTTCGCCCTCCACTTGCGAACGGCCGTGAGCGAAGCCGAAGGGGCTCAGGGTAAACTCCGCGAAGCATCTCCGTATTTGCTTGAATATAGATGCGGGATCCTTCTCCCGCGTTGCGGGATCAGGATGACAGGCGAACGGGATCAGGATGACGGCGGACGTCTTATGTGTTTCACCAATTTGCGTAACACGGCACTAGAAGCTGTTTCAAAACCTGTCCCATGGGCTTCAGGGTGCGACTGTTTCGAGGAGAAAGGGCACGACTTCAGTCGTGCCGAGAAGGAACGCACAACACCGCGGGCTTTAGCCCTTGGCGCACATCGCCGGCCCTCAGCGGCTAAAGCCGAATCCGTTGGGCTGGCTTTACGGCACGAGTAAACTCGTGCCCTTTCACCGTGCCCTGCCGGCTGGTTAACGGGAGTTTTGAAACAGGTTCCAGTCCAGGACGGAATTTCATAAATCATTAATGGCTGGGTCCAGCCTGGCTGGGCCACTCAATAAATATCAGGAAAACCAATCGACAACCGGATTCCTATGCCGGCAACCCGTCTTATTCATAGCTGAGCGGTCTCTTTAAACTTTTTCCACGGACTCCATAACGTCGACTGCCAAGCGAGGAGAAAACCATGAATTCAGGAACCATTGGAAAACTTCAGGAAGAATTTCGTGGCGAGGTCATCCAGCCATCCGATGCTGGATACGATGCCGCCCGCAAGGTTTACAACGCAATGATCGACAAGCGCCCGGCGGTTATTGCACGGTGCGCTGACATTGCTGACATCATGACGGCCGTCAGGTTCGGCCGTGAGAATAATCTGCTGACATCCATTCGAGGCGGTGGCCACAATGCGGGAGGGCTTGGCGTCTGTGATGACGGCCTGGTTATTGACCTGTCGCGGATGAAAAACGTCCATGTGGATCTCAAAACGAAAACAGCCCGCGTCGCTCCGGGATGCGTGTGGGGCGACGTCGACCACGCAGCCCATGCGTTTGGCATGGCCGTCCCGAGTGGAGTCATTTCAACCACCGGTGTTGCGGGCCTGACTCTGGGCGGGGGGATAGGACATCTGGCGCGCCGCTACGGCCTGACAATTGACAACCTGCTATCCGTGGACGTGCTTTTGGCGGATGGCACCCTCGTTACAGCCGACGCGAAGGAAAACTCTGATCTTTTCTGGGCTGTCCGCGGCGGGGGCGGCAATTTCGGCGTCGTGACTTCGTTCCTGTTTCGACTAAACCCGGTTGACATGGTTCATGCAGGCCCAACATTCTGGCCGATGGAGCAGACGGAAGAAGTCCTGAAAACTTATCGAGAGTTTATTGTCCAGGCTCCCGAGGACGTGAATGGATTTTTTGCCTACCTCACCATACCGCCCGCGCCGATGTTTCCAGAGAACCTGCATAATCAAAAGGTCTGTGGCGTGATGTGGTGTTGCACCGGGAAACCTGAAGCAGCCGATAAGGCGACCAGGCCGATGAGATCGGTCGGGAAACCTCTCCTTGACCAAGTGGGCCAGGTTCCCTTCCCCGCAGTTCAATCTTTGTTCGACGGCCTCTACCCGCCCGGCCACCAGTGGTACTGGCGGGCCGATTTCTTCAAGGAAATCAGTGACGCAGCCATTGCGAAGCACGCCGAGCACGGCGCAAAGCTTCCCACAATGCAATCCACCATGCACCTTTATCCCATTGACGGCGCGCCGCATCGTGTGGGCAATAATGACACGGCGTTCAGTTATCGTGACGCCAATTGGGCGGGAGTGATTGTCGGCGTTGATCCTGACCCCGGAAATCGCGAGAAGATCACGAAGTGGTGCAGGGACTACTTTGACGCAATTCACCCTTATTCATCTGGCGGGGCTTACGTGAACTTCATGATGGACGAAGGGCAGGAGCGTGTGCAGGCATCGTTCCGCGACAACTACAAGCGGCTGGCCACCATCAAGAAGAAGTATGACCCATCGAACTTCTTTCGCGTAAACCAGAACATCATTCCGGCAGCGTAAGAACCGGGTCGACCCCACCAACGAGTGAGGACAGGAGGCGGGAATGGCAAGAAAGCCTGAGCGTGAGGTGCGCGCCACAGGTCTGCAGTGTTCTCTCACAAGGACCAGGCTGCTTGGCCTTGCCATTGTATTGGCGATGGCAACGGCAGTGACTGCCTGTTCGAACCAATCCGAAAGTGCCGGCGAAAGTCAGCCTCGGATTGCCCCGCTGCTGAAGGGCCTGGGAAGCCACACGCATCCCGTCACGACCCGTTCACGACAGGCCCAACGTTATTTCGATCAGGGCCTGAATCTGACTTACGCCTTCAATCATGCGGAAGCAATCCGGTCGTTTCGGCAGGCAGCGCTGATTGACCCGGATTGCGCCATGGCTTATTGGGGCCAGGCTCTGGCCCTTGGGCCGAACATCAACGCTCCTATGACGTCGGAACACGCCACTCAAGCCTATGACGCCATTCAGTTGGCCTTGAAGGCGAAAGCAAGTGACGCCGAGCGGGATTACATCAACGCGCTGGCTAAACGATACGCGAAAGACGAACCTGAGGACCGCAAGGCGCTCGACAAAGCCTACGCAGATGCTATGCGCGACCTTGCCAGGAATTATCCCCAGGACGACGACGCCCAGACGCTCTATGCCGCCTCTCTGATGAATCTGAGACCGTGGAATTACTGGGAAGGAGACGGCAGGGCGTATTCGGAAACGGCTGACGTGGTGCCCGTGCTTGAAGCGGTACTAAAGCGTAACCCGAATCACATTGGGGCCAATCATTATTACATTCACGCGATTGAGGCTACGGACTCGCCGGAAAGAGCCGTGCCAGCCGCTGAACGGCTGCAGGCTGAGGTGACAGGCGCAGGCCATCTGGTCCACATGCCCGCGCACGTTTACATTCGTGTGGGGCGCTACGCCGATGCCTCAGAAGCGAACGTCCGCGCGATTGCTGCTGACGAGGATTACATCACGCAGTGCCGCATCCAGGGGCTCTATCCTGTTACTTATTATCCTCACAATATCCATTTCCTCTGGGCGTCCGCTACCATGGAGGGCCGCAGCCAGGTTGCGATGGATGCCGCTAACAAAGTCGCAGCCAAAATGAAGACTGCGCACCTTGACGATCTCCCGGCCTGGGGTCGGATTTTTACGGTGGTTCCCCTTTACGCCAAGATAAGGTTTGGAAAGTGGGACGCAATACTTCACGAGCCGCAGCCGGAAGTCAGCGGACCCTTTTATGCAGGTATCTGGCATTATGCCCGCGGCCTTGCCTTTAGTGCCAAGGGACAATCAGGACCGGCTCGAAAGGAACTGCAAAGCCTGCAAAAGCTGGCAAATGACCCGGCCATTGCCAGCCTCGAAGTTGGCGAAACCACCGTGGGGAACCTTTTTGGGATTGCGTCTTCTGTGCTTGCGGGGGAACTTGAAGCGAAACGAGGCAGATTTGATAGCGCCATCGGCCATCTCGATCGTGCCGTTCGCCTGCAGGACGCACTTTCTTACAACGAACCCGCAGACTGGTATTACCCGGTGCGGCAATCCTTGGGAGCCGTGTTGCTGGCTGCCGGACGGCCGGCGGAAGCAGAGACAGTTTATTGGCAGGACTTGAAAGAGAACCCTGAGAACGGCTGGTCGCTCTTCGGACTGGCGAAAAGCCTGAGGAAACAAGGCAAGAACGATCAGGCAATCGAAATCGAAAAGAGGTTCCAGAAGGCATGGTCCCGCGCTGACGTGACGCTGGTGGCGTCTCGTTTTTGACCTCTTGAGAGCAGGATGTAAGTTGGCTGAGAGCACATGGGCAAAGCGCGCATGCTCTGGCGCCTGCTAGCTGAACTTGGAAACCCGCGCAGAAACTTCCTGCGCGAAGCGGTCGATGAAGCTGGTGATGTATTTAACGGGATCAAGTTTGCCGTCCTGGATGAGGGGCGACAAATCAACTCCGTAAATTACTGAAGTAGCCACATCCGTTGCGTGCGAAGCAAAGTAGGTCGCGTTCGCCCTGCGCCGCCCGGCAGTCGCAAGATCATATCGCTTGCCGCCGCAGATCTGCGAGTCAAAAATACCTACCAGCGACATCGCCAGGTTCTCGTGCGCGCTCACGTCAAACACCACCTTGTCGTCGTCATTCAGCCAATCGAGGCCACGCCAGACCTCGCAGCCATAGAGCTTTTCCGGGCGGGCGTTGGCAGGCAGGCTGCGGATAGCCTGGATCACTCTGAGCGTTACGCCAACGTGCGTATCGTGCTTGTCGGCCAGGTTGTGCGTGTAAACAATTTTCGCCTTCGCAGCACTCAACAGCTGCTTCAAATCTGCCACTACGTCAGGATTGTTTTTGTCCTTGACGGCGCCGCTGGTGTAGTCGAGAAAGACCTGCGCGCAATATTCTCCCACGTATGCGGCCTTGCGCTGCTCCACACGGCGAACCTGCTGCATGTCTTCATCGGTGTAGCTGGCGTAGAGATCGTCGCGCGGGCTGCCAGCCCCGTTGGTCACAGTGACTCCGGTAAAGTGCTTGTCCTGCTTGCCAAAGCACTCCAGGATTCCCTGGTAGGCCATGATTTCAAGATCATCCTGGTGGGCTCCAACAGCAAAGTGAGTCGTGCGTGCCAGCGCCTGCTCTGCCGGTGCTCCGTCGGGCACGTAGATTTCTGATCCGGGATTATGGAATTTCATCACTTCCTCCTGAATTTAGTGAGTGGCAGGCAGACTTGCCGCCGCGACGGCCTGGCCCACCCGGCGAGTTTTTTCATCCGGCAAATGCAGCTCGACTTTTTCCGCAAGTTCCGGGAACTCAGCTCGCAACACTTCCTGTGCCTTGTCCAGAACGATATTCCCGCCATCGCCTGATGTGACACGGCCCAGAATCAGAACATGCCGCAGTTCATAGAAATCGGCGTAGTGGGCAACTCCGTAGCCGACGTAAATTCCGATTGTTTCAAATATACTTCGTGCGCGCTCATCGCCCTTGCTTAACAAGGTCTGGACGGCCTTCAACTGATCTGCCGGGCCCATCTTATCGTCGAGTTGAATTCCCGCCACTGGCGCCAGTCGGAACACCGCCTGCTGGGAAAAATACTGCGCGCCAACACCCGGATCGCCCGACCACTCGTCTACAGGCGCTTGCGGATCATAATCCACCGGCACAAAGGCCAGTTCGTCAAGCCATGTGCTGATGCCGCCGGTCGGGGTCACGTAGCCACCGGCCTGGCTGGAACCGAGCGCAATTCCGAGCACCGCGTTGTCATTCAATGACATGGACCCCGCAAGCGCCGTCACCTCGCCATCGTTTACCACCACGAATGGGATGCCGCCCCAGGCTTCCTGAAGGTCAAGGAAAAGGTGCGTTGTCTTTGATTCAAACAGGTCTTTGGGGATACCGCGGAACAGCGATGCCACTCTCGGCCGGTTGTTAATGTAAACGCCAGCGGAACTTCCGCCTATGGCATCCACTCGAGGCATGTGCGCCGCAGCGGACTTGAGCCCGGCCATGATCTCGTTAAAATGGTAGCTTGGATCGGCGGAGTTTCGCGGGTCCCAGACTATTTCCTCACTGAACACAGATTCCCCATCAATCACTGCGGCCACTTTGCGGTCCGTAGCGCCCAGGTCAAAGCCAATCCGGCAGCCGTCCAGGTGCCGACCGACCTGCAGGGAACCCTCGGAAGCTTCTGGCACCTTGTCCGGAGAAGTGATGTCAACAGTAAATGGGTGCTCGTAAACACCACCCATGAAATCTGAATCGAAGGCGCGCGAACCATTGGAAGAATAGACTTGCCGAAGATGCTCACCAATGCTTCTGGGCCCACCCACAATCACACGCCATCCCCCTCTTTGCCAGAGAAGCATCTTGACGGTCCGTTCCGCATAGCGAAGATTCAACGGCGCAGAGGGGTGCCCTTCATCGAATGCCTGCGTCCGGTAGACCGAAAGCGACCCGTCGCCGCGCTCCAGGCCAATCACCAGTGGAACCGCTTTCCCTGATTCCTTCACCATCTTCAGAAAAGCGTGGTCGGCAAGGACAGCAGGCGCAAACTGTGGATGCAACGAAGGCCTGATGCTCGGTGTTGCGAGTTCATGAAGTCCGATCATCCTAGAATTCCTTTCCGGATCGTGGTGCTTATGGGGTTCTGCGGGAACGCCGAAAACTATTCATCATAAGAGGATGAACGTGGGAGGTCAAGAAAGAAGGCGCGTGGGCCCTGCCTAACCGCTGGAAGGCCCACGTGCCATGTGGCAGCGAGATTTGTGTGGCGTGGAACCGGTGGCAGCGCCATGCTAGCCGCGTTCCATTCGCCGGATCTTGAAGTACAGGCCCGAAATTGCAATCACGATTGCGATAAGAGCAACTGCCAGGCCTTTTCGCCTGTAATCGCGCTCCTTAAGGGCGGCCACCCCGGCCTCATACGCCTTGCGCGAAGTTGCAACGCCCTCGCCGGTGATCTTGAGGACCTCAGCCGCATTGAAACTATGGACGGCAACACGCGCTTTAATAAGATCACTGTGCGCGTCGGTCATTTCCACCCTGGCGCTTGAAACCTCCATGCCGGATTTCTCTGCTGTGTTAAGTACGGTGTCCGCGTCATTATAGGTGGCTTTCAATTTGTCGAATCCAGCTGAAATTTCCCCCGCCGTCTTATATCCGTTGTCGCCATTCACGTGGCAGGTTACGCAGAGTGATTTCGGGCCGGTCCCCACCCAGCTATCCTGCGGCGCGAGGATCTCATGATTGGAGTGGCATTGGACACAACCGGGTAGCCCCATCCTGGCAAAAATCGGGCCGTGCGGGCTCTTTTCAAACAATTGCTGGTTCATCACGTGGCAGGTACCGCACACGTTCGCCACCGAACTTAGGCCCGGAGGCGTGGCCCCGTGGTTTCCGTGGCAAGTGGTGCATGTGGGAGCAGAGGTATCGCCATTCGCCATTGCCGCCGCATGCACGCTCTTCTTGTACAGATCGTACTGATTGGTAGGAATCTTGTAGGCCTTCATGTAATTCGCGTCAGCGTGACACCGCGCGCACGTTTCCGCCACGTGAGTGGGATACACAGGGGCGCGAGTATCGGATGGTGCACGAATATCGTGTATGCTGTGGCAATCCACACAGACGGCAACCTTGGTATCACCCTGCTTCAGGCGCTTGCCATGCACGCTGGTGAAATATTCACTGGCCTGGTCAGTGCGAATGCTCGGATTGAATTTCCGCATATAGTTGGGGTCGGAATGGCAGCGCCCACAAAATGCTGGGACTTGCGCCTTGGCTGGAGCACCCCGGAAACCCTTGGCCGGACTCATGGCGTTCATCGAATCATCGTCACGGTCGCCACCGTGGCAGTCCACACAACTCAGTCCGGCCTGGTGGTGAATGTCCTCCGGAAACAACTTTGCCGGCTTGCCGAATTGTCCCGGCAACTGCGAATGGCACGCCACGCAGGAGTCTTTGGCGGGCGCAGCGTGAGCAACCGATCCACTGGCCAGGCACCAGAGCATGATGGCCGCGCCGATTGCACAACGCCTTATCCGTGAATTGCTGATCGAAGGTCTTTTCATAATCCGCATCGCAATGCCCGTATTGCTTTCGTAGGGCCTAGAAGATTGCCAGGCATGACAGCACTATGATGTATCCCAGCGCAAAAATTCCGAGGCCGGTGAAGAACCGCGTAACGCGCCCAAAACCTGCCTTGTAATCAAGGAACGGCACGATCACCCAGATAGCTCCGGCAACACCGAACAACATGAGGCCGAGAAGTTCCCCGTCAATAAAGAAGACCTTTGACGGAATATACTTCAACGTCTGATACATGAACAGGAAGTACCATTCCGGACGTATTCCTGCTGGGGCTGACCCAAATGGATTGGCCTTAACGCCAAGCTCCCAGGGGAAGATAGCAGCCAGCCCCCCCAGCACGCCCAGCGCTCCATACCATCCCATAATGTCGCGCAGGAGGAAGTTGGGGAAGAAAGGCATGGAACGCTCAGGCTGCCCTTCCTTGATTTCTTTCTCCACGTCTGGAGGAACGCTCATTCCCAGTTTCTGCACCAGCAGCAGGTGAAAAGCCAGCAACATGGTTGCAATTCCTGGTAATACAGCAACATGAAAGCCAAAGAAGCGGGTCAGCGTAGCGCCGGTTACCTGGTCACCGCCCCGGAGGAATTCCATGATCCATTTACCGAAAAAGGGCACAAAGCCAGCCATGTCAGTGCCCACCTTGGTGGCAAAAAACGCCAGCGTGTTCCAGGGAAGAAGGTATCCGGAGAATCCGAAGCCCAGCACGATGAAGAGGAGCAACATGCCGCTGACCCACGTCAGTTCCCGCGGCCTTCGGTAAGCTTTCAGGAAAAAGACACTGAACATGTGGGCGAAAACGATGAGGATCATCAGGTTTGCGGACCAACTGTGGATTGAGCGGATCAACCATCCGAACTTGACCTGAGTCATGATGAACTGGACGCTTTCAAAAGCGCCACTGGCCGTGGGCCGGTAGTACAACAAGAGCAGGATGCCGGTGAGAACCTGGATGATAAACAGGAAGAGCGCCATGCCCCCCAGGTAGTACCAGACGCTGTGGCGATGAATTGGCACTCGCTTGTGACGAAGGAATTCCTCAATGCCTTCACCGCCGAGGCGCTCGTTAAGCCAGTCTAAAGTGCGACGTTTTAGGTCTGCCATAATTATGCGTTGCGGACGACAACGACGTCCTCGCCCTGAATGTGAACTTGGTATTGAGCCAGCGGACGCGGAGGCGGCCCACTGACGTTGCGGCCCTGCAAATCGTATATGCCGTTATGGCATGGGCACCAGATTTCATGGAGATCGGCCCGGTATTGCACCGTACATCCGAGATGCGTGCACACCGCAGTAAAGGCCCTGTAGTCGCCGCCAGGAGTGTGAATCAAAATAGCAGGCGTCGATCCAAACTTAAAGACCTTCCCATCATTATCTTTGAGCTCCCCGACCTTGGCGGCCACCACTGAGAGGTTGCTCGCTTCGCTCACCGGCGGCGGAATGACATACCGAATGGCCGGGTAAATGAAAGATGCAATAGTGGCGACAATTCCTGTACCCAGGATCGTGTTAACCCACCGGCGCCCGGAATTGACCTTCTCCTCTTCAGTGCCCGCCGGGTTCTTTCCAGGATTTGCATCAGCCGTCATGCGATTTTTCCCCCATTCAACTCCACTGGCGAGTCAGTTCTTTTTCATCATCGAAGCTCGCCATTATAAATGCCGGTCAACCTATTCTCAACCCCGAGCTCACTGCACGAAACGACTGAAGCTGAGAAATTTTACTTCCTGTTGCGCCTTGGTTGCGGCCGATGGCGAATAGTAGTAGTAAAAATCGGCCTCCACCGTTGAACGGACACCCTGCGGCACCTTGAAGTTAAAGATTTCCTTCCGAGTTTCGCCCGGAGCCAGGCGGGTGTCCGACACCACTTTCGCCGCCCTGATAAACACCAGGTCCTCCCGGTTGAGGACCTTCCCCTGCTGGTCTGCCACCACGCGAGTGAAAACGCGCTCCTGTCGCACCGGCTTTCCTCCGAAAGGAAAGGCGCTGACCTGGAGAATCAGTTTCCGCAGCGGTGACCCCGTAGGAACCATGTGACCCGCTCCCTGATTGGCGACGCTGACCTCCACATGGAGCTGGTTCCCGTCATGGGTCACGGAAAGCTGGCCACGAATGGCCTTGTTGAGTTGAGTCAGCGAATGGCTGCCGGGCATCTGATGGAGATTGATGCCTGCGTCCGATGTTCTCTTCACCCGGGGATCCACAACTTCCCCCTCAACACGGTACATATGGCACGACTGGCATCCTTTATGCTGCGCCGGGTACGGACCCTTCTGCCACTCGCTGTAGGTGGTGAGCACCGGAAAGCCTTGGGAATTGCGGTACTGGTGGCAGGTCGCGCAAAGCACCGAAGACGTGTGGACGGGTGAGTACGCAGTCCCGTGTGCCGGCGAGCTTAACCCCTTCCAGGGGCCTTCCTTCACGTTACTGTATTCAACTACCGCCTTGGGGTTGGGGCCGGTCATGTCCACACTCCGGATGGAGTGACAGTAATCACAGGTGATTCCTTCCCATGTAACCTTTCGTATCAGTGCAAAGTCCCCGGTAACGGCTATCGTCGGTGCGTGGCACCCCAGGCAAACCCTGCGAGCGTGCGGACCGAGATCGCTGTTGGCCATCTGGAGGGCGTCCTGGAACAACCGGCTTTCCATTGCTTGCGAGTGCACAGATTCCTTCCACCCCTCCTCGATGGCACGGTGGCAGTTGCCACAGTACTCAGCAGTCTCAGGCATCTGAGTTGCTGCTCTAACACTGAATGGTGTCATTAAAATAATGAAAGCAAGCAGGTAGGAACATTTCCGCATGGCCTACCTCCCAATGGAATTTATTGACGTTTCAAACCATCCACTTACTCTGCACCGTTCCTTCTCCTGGCCGGCTCTTACGTCCCCAGGGTGTTAACCGTCCGGCTGTCGATAGATACAGCGCCCAAACTTCAACCCGATCTACGTGAGAGCTGTGCCCGCCACGCCGCCAGAAAATCAGTTCACAGAGTGGAAACAGGGACCATTTCCTCAGAAACCTGTGAGAACTCGTAAGACCGAACCAGCCCTGACCGGAATGCAACCGGCAATCCCTATGAAACGACGCTAATTTATCGGCAAAGACTCGACAAGGCTGTGACCGCGCTCACATTATGAGGTGATTAACCGCACATTTCAATGGACCAACCCGATGAAAGTCCGACGCAATAACCATGGATGACATAATAGAGCCTGTGAGGGAAGTAAGGGGTTTGGTCGGGGCGCGCGGATTCGAACCGCGGACCTCTTGCGCCCAAGGCAAGCGCGCTACCAGGCTGCGCCACGCCCCGACAGTATAAAACGAGCAGCGCGAGGCAAATGTTCCGGGTAAAGCCTACGCGCGACGGATCGAATTCTATTCTGCCAAGCTTCGCCACTTCAGTCCAGATGAATCTCGGAAACGTGCCGTACCGGCAGCCGACAACAATCTCGCAGGGCCGGGGAAACCGCCTTACAATCAGGCATTGGCCAGCGGTCAACCGGACGGGCAACATCTGATTTGCAGACAGCACATTTACCTGCCCTGAGCCTCTGGCAGTCTCGACAATCAGGTGATAAAATCCGCAGACATACTGTCAGGGTCATTTTGAAATAGTGGGCTAAGGCGACCGCAAAGTGCCATGTCCGACATCATTCGAAAGATCCGTTCGGAATGCCGCCTATTGCGGTTCATATGACCTTGATGGCAGTTTCACGGGGCCCTGTCTGAGCCGATCAACACTTCCTGCACCGGCGTGCATATAAGGAGGATCTCCATGGCAAATGACAATCGGGTTTCAATTACGCGTCTGATTGCAATTCCTGCGTTGATTACACTGCTGGTCACTTTTCTGCGCCTCAAGGGTGAACTGAACCACTGGGGGGCGCCCTGGTTCAGCAATGCGGCGGGCGGAGGCGCGGCGATTGTGGGTATCAGCTGGCTGCCGTTTATTTTCGGGCCCTGGTTTGCCCTGAAGCTGATAAAAACGGGAAACGGCTTCGAGAGCGCCAAAAAGGCCTGGGGATATCTGGGACTCGGCTTCGTTGTTCTGGTGGCAAGCGGTGTCATCGTGGGAGTTGCTGCATCGAAACATGCAATGCTGTTTGCGGTCATCGGCTTTCTGGGCATGGTGGCAGCCGCATTCGTGCCATTCAAAGGCTGGCGAACACTTGGCCGGACGTTATTCGCATATGGCATAGCCGCTCGGGTGCCCGTTGTCATCGTCATGTTCTTTGCCATGCGCGGCAACGGTGGGGCCGGTTGGGGGACTCATTACGACGCCGTCGATCCGAGCATGCCGAACCTGCCGTTCGCCCAAAAGTTTCTATTTGAGGCGTTCCTCCCTCAGATGACTGCTTGGATTGCATGGACTGTCATTGTCGGATTGCTGGCCGGCCTGATTGCGGCCGCGGTAGCCCGGCGCAGCAAACAGACGTCAACTGCGCCGGCTGGGGCGTAGGACGCCAGTTCTGGCGGCTGGGATAAGGATTCAGGTCACAAACCGTCAAGTCAGCGCCTGAGATTGGCGTTCCGTGCATTCTCAGGGAAAGAACCAACGGCGCAGCAGTGCTTTCGGCCGAAGGATTTGCGGGTGATGCCCTCGGGATCCCAAAAACCATGTCCCCAATTCGGAAAGTAACTGCCGGCTGGTCTTCATGGGTAAATCACACTATCGGGTCTGAGCATAGGTCGGAAGTCGCCTCCACGTGTAACGTGGGGCTTCGGTGGCGGCGCCCCGATATCAGGCCGCGGTTTGACTTCGCCTCTATCGGCAGAATAAGATAGGGCCAGAAACCGGGGGCCTGCGGCAATGGCAAAAACTGTCAATCCGGATGCACGAAAGGTTGGCGCCCTGAAGGAGCGGCAGGAGAAGTTCACCACACTTTCAGGCGTTCCGGTCGAACCGCTTTACACTGAAAACGACCTCAAGGATTTCGGCTACGAGCGCGATCTCGGGGATCCGGGCGAATATCCATATACACGCGGAATTCACCGCACCATGTACCACGGCAAGTTGTGGACGATGCGCCAGTTTTCCGGTTTTGGCAGCCCGGAAGACACCAACCAGCGCCTCCACTACCTGCTGAAACAGGGCCAGACGGGCCTTTCGATCGCTTTTGACTTGCCTACCCTGATGGGCTATGACTCGGACCATCCACTGGCCGAAGGCGAAGTGGGCAAGTGCGGCGTTGCTGTCTCATCACTCGATGACATGGAGACTCTGCTCGCGGGACTTCCGCTCGATCGCATCACCACTTCCATGACCATCAATTCTCCTGCCGCCATGATCTGGGCCATGTACCTGGTGGTGGCGGAGAAGAACGGAGCCGACTGGAAACATATTTCCGGCACCCTCCAGAATGACATCCTGAAAGAATACATTGCGCAGAAGGAATACATCTTCCCTCCTGGGCCTTCGATGCGCCTCGTGGTTGATTCCATCGTCTTCAGCGCAAAGGAGACGCCGCGCTGGAACCCGATCTCCATCAGCGGCTATCACATTCGGGAGGCCGGTTCGACGGCCGTACAGGAACTGGCCTTTACTCTGCGCGACGGCATCGAATACGTTGACTGGATGCGGCGCGCGGGACTCGACGTGGATGACTTTGCGCCGCGGTTAAGCTTCTTCTTCAACTCGCACAACGACCTCTTTGAGGAGATTGCCAAGTTCCGGGCAGCCCGAAAGGTCTGGGCCACAGTCATGCGCGAGCGATTCGGCGCAAAGAACCCACGTTCGTGGCTATGCAGATTTCATACGCAAACGGCAGGGTGTTCATTGACGGCGCAGCAGCCCTACAACAACGTGGTGAGGACAGCCATCCAGGCGCTGGCAGGTGTGCTGGGCGGCACCCAGTCGCTCCACACCAATTCACTGGACGAGGCCTGGGCGCTGCCCACGGAGCACGCTGCAACGGTGGCCCTGCGAACTCAGCAAGTGATTGCCCACGAAAGCGGCGTGGCCAGCGTGGCCGATCCGCTGGGCGGTTCGTACTTCCTCGAAAAACTGACGCTGGATACCGAAAGAGCTTGCTACGAATACTTCGACAAGATTGATGCCATGGGCGGCATGGTGACAGCTATCGAGAAGGGCTTTCCGCAAAACGAAATCCACGAAGCCGCTTACGCCTACCAGCGCGCCGTTGAGCAGAAGGAAAAGATTATTGTTGGCGTGAACGATTTTGTCACCGAAGAAGACCGCCCGGTTGATATTCTGGTGATCGACGAGGCGATTGCCAGGCGGCAGCGCGAGAAGCTTGCGAAGCTGAAGAAAAAACGCGACAGCGCCCATGTCCAGCGAACGCTTGAGGCACTGGGCGGCGCCGCCAAAACGGACAGAAACCTGATGCCTTACATTCTGGAATGCGTGCGGTCGTATGCAACGCTGGGCGAAATGTGCCACGTCCTGCGCAAAGTTTTCGGAACCTATGAGGAACCGGCTTTCCGCTGAATTTGCTTAATGGCTCACTGGCATGCCTGACCGAAGGATTCGCATTATTGTCGCCAAGCCCGGACTCGATGGCCACGACCGAGGCGCCAAGATTGTGGCCCGCGCCTTGCGTGACGCTGGCATGGAAGTCATCTATACCGGATTGCGGCAGACTCCGGAACAGATTGCAAATGCCGCCGTGCAGGAAGACGTGGATGTGGTCGGCATTTCGATCCTGTCCGGGGCGCACAACACCATTATTCCGCGCATATGCCAGTTGTTGCGCGGCGCCGGCATGGAGGACGTCCTGGTCATTGTGGGCGGCATCGTCCCGGATGAAGATATCACCGGCTTGAAAGAATCCGGGGTCGCGGCCGTGTTCCAGCCCGGCGCCTCCACGCAGGAGATTGTGGACTTCATCCGCAGCCATGTAAAACAGGCGGCATAGCAGTCATTGCTGAGAATGCAGGAAAGGGGGCTGAATGGCCCACGAGTTCACGACATCCTATCTGAAGGACTCCCTTGATCTCCTTCGCCAGTATAAACGGCTTGCAGAACGTGCGATGGACCAGATCCCCGACGAAGCGTTTGCCAAATCTCTCGACGCAGAATCGAATTCGATTGCCATTATCGTGAAACACCTGGCGGGCAACATGCGGTCTCGATTTTCCGATTTCCTGACCTCGGACGGGGAAAAGCCCGACCGAAATCGCGAAACGGAATTTGAAGCTCCGCCTCAGACACGGGCCGAAGTGATGGAAATGTGGGAGACCGGCTGGGGTTACGTATTTGGCGCTCTTACCCCCCTCAGCGATGCCGACCTTGCCCGGACCGTCCTGATTCGGACAGAGCCGCACTCCGTGATGCAGGCAATCAACCGCCAAATTGGCCATTACTGCTCCCACATCGGGCAGATCATTTATCTGGCCAAGCATTTCGCCGGGAATGACTGGAAGGCCGTGACCGTGCCTCGCGGGAAATCCGCAGACTTCAATGCAAAGGTGGCGAAGGGCGAGCTTTCGCAGCGATAATCACCAGTGAACAACCGCAATCGTCCGCGCCATGACTCTTTGTGTGGTGGCGCTGTTACGGAGGGCTAACCACATTGCCAAGTTCCGTCCTTAAAAGTCAAATCAACCCCAGGTCCAAGGACTTCGAGGCGAATACTCGCCGGATGAAGGACTTGATGGGCGAAATCCTGAACCAGGAGGAAATCATCCGCGAGGGTGGCGGTGGAGAGGCGATTGAGTACCAGCACAAAAAGGGACGTTTAACGGCCCGGGAGCGTATCGCCCTCCTGATCGATCCCGGAAGCGCTTTTTTCGAACTGGGCATTTACGCCGCCTTTCAAATGTACGAGGAGTGGGGCGGGGCTCCCGCTGCTGGTGTCATCACTGGGCTCGGACGAATTCACGGGCGGCTGGTGATGGTTGTGGCGAACGACGCCACGGTGAAAGCTGGTGCATTCTTCCCCATGACCGCCAAGAAGGTCCTGCGCGCGCAGCAGATTGCCATCGATAATCACCTCCCCACCATTTACCTGGTGGATTCGGCAGGCATCTTTCTACCTTTGCAGGAAGACGTATTCCCCGACACCGACGACTTTGGGCGCGTTTTCCGCCACAACGCCATCATGAGCGCCATGGGCATTCCTCAGATTACCGCCATTATGGGTATGTGCGTGGCGGGCGGCGCCTACCTACCGGTGATGTGCGACCACATCCTGATGACCGACAGCAGTGGGTTGTTCCTGGCCGGCCCGGCACTGGTGCAGGCAGCCATTGGACAGAAAACTTCCCCGGAGGAACTGGGTGGCGCCCGAATGCACATGCAGATCAGCGGCACCATCGACTTTCGCGAGCGAAACGACGAAAGCTGCATTGCCAAGATTCGAGAATTGGTTGACAGATTCGGCCACAAGTCCCTGGCGCCATTTGACAAGAAGGAAGCGAAACCGCCGGCGTACGCAGCAGATGAAATCTATGGAATTTTTGCGGGGGGACCCACAGCACAGTATGACATGCGAGAGATTCTGGCTCGAGTTGTCGATGAGAGCAGCTTTACGGAATACCGTGCGGAGTACGGCCAGACTTTGCTGTGCGGCTACGCGCGGATTGGCGGCTGGGCCGTCGGCATTGTGGCAAATCAGAAGAAGACTGTACAGTCGGTTTCCCGAGAACGTGGTGAGAAGAGAATGCATTTTGGCGGCGTAATCTATACGCAGTCGGCAGATAAGGCAGCGCGCTTTATCATGAACTGCAACCAGAACCACGTCCCCCTCATTTTCTTTCACGATGTAAATGGCTTCATGGTGGGCAAGGAAGCAGAGTGGAGCGGCATTATCCGCGCCGGGGCCAAGATGGTGAATGCCGTCTCCAACAGCGTCGTCCCCAAGATCACAGTAATCTGCGGGGGAAGCTTTGGCGCGGGCCATTACGCAATGTGTGGCAGGGCATATGATCCTCGGTTCGTCTTTGCATGGCCTACGGCTCGATATGCCGTGATGAGCGGGGATGCCGCCGCAGGCACGCTGGTGGAAATCAAGATGAAACAGTTGGAGCGAAGTGGGAAGAAGTTGAGCGAAGAAGAAAAGCGGGAAATGCTCCAATCGGTTCAGGAAACTTACGAGCACCAGGCTGACCCGCGCTACGGCGCAGCGCGCCTGTGGGTGGACGCCATCATTGACCCGGCACAAACGCGTGACGCGCTGGTCTGGGCCCTTGAAGCGGCATCCATGAACCCTGAGATAAAAGAATTCAAGACCGGCGTGCTGCAAACGTGACCGGACGCGTCACTCAACATGGACCCATTTATTCTGTTACTTGCGCTGCCGCTGGCCGTCGGAATCTATCTGATCGCGAGCACCGGGCGCGGGGCCCGCTGGAGGGTCGCTCGCAGTCTCATTGGCATTTTGCTTGTGGCCGTGCCGCTGGGCGGGCTGGCGTACCTTTTCTCCGGGATCTGGATGGCACGAGCGCGCGGCGTGGGACACTTTTTCAGTATTCCATTTGGCGGCTATGCAGTTACGGATACGGCTCTGCTCTCAAGCCTTGCTTTTTGGGTCGGGCTGGTGTTCGTACTGCTGGCCGTTGCGTTCCGGAAGAGGTTGAAACGGCTCCCGTAGGTTTATTCCTCCGCGCCCTGGCGTGAGTTCACTTTTCGAATGATTAGCGTCCAATAGTATGTTTAGAAAGAAGGAGAATGGAAGAGGTCAAGATTATCGAGTGTCCGCGTGATGCATGGCAGGGGCTGGAAAAGAATATTCCAACAGACGTAAAGGCGGACTACCTTGCAAGGCTGTTGCGCTCAGGGTTCAGACATCTGGACGCCGTCAGCTTCGTATCGCCCAAGTTGGTTCCGCAGATGGCGGACAGCGAACAGGTGATGGCGCGCCTGGCGGAAGCACTGCAGGCAACAACAAACGGCACGCTGACTGAAGTCATCGGCATTGTCGTAAACGAAAAGGGCCTGGAACGCGCCCTTGCCACGCCGCAAGTGACAACGCTGGGCTATCCTTACTCAATCTCAGCGAATTTTCGGCGGCAGAACGCTAATATGTCCCTGCGGGAATCGCGCGAACTTGTTGAAAGCATACAGCGCGAGGCGCGGAAGGTCGGGCGCGACCTTGTGGTCTATATCTCAATGGCCTTCGGCAATCCTTTTGGCGAGCCGTGGGGCCCCGAGATCGTGGAAGATGCACTGGAATGGCTGAAAGACTGTGGCGTGAAAACCGTATCCCTGGCTGACACCGTGGGTGTGTCAACTGCCAAAGAAGCAGGTGATCTTTTCCGTCACCTAAAACCTTTCACAAAAGATATGGAACTCGGCGTCCATCTTCACGCTCGCGCCGAGGGGGCCGCGGAAAAAGTTCTCGCCACCTACGAAGCTGGCTGCCGCCGGTTTGATTCGGCGCTAACCGGCCTCGGCGGGTGTCCTTTTGCCGGCGACGAGCTTGTGGGTAACATTCCAACTGAAATCGTGGTTTCCACTCTGGCCGAACAAGGCGCCGAGGCCAACATCGAGCCGTGGGCCCTGCTTTCCGCCGTCGATGCAACGAATGAAATTCGCAAACACTATGCAGAGTAGACAGGCAGGACCAAGATAATGGCTTACGAAAGCATAGCACTCCAAACCATTGACGCTGTTGCAGTTCTCACACTCAACCGTCCAGAAAAACGCAATGCAATCACCCATACGATGATCGCAGAGATACTAGAAGCCTTGGATGAGGCTGAGAAAGGTTCGGCGAAAGTTTTGATCCTGACCGGAGCGGCCAATGCTTTCTGTGCCGGGATGGATTTGCAAGCGCTCAAGGATTTCCGCTCGCAATCTGATGCCGAGATTGTCGATGACGCCCGCCTCATCGCAACCTTGTTTCGGCGGCTGTACTCCTTCCCAAAGCCAACCATCGCTGCAGTGAACGGTCCTGCCATCGCGGGCGGTTGCGGCCTTGCAACCGTGTGCGACTTTACGCTGGCGGTGCCTGAGGCGAAGTTCGGATATACGGAAGTTCGCGTGGGCTTTATTCCGGCCCTGGTGTCTTCATATGTAATCCGGCAAGTCGGTGAGAAGCGGGCGCGTGACCTGCTGCTGTTGGGCCGCATCTTCAGCGCAGCCGAAGCACAGTCTATGGGAATTGTTAATGAATTGATCGACCTTGAAAAGCTGATGCCCCGTGCCCTGGAACTAGCCCGGTCTCTCGCAGAGATGAGCCCTGTGGCCCTTAGCCACACCAAGCGACTCTTGGTGAATTTCTCTGAAGAAGAACTCGACCGCCAAACCGAAATAGCTGTTGAAGCCAGCGCCCGCGTTCGCAAGACCGAAGATTTCCACGAAGGACTGGCAGCATTTCTCGAAAAGCGCAAACCACAGTGGCGGGGGCAATAAGAACATTGAAGACCAAAATTTAACACGAGTAAAAGCATGCGTGCGGCCCTTTGGTCAAACCTATCATGCCCACGGAGCGCTCAGAGGCGTGGAAATCTGGCAGAAAGTATCCTATCCTCTTCGTAGGGCATTAGCTCTTTGAGGTCCGGCATGAAGACGACTAAGTTTACTTACTGGCGAGATGGCGACTACTTTCTCGGTTTTATTAATGACTATCCCGATTACGTCACGCAGGGGTTGTCCAAGGAAGAATTGACCAAAAATCTGAAAGACCTGCTTGCGGACCTCGGTTCAGGAGAGGTCCCATACGTGCGAAAGGTCGAAGATCTGGTACTGACGGATTGAAGCGACGCGACCTTATCAAGAAACTGGAGAAGGTTGGTTGTGTGCTCGTCCGTCACGGGGCGAGCCACGACTGGTATTCGAACCCGAAAACCAGGAAATCACAGCCTGTCCCCCGTCATACCGAGATCCATGAAGGACTAGCCAAGTCGATTATTAAGAAGCTGACGGAAGAGTAACAATAAGTCGCGGCACTTACTACAAGACGACGCCTAAATGCTCGACCTTCCATCCAGCAATTTTGAAAGTCAATCGACGGAAGACGAGCGGATTTCTATGCATTTCCATGCATAATCAACTCCGCCAACGCAAGGCCGTAGGCCCTTCGATGGGGTGTTCCATCGGCTGGCCGGTTTGTTTGGATTTGAGGTAAGCGGCCTTCAGCGCAAAGTACCATTTGGCCGGGCGATCGGCGTCATCGATCAGCATCAGCGGCGGATTATATTTCAGCCCCTCCGCCTGCTTCACCATGGTTTGACGGTCTTGTTCGACGAACAGGTTCCCAAAGAAACGAAGGATCGAAGTGAAAAAAGGTACGTGGCGGAAAGCGTTCCAGGCCGCGCAGACGTCAATCCGGCATTTTGAGGCAGTGATGGGCGTTACAGTGGTGCGGCTTGAAAACCAGTATTTGCCGCAGTGGATTTCTTCAAACCGCATGTTGGGCAGTACAAACTGGATGGTGGTTGTGACGGGTTCGCCGTAGACGCCCAGCAGTTTGTAGGCAGCGCTGTTGGCTGATGGCGAATGGCTCTTGATTCGAAAGCCGTTCGGGATGGGCTCAAATATCTTTTCTTTTTCGTGGATGCTGCTGCGCTTGCGCCACCACCAGGCCTGATGTACAAACGGGCCGTGTGCAGGATCCATCAGGCCGATGATGCCGTGGTCCACATGGCAAGGCAATTCCGCTTCCAGGTGCTCCAATCGATAGCTATCGCTGAAGGTGGGTAGGCGCGGAGCGGCAGGCACTTTCTCATTCCTCTGCTCAGGATCAGGAATATGAACCCAGAAATAGCCGTCCTGTTCTTCGCACGGAAAGCTGGTTGCAAAAACGCGATCAACTTTCAGCTTGTCGCGCGCCGTCAGCGACGGAATGGCCTGGCACTGGCCGGTCTTGCCTTCAAAAACCCACCCGTGATAGGGGCATTCAACAGCCTTGCCGTCAAATCTTCCCTCTGAGAGTGGCATGCCGCGGTGAGGGCAGGCGTCACGGAGGGCAAATCCTTCACCCTTTGCGTTGCGACCAAGCACGAGCGGGATTCCCAGCAGCAGTGCGGTGCGCAATTCCCTGCCCCGCACACGATTGCTGCGAGCTGCAGGGTACCAGAAGCCGCGGATCAGGCCGTCATTAATTGAATTGTTTTCAGGTATTGCAGTGGAACTTTCATTCATAACCTTGGCTAATATAGCAGACCTGGAATTTCTGGTGAAAGGTTCTGTATGTGGCGGCACATCTCGTTAAGCTTCTTTAACTTTTCCTACATTAAATCCTTCCACAACAATTCGTGGCCGCTCGCCCCGAACATCGGCATCGGCCAGTTCGATCCGGATGCCTTCCGTCTCACCGGGCATCAGCGCCAGATAGTTATCGCTATAAATGGCCGGGAGGATGCGGTCGCCCGTCTTTTCGCGGACAGCTTTCACCCTCACCATAAGCGCGGGGTGTGACGACAGATTGCGCAGGTTGGCCGCTATTATCCAGCGACTGCCCAGCTGCTGCACGCCAGTTGTAACCTCAAGATTGACCCTGGGCAGTTCGCGAATGGCGCGATAGTTGCCAACCTCTCGAGGCCGCATATAGAAGTTCCTCGAAACGACCTTGCCCTGGTGGGTCAACCCAAGGCGGAGAAAGTGAATGGGCGCAAGCCCCGCCGGATATTCCATTTTGATGCAGGAAACCGTGCTGTCTTCCTTGCTCTCAAGTGTGGCGGATTTCGTCCATTGCAGCGTGCCGTCCATGTTCAGGATTTGAACGTGGGCACTCAAACCCTGCACATCTCCGCCGCTGTGATTGACCACTTCGATGCTTTCGGTAACCGGGTTCCACTGGATATGCAGCACCTCGCACGCTTTCTTGGCTCCGAAATAGGCCGCGGTCGGCTCAAAGTAATAATCGTAGGTTTGCCACACGAAAGAAGGCCAGCAGGAATGGCTCATCCAGATCAGCAGGCCCATGCGG
>DATLWV010000137.1:0-52424 GCA_035576145.1 Terriglobia bacterium
CAGACAAATCCTGCAAACGACCTCGCGGGGCCGGTGCTTTTTACAACTTCGACTGTTCCGGGGCAGACCGCCGATGGGATTTTCTATTTCACCGGCAGGGGATTGAATTGGGATATGTACGGCCACTATCCCGGATCAAGTGACCCCAATGCAACGGTTTCCTGTAATCCGGATGCGGATGGCTATAACACGGTGGGTAACGCCTACCGGGATATCAACTACTTCGAGTGGTGCCAGGACCACAACAAGCCGCTGGAAGTCGCTCCGTTCGGAGACGTAGCTACCGGGGGCCCGGTAACGCTGCCCGATCCCAACCTGCTGGCCTATGGAAACTGGTTCGGCGGCAGTCCTTATCTTGGGCCGGACGCCACCAGTCGGGCCACTTTTGGCACCTGCACGGGCAGCAACACATCAACCAGTTGCGGCACTACCGGCGTAATTCCGCCCTCCGGCACGGTTGGAAACAGTCCTTCAGAAGAGGCCGGATTTGCCTATATGTGGCATTCGCACAACGAACGCGAGATTACGACCAACAACATTTTCCCCGGCGGCATGCTGGTCATGATGCTGGTGGATTCGCGGGAGTTCGTGATTGACGAATCGTTGTGAGTGGACAACCCAGAACGAATTGAAATGATTACGAGAGGCAGGGACAACAATGCGAACCAATAATTTCACAATTAAGGCGACTCTGAGAGTGTTGGTCGGTGTGGCCAGCATTCTTTTCTTGACGGCGACGGTGAGTTTCGGCCAGGTGGTAGTGGGCCTGACCGCGCAGCCGTCCACGCTGACCCTTCCGGACGGCTCAAGCGTGCCGATGTGGGGTTATACCTGCAATACAGTGGGTGCGGCGTGTGCCCCATTGAACGCGTCAGCCGCGGGCTGGTCCCCCGTAATCATCAGAGTCCCGTCTGGACAGAACCTGCAGATCAACCTCACGAATAACCTGTCTTTCGCGACCGGATCAGGCACGAATAACATTCCGACTTCACTGGTAATCGTGGGGCAATTGGGCGGCGGACTTGGTACAACTGCAACGACAACTCCAAGCCCTTTGCACCCCGACCAGACGCTCACATGGCCCGTCGCCAGCACGAGTCTGGCCGATGGCTCGAACACTCCCCCAACTCAAGGGCCGCGTGTTCAGTCATTCTCCACCGAGGTGGCAGTGGGAACACCACAATCACTCACCTGGACGGCGCCCCGTCCCGGTACCTATCTGCTTGAATCAGGAACACATCCCTCCATCCAGGGTCCGATGGGACTCTATGGAATTGTGGTGGTAACTATGGCACCAAGCGGAGGAACCGCAGGGACTGCCTACCCAGCCAACGGCGCGAACCCTGCAGTAAGCTATAATGCCGATGTCCCGCTGCTTTTCAGTGAAATCGACCCGGTCCAAAATCAGTCTGTCGCTGCCGCTGTTGCCACAGCCGGTTTCACCCCGACCATGGTATGGTCCGGCCAGCCCGGCGGCTGTGGCAATCCCACTTCGGCGACGTACCACCAATGCTACCCCCCGGCTGTTGACTACAGCCCTCTCTATTACCTCATCAACGGCGTGGGCTTCGATAAAACACACGCTTCGGCGTCGGTCTTTCGCACTTCGCCGGCTACAGGATTGACAGGGGGAACCGGGAAAATACTAGTACGTCTGGTGAATGCTGGCTTGCGCATGCACGTTCCTTCAATCGTAGGATCGTCAACCAACGACCCTGTAACCGCAGGGGCTGTGGTGGGCGGATTCTCACTGATTGCGGAAGACGGCAATCCCCACCCAGGCCTCCCGCGTGTGCAGGATGAAGTGTTTATGGCAGCGGGCAAGACTTATGATGTGATGATCAATGTCCCGTCCACTACGACGGCTCTCCCAATTTACGATCGCTCATTGAGCCTGTCCGGTAACGCCACGGAGCGCGATGCCGGGATGCTCGCATACATAGACTTCAGCTCGGCAGGAGCCCCTGCTGGATCGACTGCAACCGCAGCAACGAACGCGGATTCGTACTCAGTAGTCTGCCCGACGGGTGCCGCGACGTGCAACCCGTTAGTGGTGTCAGACCCGGCCAAGGGCGTAATTGCCAACGATTTCAACGTTTACGGCGTGACAGTACTCACCCCCCCGGCTCACGGGACTCTGGCTCTCAACGCCAACGGCACGTTCATATATACTCCCAATGCAACGACGCTTCCAGACTCATTTGTCTACCAGGCAACTGGCAGCGGATCAACCGCCACGGTGACACTGAGCGCGGCCACTATCGAGAGTGGTTCTGGCATCACGGTTAATCCCGATTCATACGCCTCGAATGTAGCCACAAGCCTGACCATCAAGTCCCCGGGCGTCCTGGCCAATGACAAAGACGCCGCCGGCTATCCGCTTATAGTTCCCACCACGGGACCCAATGCCCCGGTGCCCTCGGCAGGACTAACCCTTTCCATGGATTCAACAGGAGCGTTCAAAGCTAGTGTCGCCACGGCGGGAATTTACACGTTTACCTATCATGCGCAGAACTCACAAGGTACAGTGAGCTCAACAACCGCGCTTGTGACGCTGAACTTCCCTTCGGCGACCGGTTTGACGGTAACAGTTGTGGACCCCACCACCACCCCTGGCACACCCATCAATATTACGGACTACCGCTGGATTATTGAGGAAGACCGCACCTTTTATGTCGACCCCAATTGCCAGACTAGCCCGCTGCCGGCAGGCTGCCCCACCGTCACTCCTTCCGGGACTCCGGCCATCTTCGGGACGAATTTCCACACCAGCTATATGCCGGTGGTAGCGCAGGGTTGCGTGGGAAGCATTTCCTGCGAGAGCGGACAGACATTTCTGAATCCCAGCACGGGAACACACGTGAATGCGGTTTGCGATGTTGGCGACGGTTCCTGCAGGCCCGGCGCTTCGAAGACACCGCTGAATCCCAACCAGGTTCACCTGGACCCCACCAAGCACTATTACATTTCGGTGCTGCCGGGCGACGCTGGGGACGGAGAGCACGCCATGGGCGGCGCCCAGATCGCTCCCGGGCAGACCTCTGTCCAGGTCATTAGCGAACCTCAGAATCAACAGGCAGCCAAACTCTCGGTATTCGTTTTCGAAGACGACCATCCGCTCAACGGTGAACACGATGGCGGCGGAGGAGTCGACATCCTGTCGCCCAACGAGCCCGGCCTGGGGGGGTTCAATATCACCATCAACGACCTGGTGGGCGGCACGGGCGACTCTGCCGGGCAGTTGATGTTCGACGAATTTAACGAACCTTTGTCCAATGCCCTGGCCGGAACTATAGACCCGGTCACGCACCTGGACGCATGCCCGATTTCCAAGAACGCACGAAAGGGTTTCGACACAGGGGACACTGGCCTACCGAATGCGACCAGTGATGTGGGTATCACCGGAGTAATTCCTACATGCCCCAAGTACGAGGCGGACGGCACGACCCTGTCTCCGTTGGCCGGCCAGGCTATTGTGAATAACATGCCCCCAGGAAGGTATGGAATTGTCGCCACACCTGCAGCCGATCGCATCGCGCGCGGCGAAGAATGGCTGCAAACCAACACCCTGGACGGCGGAAAAGACCTGGAATCTTTCCTGCGAATCAACGAGCCTCAATACTTCCAGGAATTCGGTCCGGGATCATTCCACGTTTCTATCGGCTTCGCCAATCCGAAATGGATTGACGACAGCGGAAATGTGCTTTGCACCGGCACCGGCCACCCGGACTGCAACCAGACAGTAATAGGGCACGTTACTGGCGTCCATATGAGCCGGCCTTCGGATGAAAGGCTTTATGGCACCGGGACGCACGATACGTTTGCTTACACGCAGTGCTACGCCAGCCTGGGTAGTCCGGACGGCGCCGACATTTCATTTGGAAAATGCGACGACAATGGAAACTTCACTTTACCGAACGTCCCCGCAGGCGACTGGCGTGTCACCATCTTCGACCAGTGGAACGACCAGATTGTAGACGGGATTTCAACACCCGTCCGCGTTGACGGCTCAACCAATAACTCCTCTTGCAAAGGGACGGGCTCTTCCAGCTCGGTCTGCGACATGGGAGAGGTATCGGTCCACGCGTGGAAAAACAACCTCTACACCAGAACTTTCCATGACACAAATGGTAATGGAATCTCGGATGATGGCGAACAGGGCCTCACCTTTGTGCCAACCAACATCCGCTTCCGTGACGGAAGTTACTCCAACCTTAACAGCACAGACCTGGAGGGCTATGCGGGCTTCAACGAGGTCTTCCCGCTGTTCAACTGGTACGTGCTGGAAACAGATTCCACGCGTTATAAGAACACTGGAATCCACGTGGTTAACGACTCGGGCGGTCCGGTTGACGGGTCTGGCAAATGCGGCAACGGCTTTCCTGCTTGCGGAACCTCAGCCCTTGTGGCAAACCTGGCCAGAACCGTGGAGGACTTCTCTGTACCCAACAACTTAAGGGTACCGGGCGCGTACTATTGCTCTGATGCCGACTGCACGAATCATTCAATTGCAGATGGGCCCGGCGGACCAGGTGGATCTACCGGCCGAATTGATCCGCCGTGGGTGGACAGCTATGGTTGGCAGAGCTTTGCCGGCCAGAACCAGTACCTTGAATTCGGCAAAACACCGTACGAATCAGGCGAGAACGGCGGGATCTATGGCCACGTTATTTACGCCTCGACCCGTCCGTTTGACGACCCGGCACTGGAACTTCAGCTCACATGGGAGTCGATGGTGCCGCACGTCAAAATCAATCTTTATCAGGAAGGCACAGCCGCTGACGGAACCCCGTCCCTCAAGTTGGTTGACACCACAACAACCAGCAGTTGGGACGATTGGGCACAGGGTTTCCGCTCCGATGGTGTCCCCAACATGAACTGCCCCGGCCAGGACCCGAGTGACCTCTTCTTCTTCACGTTGAAGGACCAGCCGAATCTCCTGGATTGGTACAACCACCAACACGGGGGCCCTGCCGTGACTTCACTCCCGGCGCACTCCCAATATAAGTGCTATGACGGCATGCACAACTGGAACCAGCTCCAGCCGGCTCCCTACGATGGCATGTACAAATTCCCCAGCGTCACCAGCAGGGATCCGGTTACCGGAAAACCCACCGGCACGAACTGCACCGCCTGCGTATCGAACCCCTCAACGGGTTGGGATCACAACCTTCCCATGCTGCCTCCGGGCAAATACGTGGTGGAAATGATCCTCCCACAAGGATACGAATTGGTGAAGGAAGAAGACAAGAACATTCTGCTCGGTGACGTTTACGAGGCCCCTGTAACCCAGGAGTTCCTGGGCTTTGGCAACATTTTCATCATTCCTGACCAGGCCGCCGTTGCCGCCACGTACAACGCCAACAATTCTCTAATCCCCAATACGAATCTCGGGGCCTTGCCACGGCATGAGGGCGACACCGGAAGCGTGGAAACCTTCTGGCCGTGCGTCGGCGCATTGCGCGTCGTTCCCGACTATATGAGTCTCTATCCGCAGTCGGGGCAGAACGCTCCGTTTGCCGGTGCTTCGCGCCATCTCTGCGATCGCAAGGAAGTAACGCTCTCAGACGAGATGTCCGCTCTGGCAAAGTTCTACGTCTTTACCTCCACTCACGTTGCCGGCCACTACACCGGCATCATTACGGACGACTTCACATCGGAATTCAACCCCTTCTCGCCGGCATTCGGGGAAAAGTCTTCGCCCCCCAACCTGCCGGTATCCGTCAAGGACTGGGCCGGCAATGAAGTTTCCCGCGTCATGGCTGATCAGTTCGGAATCTACAACGGTCTGAATTACTCGACCTTCTCCGTCAACCCACCCGACCCGAGCGGATATATCCCCACCATGATGGTGATGTGCATGAACGACCGGGGCGCAGGAGCCACTCCGGACCCATTCTACGACGCCGTCTACAGCCAGTTCTGTTATGAGCTGCCGTTCATGCCTGGGCAAACCGGATACTTTGACACGCCGGTTATACCGACGTCGGCCTTTGCACCGGACTACAACCATCCCGACTGCAACTATCCGGATGCCACGCCGGCGATCAGCACAGTGGACGGCATCGGACAACAGGGGGGGATTCACGGACCATGGGTCGCGAGCGCGGGAGACAAAATGAACATCTTCGCGTTGGGCGACCAGCAAGTTAACAACCACGCTTATTCAGGACCCTCCGCCATAACGTCACCCTATAACCAGAAAACCATCACCCGCCATTATGGCTTCGGTACCAAGTGCACCTCGCCAACTGCCGGAAACGCTACCTGCAACACGCTCTCCAGCGTTACCATCGGCGGCGTTCCTGCAACAATCAATGTTTGGAATGACGACCACATCCAAATCACCGTGCCTAGCGGGGTACCGGCTTGTGCCGTTCAGCAACAGGTGCAATATGGAGGCTCTACGGCACAGTGCGGTGAGCTGGTCATTACTGCCGGAAATGGAAAGAAATCGATTGATAGTGTTACGGTTACAATCGGCGGCAAACGGCCAACTATGGTGTCGCCCGGACCCGGAGCGATTCAGGCCGCGATAGACGCCGCGAAGCCGGGAGACATGCTCATGGTGCAGCCAGGCTACTACCATGAATTGCTGATCATGTGGAAGCCCGTTCGGTTACAGGGTGATGGAGCTGTCGGCACCATCATCGATGCCAATGCGCACCCAGCCGGAATTTTGAACGACTGGCGGCGTCGGATAGTCTGTCTGTTCGGATTGGCGCCTAATGGCGTTCCGGATGGTTATGACTCAGGTTGCGGAAGTGGCTGGAACTACTTCAATCCGACATCCGCTAACCCACAGGTAGACCGGCTGCCCCTCGAAGCTACTGTCGGCTGGGATGCCACGCTCAACGGCAACCTGGCGGAACAGTTGCAGGAACCGACCCTCATGGGCGCCTATGAAGGTGCCGGAATTACCGTCCTTTCAAAAGGTGTCCGTTTCCCTAACGGATCGAGTCCCTTTTCGGCGCCGACTTTCCCAACCGGGACAGTTCTTCTAACCAACAGCACGAGCAGTACAAATGGTTGCGGGCAAAACACAGCAAACGCTCATAATCCGTTCCCCAGCAATTTCCTTTGCAACCCAGCGAGCATTGACGGATTGTCGATCACCAACAGCTCCCAGGGTGGGGGCGGCATCTTTGTGCACGCGTGGGGCCACAATCTGCAGATTGCCAACAACCGTGTCTACAACAACCAGGGCACGCTGGCGGGCGGCATCTCAATTGGCCAGGGAGAGCATCCGAGCACCTATACCGTTGGAGGCGCCAACCCAGACCCAGGTTCATGCCAGAGCACTACCGGCCTACCCACGAACACTCAACTGCCGTATTGCTTTGATCGCAACGTGAACATCCACAACAACGCCGTATTGTTGAACGCCTCGGAGGGCGATGAATTGTTTTCAGCCACTCCTTCGGGGGCGGGCGGCGTCGCTTTCTGCAGCGGCGCTGACAATTACATGTTCAATTACAACTGGGTGTGCGGAAACATGAGCACCGGCGACGGCGGCGGCGTCTCCCAGGTTGGGTTCGTATGGAACTCCAGCATCCAGCACAACTCGATCCTGTTCAACCAGAGTACGAACCCCACCACACCCAGCAACGGAGGCGGCCTGCTCATCATGAGCGCTCCCGATACTGATCCCACCTGCCCCGGGGAGCCTGACGCAGACTGTGCCCATGCCTACGGTACCGTGGGCGACGGCATTGGCCCGGGACTCTTGATTAATGCCAACCTGATACTGGGCAACGCTGCAGAAGCTGGCAGCGGCGGCGGCTTGCGCTTCCAGGGCGTCAATGGCATCGAGGTATCCACCTTCCCCACCACCCCGGCCCGGTGGTACTCCGTAAGGGTCACCAACAACATCATCGCCAACAACGTGGCGGGCTGGGACGGCGGCGGCGTCTCGTTGCAGGATTCGATTGGAGTGAACCTGATCAACAACACAATCATATCCAACGATTCCACCGCGTCATCGGGGACGCTGTTCGGCGCATTCTTTGCTCCGCTAGCCAGTTCCCCAACACCATGCCCGACAGACATAATCGGCGCCAACGTTCGCTGCGTGCCTCTATCGGATCCTCAGCCTGCCGGGATCTCGAGCGCCGGGCACAGTTCGGAACTTCTCGCTTCTATCACGACTGCCCTCACCTGCCCAACGGACCATCCGAATTGCTCCAAAACTTCGATCCCGATTCTCTACAACGATGTCCTTTGGCAGAACCGTGCCTTCCACATTGAAGTCGTGGAGCCCACTTCCGGATCAGGGTCACAACAGTCCACGGTCACTCTGTTGCCAGCGCTCAACCAGGGAAGCACAGGTGAATGCATTGCCCCGACGACGGCCGGGACCTATTGGGATATTGGCCTTCGCGGCGACCACGGGCCGACTGACCATAGTTCATTGTTCACGTTTAACCCGAGGGCATCCGTCTTAACAAGCATCGCCGGCTACCCCGGCGGGCCTGTTCCAACCTTCGCGTTGAATACGAACACCTTCAGCCCGGGTGTTATCCGGCAGTACTGCAACGGCTCGAAAATACCCCCGAAGGCTGGCAAAACGGCCTGGTACCAGGTTCCCCCGGGCACCAATGAAGGGAACGTACCGGTACCCATCTTTAGTCTGACGGCCGGGGCAACCGTGGACGAAGGCAACAACTGGATCAACATCAGCTGGGGCCCCTTGTCTCTGGTAGATCCAGACACGGAGATTAATCCCACGACGGAAACGTTGCTCGGAAACTATGGGTTGACCACAGGTTCGCCGGCGATCAACTACATCACGTCAGCCGGCTCCAGCACGAGTTACACTCAGGCGCCGAATGACGATTTCTATGGAAACGCCAGGAAGTTGGACGCTGGAGTTGACGCAGGAGCGGTTGAGTTCGTGGGCGGGGCTCCTCCACCGCCACCGTCGCTTGCAGTAGTTAGCTTCTCAGGACCCACGCCAGCACTGACGACATCGCCTGCAACCACGGATGTCAAGACTGGCACGATTACCGTTACCAACACCGGGACCGGAGTCCTCATGCTGACCGCCGCCCCGACGGTGGTGGAAACAACGAACAGAGGGACCTTTACAATAGTTCCACCTGCCTTCGGAACAGCGTGCACAAGCGGGGCCCCCGTGGCTCCCGCCGGGTCCTGCACTATTGGTGTCCAATACGCTCCACCTACAAATGGCCGCTTTAGTAATAGGACCTCAACCCAAACTGCGCATGTCGTTCTGCAAGACACTGGAGCAGCAACGATGACGCAAAACAGCCCAGACTTCAACGCTAACTAAGTTACCGAATGAAAGGCCGGACATCCGCCAGGATGTCCGGCCAGGAACAAGAAAAGAGGGGTTTAATGAATACCAGGTTGAGAATTATCGGAAGCAGGCTGCTGGCGATGGCTTTAGTCGGCAGCCTGGGTGTTTTAGCGGCAATTGCTCCATCTGAGGCCCAATCGGCCACTCCGACGGACCAGGCTCCTGCTGCCACTTCGACTCCCAAGGCGGCCCAATCCCCTGCCCAGGACAAGAACGCGCCGAAGTCACCCGAGGTCCGTCATGTCCCGAGGCTCAACTCGAGAAGCGCCAGACTCTATTACGGACTCGTCTGGGGCGTTGACTCGCTCAGAGCAAAGTATGCTGAATCAGGCGAAATCATTCGATTCTCCTATCGAGTTATCGACCCGGAGAAAGCCAAAACCCTGAATGAGAAGAAGAACGAGCCCTATTTGGTCGACCCGCAAGCCGGGGTCAAACTTGTGGTCCCGTCTTTGGAAAAGGTAGGCAAATTACGCCAGGCCATGGACCCCAAGGCGGGCAAGATGTATTGGATGGCCTTCTCGAACAAGGGCAGACTTGTCAGGCCCGGACACCGCGTTAATGTGGAGATTGGTAACTTCAAAGCGATGGGATTGATTGTGGAATAAAAGACCCGCAATAAACGATGGCAAGCGGGGGGTGGTTGTATGTTAAACGTTGATTACAAAACAGTTTCAAGATTTTTGAAGGCGGCCGGATCGATGCTCCGAAAGCTGCACGGGATTTTCTCCATCCTGGCTTTGCCCCCCAAACCCATCATGGCAGAAGTTCGATTAACCTCTCGGGCCAGGTTTTTCGCGCGTCGCCGGATGGGCAGCCATGCTTCCAGGCGGTCCTCACTGCGTGAGTGGCAGAAATTCTAGGTCCCATCTAGGAAATGCAGGAGGACGCCCGATTTTGGAAAGACAATTGCTCGAAGAATTCAGCAGGCTGAGGATGTCTATATTGCAAAGGTTGACATCAATTCGCAGGTGGAGAGCTCGAGGATTGCCAGATCTCGACAAAACGACCGCGACGAAGCTCCGTGTTTATTCCGGCCGCGCGTTCCTTGGCCTTGCGCTGCTATTGACTGCTTCCCTGCCCAGTCCGGCTGCTATTGCTCAGACCCCGGACGCTGGAAAGCCCGCGCACCACCCTGATCACTCCTACCGGCGACCGGGCCTGGATGACCGAGTCAAAATATTAGCCAAGAATTTAGACCTGAATAAAGCACAGCAAACTGCGGTGAAAAAGATACTGGAGGACCGGCAACAGGAAGTTATGCGGCTCAGGACCGACCCATCCCTTTCCGGGGCGGACCGGATCGCCCGTTTTCGCGCCCTTCAAACTGAGACAGTGGAGGGAATTCGTTCCGTACTCAATGAGGAGCAGAAGAAAAAATACGATCCGCTTGCCCCGCGAAAGATACCACCAGGCTCACACGAGAAGAGTGTAGAGGATTGGATCGACTCTACCACGCCCAGGAAATAGAACGCGTCCCGAGGGTGGGTAGGATTCATGGCGCCGCAGAGAGCTCCTCTTGAATTTTAAGAAATAAGACAGATCGGGATGTAATTCCGCATAAGGGACAGGACAAAGAATGAGATTCAAGGCAATCAGTCTGGCAGCACCGTTCCTGATAATTCTGATTCCAACAGTTTGTTGCGCGCAGGACTTCTCCGCAGACGTCGTGTACTTTGCTGCGAGCAAGAATTCCTCACAATCATCCAAAGAGGTGGTCGTGCCACAACATTCTTCAAGGTTATTCGTCAGTGATGACAAGATACGACTGGAAACTCGCGGCCTCATCGACACGATCTTGTTGGTGGACGGAGAGGAGCATACGTCCATCGCGCTTTTCCCCAGACAGAAGGAGTATCAATATTTGGCTGGCGGGCCTTCAGAATATTTTCGAGTGACGGATGCCGAGAACGCATGTCCGGACTGGCAAAAGGCCACGACGCAAAGAATTGCCTGTGAAAAGATAGGAGACGAGGTCGTGAATGGGCGCCAGGTGGTCAAGTACCGAAACAACCACGCCTCAGACGCGACAACCTCGGAGGTCTGGATCGATGCTGCCCTCAAGTTTGTAGTCAAATGGCAGAGTACCGATATCGGCGCCGAACTTCTCAACATCAGGGAAGAACAGCAGGCGGCAGCCCTTTTCGACATACCACCGACCTACAAGACTCTTAAACCTATGAAGGGAAAACGCACCGGCTTCGCTCAGCATGCGCGGTGATCTGGCCCGACACGGGTAAAAAGAAAGATCGTGAAATGGATTACGGGAATCAAGGGAATCTATTCAAAGTAGGGTGCCGCCAACCGGAACCGGCAGGAAAACCGGTTTTAAATGCCACAAACAAAAGGGAGCACAAGAGTTGACCGCTGCACCGAGACCGAAGCTCTGGACTGAGTCCAGCCGGGAACGACAAAAGGCTCCAACGAAGGGACCGCTCATTCGTGATTTCCGCCCTTCGAAACACTGATCAGGGAGAACTAATTTGATGCTTCGAATTTCAACGGTACTTAGTATTTTACTGGCGGTCACTCCGCTAGTTGCTTCGCCGGCCGATCAGGCTACAACCCAACCCAAACTTTCCGCGGCACAGATCGTGGACAAGAACGTCCAGGCCAGAGGTGGATTGCAAGCATGGCGCGCCGTCCAAACAATATCATTTTCCGGAACCCTTGGTGCAGGGGGAAACCAGCGGGCATCTCTTGTGAATCCAAACCCAAACCAGGAGGGGCCTAACAAGCAGATTGGTTCTCAACGGCCGAAAGAGGAAGTGACGCTGCCCTTTGTCATGGAGTTGAAGCGCCCCCGCAAAATGCGCTTTGAACTCCAATTCAACGGGCAGACAGCGATCCAGGTATACGACGGCGTACACGGCTGGAAATTACGGCCGTTTCTTAATCGGATGGAAGTTGAGCCCTATACCCCGGAAGAAATGAAGACTGCTTCCAGGCAGGCCGATATTGACGGTCCACTGGTCGATTACGCTGCCAAAGGCACCCGTGTCGAACTTGTGGGGATAGAAAAAGTCGAAGGACATGACACCTACAAGCTCAAATTAAGCCTGAAGAACGGCCAGTCAATCCATGTGTGGATTGATGCACAAACCTTCCTGGAAACAAAAATTGAAGGACAACCCAGGGAACTGGATGGGAAAGAACACGCCGTCGAGGTGTGCTTCCGCGACTATCACCCGGTAGGCGGCCTCCAGATTCCGTTTGTCCTTGAAACCAAGGTGCTCCCGTTGGCCAAGCCGTCACCGGGCTATCGGGACGTTCCTGTCCCGCCGGAGAGAATCATTATCCAGAAAGTTGAAATCAATCCAAAAATACTAGACTCGCATTTCTCGAAACCCGACGTCAGCGCAATGTCGAGCGGTAAACCAAGTGAAGGGCATAAGGGGTAAGCTTTGCGCTCAAAGACTGCGACGAGTGGACGCTCATTGCCCGCGCAGTCCCCAGAGGCGCTGCCTGGGAAAAGTAAGCGCATGAGCCTTTGGCACAAGTAAATCTGTTCCAATCACCCTTGGCGGCCGGAACAACACATTCCGGCCCTCCGGGCTGGCACCCAAATATCTCAAGGTGATCCCGGGGCCTTCACGTCAGCGTTATGACCCAGGGGGTCACCGACAAAGGAACGAGGGCGCCTGCAGGGAGCATAGACTTGGCCAAATCAATCTCAGGCTTCAACCGTTCACCTGAGTTCGGAAACCTCGAGCCACAACCGTTGTCCTAGTCTTTTCGTCCTCCTCGCCAGAGGATATCTCCACTCGCCACGAACTGCTTGATGGTCGCAACCAACCTAATCAGCAGACCCTGGCCCCTGATTAAATCATTAGTGTCGTACCGCACATCGGATTTCATCTTGCGAGGAGCAGATTACCGGCGGACAGACCGTGCGCCAATCCAGCGCGCCCCCCTAGGAGATTTAAAACGCAATTTCTGGGAATCCTACAGCCTTACTGGGGATTGCTAACAGAACGTAACGCGCAGGAGATGGAAACTTATAGAGGGCGCTTAACTTAGCAGCACATACTGGATACCCTGACAACCGAATACAACCTGGCCTTTCTAGTTGGTCTGTGGGAATGCTGCAGGATATTGCGGCCTCAATAACTTCCCCCATGTTCAACATTACGGCCGTAGCATTTTTCCGACGTGGTTGCACAGCTCGGGCTGCATGTCTCTTTTGGACTTGTCCTAAAAGCCCGAACCACCCGGAAGAGCAATGAGGTGTGCAGACTATCGGTAGGTTTCTGGATTTTTTTGAGGCCCGGCCTGCGGTTGCGCACCGGGCCCAGGAGAATTGGGGACAGGTTCGCCGGAGGGCGGGGTTTGCGGTGAAGAAGTTGACGGATTGCCAGGAGCCGCCTGATGGGACTCTGGATTTGGGGACGCCATATTTATCGTGTTTCGCGGCAATTCAGTAAAGCTGCCGGTTCCTACCGAGACTACCTTCATGTCGTCTTCAGTAACCTCTTGAGCCTTCACGATATGTGGAGTGATAGCAAAAATGATCTCATTCTCCCGGTGCTCTCTATTGTCCTGGGCAAACAAGTACCTGAGAATAGGGATCTTACTGATCCAGGGATAACCGCTCAATGATTGGGTCTCCGAATCAGTCAAGATACCACCCAGCAGGTTAACCTCACCATCGGCCAGTCGGGTTGAGTGCTCAACCCGGCGCTGGCCAATGATGGGTTGTGAGAGCCCGCCGATGTTCGAAGTTCCCGTTACGGACGAAATCTCCAGTTGCATCTTAAGCGTAACTTCGCGGTCAGAGTGGATGTGAGGAGTAATATCGATGTTGACGCCAACGTCGAGGTATTGAAATTGAGTACTGATCAAAGGGCTGACGCCGCCGGCCCCAACAAGACCAGGGGCAAAAGAACCCGTAGCAATTGGCACACGGTCGCCAATCCTCAACGAAGCCTTTTCGTCATTTAGGACCCGAATTCGGGGGTTTTGCAGAACCTTGCTATTACTATCGCTTGCTAGGGCCGTGAACGAACCAGATGGAACACTAAAGGCAAAGTTCCCTACTACAATTCCGTTGGAACCTCCGGTCGTGGTGCTTCCGCTCGAGCCATTTGGCAAATAGCCAACACCCTCCGAGGTTGGCAAGTTCGAACCGAGGGTACGAATCCGGTCGCGACTAACTTCCAAGACGGCAACATCAATGACAACCTCCGACTTGGCTTTGTCCACTTCGCTCAAGAGCTTCTGGACGAGCACCATCTGGTCCAATGTTCCACGCACAACCAACGCATCTTGTGATTGGATCAGTTGAATGCGGCTAATGTCCAGTATCTTGCTCAAAACATTGGCAACCTCCTGCAATTCGGTCGGATCTGAAATGTTCTTCAGATAGAACGTCTTCATGACATTCTGTTCAAGTTCCTTACGTTTTGCGGGGGAGTCTGTTGTGACAAAAATTGTGTTTTTCAATACCGGTTGCCAATATGTCTTCGATTCAAGTCCGAGCATGTTCAGAGCCTGAAGCAAAGTCACGTTATTCAAATCAATGGTGAGTTTTTGCGGTTTGTAGTCCGGGTCAAAAAGAACGTTTATTCCCGCCAACTTACAGAGGTCCTGGTAGACTACATCCGCGTCCGCAGTTATCTTTAGAGTAACAAGGCTATGGGAAATGGGTTTCAGTTCAATACCCGGGCTGAGCCTGGAAGCCATCTCTGAAAGCGGTGACAAAATCTTTGGAACCGAACTTTGCAGTTGCTTGCGCCGAATCATGTCGGCAGTCTGCCGTAACTCCTGTTGCGCTATATAGTTGGAAGCATCAATCTCTGCTGCTCGCTGGAACTCTTTTAGTGCTTCCTCGAGCGCCCCGGCATTCCGAAGCATCTGGCCGCGATGGACGTGTTCTGTGGAGGCTTTAAACCGCGTTCGCACATAGGCAGCAAAATACTTGGCATTGCTTGGAGTAAGTTTGTAAGCCTCTCGGTAAAATCCGAAGGCTGCTTCGAGATCAGCGTGGCGCTCTGCCCGGACTCCATGCTTGAACGCGGAGCTGCCACGATCGCCAAAGGCGGGTAAGCTTAAAGCCATCAGGAACACAACTAATATCAGCTTTTTTAGGTAGCCCACGGGGTCTGTGACCGTCACTCGTTTCCTCCACACAACAGACTCTAATCTATCCTCATTTGGCGGTGCGGTTCCTTGCGCTGCAGCAAAGACCCCGCGAGGGTATTGGGCTACTTATTCAAATGGGCCGTTGTGTAGGTCAAACTGCCGTATCAACTGCCTGCCGTATCGGTTTTAAGTATTTCTTGCAATTGGGGTTAGGGCGCAAGATACCATTGGCTGGCCAGCACCGAAAGGCCACCAAAATCCCAGTCACGCTTAGGTTTTAGGCCGGTACAGGCAGCGGAGGTTGCGCCGATAAGGATTCTATGATGTTAGAGCGGGGCTTTACGCTGGTGGAATTGATCGCAACAATCACTATCCTCCTGATGCTGACAACCATGGCCGTCCCGCTTGCCCGCCTCCAGGTACAGCGTGATCGTGAAGTGGAATTACGCAGGGACCTACGCGAAATTCGCCAGGCGATTGATCGCTACAAGGACTTTTCGGACCGTCAGATGATTCCTGTAAAAGTTGATACTTTCGGCTACCCTCCAGACCTTGAAACCCTCGTCGATGGGGTCACGTTGAACGGAGCAAGCGATGCGAAGTACAAGTTCCTTCGGCAGATTCCGGACGATCCGATGACCGGCAATGCGGATTGGGGACTACGATCGATGCAGGATGACCGAGACTCTCAAAGTTGGGGCGGCCAAAACGTCTTCGACGTCTTTTCAAAGAGTCGGGGCACTGCCCTGGACGGAACACCATACACGAACTGGTAGAACTATGCGACCAGAGGTTGGAATTTCGAAGAAGCACGAGCGTTACGAATTGGGGTTGGCACGGATTCTCCGCGCAAACCCCGGGAAAAGAAACTCACACGACGGTTCCCATTCTGCGGTCCTGTGTTCACCTGAGCGAGGGTTTACACTCCTCGAATTGATGATGGTCCTGACTCTCATTCTGATTCTTGCCTCTTTCGCATTCCCTTCATATCAAGCAGTGGTTGTGCGGGGGCGAGAAGCCGTCCTTAGTAATGACCTTTTTATGATGCGTAAGGTAATTGATCAGTTTACTGTCGACAAGCATCAACCGCCGACATCTCTGGATGAGCTCGTGGAAGCAGGTTACCTGCGTGGCGGAATCCCCACAGACCCATTTACAAATTCTGACCAGACATGGATCGTGGATAGCGCCGATGTCTCTTTGGGATCGGATGTGACAACTTCCGGGATTGTGGACATCCACAGCGGCTCGGAATTGATATCGCCCAACGGCACTCCGTATAGCACCTGGTAAAAGAGGCCTCCGGCAGTTAGCTTTCGTTTGCCGGGAATCGGAAACAGCTAGTGGTTGAGCGCATTTCCGACCCTTCAGCACGGGGTCGAAGGTCCGAGAGAATTCAACAGTCAATTATGATCTGTTGAATCTTAAATTAAATTATGGAGTTTGTCTGCAAACTCGGAACAACAAGAGGCCTGATCGTTAGCCAGGTGGCACAGGCACCTTCGGAATCCGAACTCCGGCAGCGATTGCGCAGCCAAGGATTCTATATTTTTTCAGTTCGGCCTAAACAAGGGCTTACGGGGCGGATGACGCTCGGGCGAAGCAACCGAATTCCCCAGGACGACTTCTTGATCTTCAACCAACAGTTCCTGACCTTGTCAAAATCCGGGCTCCCTCTCCAAAAGTCATTAGAACTGCTGACCAAACAAACTCAGAACCCACAATTGAAAGAGGCTATTGAAGAGGTCCACGCCAAGGTGCGCGCAGGAGCGTTGCTCTCCGAATCATTCGAAGCGGTCGGATGTTTTCCAAAGATTTATTGCGCAACAATACGCTCCGGTGAGCGTAGCGGCAGCCTGGATAAGGTGCTTGACCAGTACGGGACATACCAGAAAGCCGCCCGGACTTTCCGGAAGAAATTCCTTTCAGCTCTGGTATACCCCGCTTTCCTGATGGTGTTCCTGATTGCCCTGGTGGCTTTCGTTGTAACTTTCATTGTGCCCCGTTTTGCCGGGCTTTATGCCGACTTGGGCGTGCAATTACCCGGATTGACGCTTTTCGTCATTTCTACTGCCCTTAGCATCAAGAAGGCATCCGGCCTGATTTTTCTGGGGCTGGTGGGAATCGTGTTGGGGGTGCGAGCAGCATTCCGGTCAGAAAAGACACAGCTAGCATGGGACCGTTTCAAGTACCGGCTTCCGTTGGCGGGAAAGCTGCTTCTGAAGTTCTCGGTAGCCGAATTTGCCCGGACGATTTCCACGCTCTTACAGGGCGGGATCCCGATTGTGTCCGCCCTTGAGACGGCCCGGGGATCGGTTTCGAGCCCTCTGCTTTCGCAAGCCATCGAGCAGGCGCAAAAGGAAGTCATGGGCGGACGCACTCTTAGCTCCAGCCTGCGAATGAATGGTTTTTTGCCGCCGCTGGCAATTGACATGATTGAGGTGGGCGAGAATACGGGAGCAATGTCGGGGATGCTGGAGGCTATGGCAGACTTCTTTGAAGAGGATGTAAACATAGACCTCACCACATTGGTGGCGTTGGTGGATCCCATTATGATAGCGGTCATAGCATTGGCTGTGGCATTTGTGCTCGTGTCGTTCTACCTCCCGCTATTCTCAATGGCGATGCAAGTACATTAAAGGGAGAGCGTAAGGTGGCCCAAGAACAAGTCCGTCCGGAACTAACCGCAGAGTTGGAAGCTGCACAGGAATTGGCGCGCAGGTATGAGTTTGAATTTGTTGACCTGCGCGACTCCCGTCCGGACAAGGACCTGCTGCGTTCGATTCCGCTTGAACTAATGCTCCGTTATCAGTTTCTCCCGCTTGAGGCTCGCGAGAACAAGCTGGTGATAGCTCTGAGCGACCCAATGGATCTGGCTCGCCTCGACGAACTGGAAATGAAACTCGACCGCCGGCTGCTGGTCCGCATTGCCGGGGCCAGCCAGGTCCGCGACTTCCTCAAGAAGTCGGAGCCTTCTCAGCGCATCCTGGAAGAGGCAACTGAAGATTTCCGCTCAGACCCAAATCAACAGGAATTAGCCCCAGGAGAGGGACTGTCGCTCGAAAACCTGGTGGAGGGACGAGACAGCAGTCCCGTGATCAGGCTCGTAGACTCGATCGTATTTGCGGGCCTCGAGCGGCGTGCCAGCGACATTCATATCGAAAGCACCGACGCCTCGGTGACGGTCAAATATCGCATCGACGGTGTCTTGCAACAAGCCATGGCGCCGCTGGCGCAGGAGTTTCAGTCCAATCTCATCACCCGTATCAAGGTGATGGCAGAGCTGGACATCGCCGAGCGGCGTGTACCCCAGGACGGACGTTTCCGTGTGCACCATCACGGACGGCCCATCGACTTCCGCGTGTCCATTATGCCCTCGATCTATGGAGAAGATGCCGTCCTCCGAATATTGGACAAGGAATCTCTACACGAAAAATTCCACGAGCTTCGCCTGGACGTGCTGGGGTTTGCGGAGCGCGATCTGAACCGCCTGCGCCGGTTCATTCGTGAGCCTTACGGAATGGTGTTGGTGACGGGCCCCACCGGCAGCGGGAAGACCACGACACTCTACGCAGCCCTTTCGGAGATTAAGTCCTCCGAAGATAAGATCATCACCATCGAGGATCCGGTTGAATATCAGATCCGCGGAATTCTGCAGATTCCTGTCAACGAGAAGCGTGGGCTGACTTTTGCACGCGGATTGCGCTCCATTTTGCGCCATGACCCGGACAAGATCATGGTTGGCGAAATCCGCGACAATGAAACGGCGCAGATTGCCATCCAATCCGCATTGACCGGCCATCTGGTTTTTACCACCGTCCACGCCAACAACGTGATTGACGTTCTAGGCCGCTTCCTGAATATGGGTGTGGAACCGTACAACTTTGTCTCAGCGCTCAACTGCATTCTTGCGCAGCGCCTTGTCCGAATGACGTGCGAAGCCTGCAAGCGGCCCGTTGAAAAATCAGCCTCCGAACTCGAAGAGTCGGGCATGGACCCGGCAAATTGGAAGGGAGTGACATTCTTTGAAGGTGCGGGTTGCGCAGAGTGCAATCATACGGGATTTCGCGGCCGAACCGCGATAGGTGAACTTCTGGCCCTTACCGATCCAATACGAGAACTCATCCTGGAGAAACGGTCGGCATCGGAAATTCGCCGGGCGGCGCATGAGGAAGGCATGTTTTCCCTCCGGATGTCGGCCTTGGAGAAGGTGCGTCAAGGGCTAACCACACTGCGTGAAATCAACAAAGTAACGTTCGTGGAGCGTGAACCAAGGGTCGCGAAGAAACCTAGAAGAAATGCGAAGCAGAGGCACAAAGCACGTGGAGTGAATGGAGCAACGCAACTCCAGCTCTCGAAGAAAGTGGCACTTTTGGAATGTAAACCAAAGGTCGAGGAAACAATTGGGGGAAACGGAATTCTGCGGAGCAATGTGAAAAACGAAGTAAAGACGCACCACGCCTCCAATTCCCGAAAGCCTAAACCGTGATAACGGCCTGAAATGAACTGGGAAGATTTGAAAAAGAGACTCCGAATCAGCAACCGTGCGCGGCTCGCGCAATTCCAGGCTCCGCCCTTGATGCTGGAACTTCAGCCAGGTTTCGTAGCCGGTGCACGCCTGGACGCCAACTCCCGGGTGGTCTTGCGCGTGCGGGTCGAGGAGATCGAGGTGGGAGCGCTGGTTCCCTCCCCCAACAAACCAAATGTGCCTAATCCGGCTGCACTCCAGCGCACAATTGAGCAGGTTGTCAGCCTAGTCGGAAACGGCGGCGACAAACTTGGCCTGCTGATTCCAGATCTGTCCGCCCGGGTAGCGTTGCTCGAATTCGATGCACTTCCCGATAACCCACGCGACGCGGAAACTCTGGTGCATTGGCGCATGGGCGAGGTTTTGCCCTTTAACCTGGAAGAGGCCCACATCTGTTACCAAGTTCTATCGAGGCGCCCGGGATCCGTCGACGTCCTGGCGATGGCCCTGCAGGGGTCCATCCGCGCTGAATACGAGGCCGTAGTTGAAGGCCTGAACCGCCGGCCTGTATTGGTTCTGCCCGCCAGCGTGGCCCTGCTGCCCTTGTTACCGGAAGACAGCCCGGGCCAACTTCTGCTGCATCTCTGCCCCGGCTCTTTAACCGCCATAGTTGTTGCACTAAACCGAGTGCGCTATTGGCGGACGTTAACACTCGAAACAGAATCCTCTGCGAGCACTGAAGAAGTAGGAAGAGAAGTCACGAGAGTGTTGGCCGCTTGCCAGGACCACCTGAAGCTGCCGGTTCAGGATATCTGGTTCTGCGCGCGTCCACCGGGAGCGGCGGGAATTAAGGATGCCCTTGCCGAAATCCTGGGGCGTGAGTTGCGGTCCCTGCCGGCGACCGTCACCACACCGGAAACAATGCCTGCGGAAGAGGCTAAGAACTGGCAGTATTTCGGTACACCCTTCAACGGGATTGTTGCAAATTTGGAAAGCAGACAATGAAGATTACACTGAATTTCGCCGCGGCCGAAAGCTCCCGTAACCAACATGTGCTGGCATGGGCCATTCCTGCCACCGTAGTTGGCCTTTCCGGGATGTTGTGGTTGGGGATTGGACTAAAACGCGAACTCGGCCAATTCCGCCTTATCCAACGGCAAGCGGCGGGTTACCAGCAGCGCGAGGACCAGCTTCGCCGACGAGAGGTGACCCTTCACCGGCAACTTGAGAGCCCAGAGTACAAGGACCTGATGGGTAAAGTGCAGTTTATGAATTCACTCATCAGCCAAAGGCGTCTATCTCTCAGCGAATTCGTCAAGGAAGTAGGTCACATCTTGCCACATGACGCACACCTTACGCGACTGGAGTTGCTTTCGCAGGAGAAAAACCTGGTTGTCCGCTTTTCCATCACAGCCAAGACCGAGAAAGCACTCGAAACATTTATGAGTGGCCTTGAGGATTCACCCAGCTTCCAGGATGTGACGATTGCAAACCAGGGCTTTCAAGAAGCAGGGGCCGAGCCGGGACAAGTTATCGTTACGTGCGTGGCAAACTACTTGCCTGGACCGCACGACTAGCCGAGGATTTGTGCAGAAGAAGCGACGCCAATTTGTGGAGCGCGTAATCGCAGCAGGCGGCATAGGGCTTGTAGCGTTGGATGTTGTGCTGTATCTGGCCGCCTACCGTCCGCTCGCATCTGACATTGTCGCTGCGCAGCAGCATTACACCCAGGCCCGGATCGGAGCGCGCATTCATGAGGCACGCGTCAGCCGTTTGGAGAAGTTCAAGGCAGCATTACCCCAGGCTGCCGTGTTATATCAGGATTTTGCGGACCACCGTACATCGCCGCGTCGGCGGGCTTTCTCCACGGCCGCTGAGCTTCTCCGTATGTCAGCCCAGTCCGCTGCGGTGCAACCTCCCAGCGTGACTTATAAGGTCGACTCGAAACATCACGATCCTCTCAAACGAGTGGGACTCGAAATAACCACAGAGGGATCATACGAGGGCCTGGTCAAGTTCGCCCATGCACTGGAGACTGCCAATGATTTTCTCCTGATCCGAGGATTCAGTCTGGGGATAGGTGATAAGGGAACACTGACTTTGCGACTCTTCGCGGACCTTTACGTGACACCATGAAGATATCTGCCAAAGTACAAAAGTGGGCAAGCGCGGGTTTGGGGGTGGTATCCCTGCTTCTAACGGTGAACCTTGTAATCAAGATCCGGGCATTGGAAGTCAAAGCGCCCAACCCCAAGACGGTTCACATCGTATACCGTACCCGCGCTATGAAATCCTCCCCCGCTCGTCCCGATGATTTGGCCAAATTTGATCCTGTTGTGCACGTGGAGATCCTGAAGGAATGCGACGCACGCCCATTGCCAGACCTGCACCGAAACATTTACGATTTCGAGACGCCCCCTGCTCCGGTGGTTCCTCCTCTGCAAGTCGCGGTCGTGCAACCTGCAACGCCGCCACCGCCTCCTCCCCCGCCTCCGGTGCTTTTGAAACCCGTGGGATATAACGGCATGCAGGAAGGCGGAAATACAGCCTTGACCATCCTGGAGGACCAGGTTTACGTCGTGCATGAGGGCGATGTGGTCGCGGCCCGTTACAAGATTCTCAGGATTCAATCAACAGGTGTGACGGTTCAAGATGCAGCAACCCACCGGACAGTCAACTTGCCATTTCCCCAGTAAAACGCGCTGCGGTTCTGCTGTGGGCTTTGGCTTAGTCTTCATAATGATCACGGTCACAGTCCTGCTCATAGGGCTTACCGTGGCTCTCCCCAGCGTGTTGCAGCAAGGCCAGCGCGAGCGCGAGGCAGAAGTGATCTTTCGAGGGACAGAGTACGCCCGCGCCATTGCCCTATTCCATCGCCAATTTAACCGATATCCAGCCAGTGTCGAGGAGCTACTGCAAACAAATACGATACGCTTCCTGCGGCAGGAATACG
Organism: Terriglobia bacterium; assembly: GCA_035576145.1. Lineage (GTDB taxonomy): Bacteria > Acidobacteriota > Terriglobia > UBA7540 > UBA7540 > SCRD01. The sequence continues at coordinate 22,822 of DATLWV010000137.1, forward strand.
CTGACCCCATGGATCCAAATGGGAAATGGCGATTCATACATGTTAACGCGGTAGGCGTGATTGTCGACTCAAAAACCGACCTGTTTGGGACCAACAAGCCAGGGCATAAAGGGAATTCGGGCGCAACAAAGGGTCGAGGGAAGGACACTTCCTCCGGAAGTACTTCGCGGGGGTTCGGGCTTTCCCCAAACTCCACAATCGACTCCTCGTCGAACACGTCCTCCCCATCTTCTGATCTTACCGACAGCCCAGTTCAGGGTGGTTTCATCATAGGAGTTGCCCCAACCAGCCACGCGAAATCCATTCGCGTGTGGAATAAGCAGGACGAATACGATAAATGGGAATTTCTGGGGATCGATCCTAGTTTGTTCGTACAACCATCCATGGGGACGGGAATGCCCGGAACGAGTACACCGGCCCCCTCACTAAATCAAGGGGGGGCCCCAGGGGCTCCGCCCCCCATGTCCAGATGAAACTATTTGAGGTTTCCCTCTCATTAGCTGTGGATGGATTATGTCAGATGGAATGTACGTCTTGCCCGGGCCCGGGTACCATTGATGGAGTGTACTCTTGAAATGCGTTCTGACTGATCAGATCTGATCAATTTGTCAAACTGGGAGGGGTACATAACTACGCTTGCGAGTGGACAGACGCTCCATCTCTTCAGCATGTCCATGGTTCTAGATGAAGTCCCCTTTGGCGAATCGAAGGCATCCCGAGTGACGGCGGAATCACGTTGGAAGTACGGACCGCAAGTGGAAGCGGTCAAGATTGAACTTAGAAGCTGCTTTTGTCATAGGGCTGAGCCAACGCCTGAAAGTGGGCCTGAGCGTTCTGACTATTAACTTCATTGTCCAGTTTCTAAAGTACTTCCCTTGGGTTTGGAGATCACTGGCCGCTTATGTCCGGCGTGTCGCACCGGTGCAATGACAGTCTCTCGTTTGCCCTCTATGCTTTCAAATGGCCGCAGGTATTCACGCTTGCGGGCCAGAGAATCCTGGATCCGTCCAAAGTTGTGCATCTTGGCTTGAAGGTCCCTCCTGCCAATCTTCGGTAAAGTTACAAGAAAACCCAAATACTGCGCGCTGGATGGGCTTGTTTACCCCAAGCAATTCAGGGTACAGATCCTTTCTTTCGGCCGAGTCAGTTTCCTTGAAAGTCTGGCACCACGAATGTGACATACACTCGTGCAACAACGATGATGCCGGAGGCCTATCCCACCACCGCTTGGCTTGATTCAAACGACTCATGTCAACTGAGCTCTCGTGCTGTGCAGTGTGGCCCCCTGGGGTGAAACACCGGGTCAAGCGTTTCACATGGCGATTGACCAGCTTCGCGCGCACTTGCTGTGAAGTCACGGAATGGGGAGACTTAATTCGATTTTGGTGACCTATAAGTCGACATGACGCGCGGTTGGTATCCTCGCCGACTTTAACTGTTGACCTGTCCTCAGCATGCGTTGCTTCACTATGTAGGTGTTGAGGTGGAGATTTCCTCGGCCCTCGATTTGGACCAAAAACAGCTGTTCCAGCAGGTTCTTTTCCCCAAAGGAGTCCAATTCAGCGAAGGACCTTGCCGACCTGACGAAACTAGTTTTGTTTTCTTTGACTTATAGACAGAATCAGCCCACAATGAATGTTTGGTAGCGCTACCGGGAATCGAACCCGGGTTTTCAGATTGAGAATCTGACGTCCTAACCCCTAGACGATAGCGCCATTGGGCTCGTATAGCTTTTCTAACATCCAGTTTCGAAGCCTGTCAAGTCACGGGCCCGACATTGTCGATCGTGGCAACACTCCCGCAAGCACGCCGCCGAAACCGGCCGACCAGGTTCGTCCCTGCACATTCGAAGTCCGGTCAGTAGCGGGTGGAAGAAGAGAAATTGAACTCGTTCACCTTCATTGCAGGGACCACCATCTCAAAAGATTCTTCGCCGGCGGTGCGTTGCGGCATGCTCATGGCTTCAACCTGCTTAAGCATGTCAAACAAACTCTGGTTGAAGCGGAGGTTCTTGACGCCGTGCTTGACCTCGCCGTCTTCAATCCAGAACGTCCCGTCGCGCGTCATTCCGGTCAGGATTTTCTGGTATGGATCAACCTCGCGAATGTACCAGAGCCGAGTAACCAGCAGACCACGCGGAGTTGACTTCACCATATCTTCAACGGTCTTCTTGCCGCCGTCCATCACGATGTTCATAGGGGCTTCCCCATATTCGTTGGGAAGCTGAAAACCATGCCCGGTAGCGGTCTTTCTCATCTTTCGGGCCGTGGCACGCGCATAGACAAGGTTTGTGACTTTTCCCTTCTCTACCAGATTCACGCGCTGCCGAGGGATCCCTTCGCCGTCAAAAGGAGCGCCAGCCTGCAATGGATGAAAGACGTCGTCGCGGACGTTGATGTTTTCGCCAAAGAGCTTTTCGCCCACGCGATCGGTCAGGCAGCTTCGGCGCTCATGGACCGAGAGTCCGCCAAAATCGAAGAAGAGAAAACCCATCAAGTCCAGAACCGCCGCCGGCTCAAGAATCACCGTGTACTTTCCGGGCACAATGTCCCGCGGGTCCTTGCTCTCAAGCGCCTTGCTCGCCGCACGGTCGGCAAGAACTTCCGGCTCAAGCTCGAGGCAGGAGGGCGAAGTCTTCTTGGCCCAGCCGGAGCTACCCTCCTCCAGCATGGTGATGGAGAACTCCGAACTGGTTTCTTCGTGAAAAGCCTCCAGGCCACGCGAGTTGAACAGGCTGGTCACGTAAATGCCGTTGGAATAGACCCCGGCAGCCGTCAGGCTGTCTTTCTCGGCGCGTTTGATAGCCTGGCGAACCGTCTCTGCGCGCCCTTGCGGACTCAACTCCGCAGACTCGGTGTCAAAGCGGTCGACCGCGCGGTACATTTGAGGCCCGGGCATCGGCAAGAGTTCAAGATTGGGAGGCTGAAGGCGCGCCAACGCCAGCGCCGCTTCACAAACCTGCCGGATGGAATTTTCGTCCAGCTTGTTGGTGCTGGCGCGCGCCGTCCGCTGGTTGACCACCGCACGCACAGACAGGTTTAAACCTTCTTCCGCAACGTTCTGGTGGATGCAGTTGTTGGCGAATCGCGTCAGAGAGTAAGCCGTGGAGGTGATAAAAGCTTCCGTCTCGTCGGCGGTGGAATATTTGAGGACCTTCTTGAAAATTTCTTTTGCGCGTTCGCGTTTGAGCATCGTTCCGCCAGCAATTGCGGGGGTTATCGTCAGCGCCCGGCAGGCAGGAGTTATACAGCCGGACGGACGGTCCCGCTACTTTGAATACGCCACGCCCACCCGGACTTTCCTGAAGCGCGTGGGAGAAGCACCGTGCCCGGTTCCCATGGTCTGCATCGGCTGACCCTTGCCGCAGTTGGGAGTGCCCCACAGCGTCCACTCTTCGGGGCCGCAGATGGCGTCACAGGAATTCCAGAACTCGGTGGTGATTCCTCCGTAGCTGGGATTTTTCAACATGCGCGTCCGCTTGCCGTTCTTGATTTCCCAGCCGATTTCTGTCCCGAACTGGAAATTGTAACGGCGGTCGTCAATGGACCAGCTCCGGTTGGTCTCCATGTAAATTCCGTCGTCGGTGTCTGCAATCAGATCTTCAAATTTTCCCTTGCCCGGGAGCAGGCTGACGTTGGTCATGCGGATCAGCGGAATCCTGTTCCACCCTTCCGCCCGCATGCTGCCGTTAGAACGCTCCTGGCCAATCGCTGCGGCGGTCTCGCGCGAAGTCAGGTAACCGGTGAACAAGCCGTCGCTGATGATCGGAGTGTTGTGCGAGGGAACCCCTTCGTCGTCGTAGGCAAACGTGCCGAGGCCGGGCCCGTGAGCAGGCGTGGCGTCGGCAACCACATTCACGATGTCTGACGCGTACTTCAGCGTACCCAGCTGATCGAGAGTCAGAAAACTCATGCCCGCAAAGTTCGCTTCCGTGCCCAGAACGCGGTCAAGCTCAATCGGGTGGCCGATTGATTCGTGGATCTGTAAGCCCACCTGAGAACTGCCCAGGATGATATCCCTTTCACCCGCCGGACACTGGTCACAGGCATGCAAAGCAACCGCTTCCTCGGCAATGCGCGGTGCGTTTCCCAACAGGTCCAGTTCTCCGACCAGTTCGTAACCTTTGGTCTGATATTGTCCTCCAAACGAGTTCGGATAAGAACGCCGCTGGATTTCGTTTCCGGCAAACGACGTGGCTACAAATCCCGTGCCGGTCTGGTTCTTGGTCTGCCGTATTTCCGAGCCGGTGCTGGAAAGAAAAAGCTGGTCAATGCGATGAAAATCCATTGCCACTTCCGCGAGCGTGATGTTCTTCACCTTGCGCAGTTCAGCGTCGACCTTCAGCATCAGGTCCAGGCAGCTTGACACGGGAATTGAAAACGGGTCGATCCGGCAAGGGCCTTCCCATCGGTCCACGGTCTTTGTTTCCGGAGCGAGTTGAACATCGTGCTTCTTTGCCAGAGCGCTGGCCCTGGCGATTTCGACCGCCTTCAGTGCTGTGGCGAGAATGCCCTGCCGGGACAGGTCGTCCGTCGAGGCAAATCCCCAGGCGCCATCCACAATCACCCGCACGCCCAGCCCCAGGGACTCCGATTCTCTAACCTGTGCGGTTTCGCCGTTCTTGGTGGAGAGATATCGCTGGCGAATATCAATAACACGAACGTCAGCGTAAGTTGCACCCTGCGAGGTTGCCGCATCGAGTGCCATTGCTCCGAACTTTTTCATTGCGCAAACCTGCTCGAGAACGGGATCGCTATTCCCTTACCGTTCATTCTTTATTCGAGTTTTCTCGAATTCTGAATCGGGTTTCCTGAAAAAATCATGGATTGCAACTTAACTGGGAAGGCGAACGGTAAGGCCGTCGCGCAGGGTAGCCTTACCGTTCTATTGTCGCGCCCACAGCGCAGGACCATGATACTCACGCGAGCGGGCTTAAGTTCCTTCAGACCAGGATGCGAGGTACTCAACCTGTTCCGGAGTCAGCGTATCAATCTCGATACCCATCGACTCCAGCTTCAGCTTGGCGACCATCTCGTCAAGATCAGTGGGAACAGGATAGACATTGGGTTTCAGGTCCTTGCTGTTCCTGGCAAGGTACTCCACCGAGAGGGACTGGTCGGCAAAGCTCATGTCCATCACTGCGGCCGGATGTCCCTCTGCCGCAGCCAGGTTAATCAGACGGCCTTCGCCCAGCAGATAGATCTTGCGGCCGTCCGCCATCGTGTATTCGTCAACAAACTCACGGACTCTGCGCTTGGATGTAGCAAGAGCTTCCAGGTCCGGAATGTCAATCTCAACATTGAAGTGCCCGGAATTGGCTACCGAGGCCCCGTCGTTCATGGCCTCAAAGTGCTCTTTCCTCAGGACCGATTTGTCGCCAGTGAGCGTTACGAACACCTGGCCCACCTTCACCGCGTCGGCCATCGGCATCACCCGGAAGCCGTCCATCCGGGCTTCCAGCGCGCGCGTCGGATTAACCTCCGTCACTATGACGTCGGCGCCCAGGCCGCGCGCCCGCATGGCAAAGCCGCGCCCGCACCATCCGTAGCCGGCAACCACTACAACCGAGCCGGCCAGCAGAATGTTCGTCGCCCGGACAATGCCATCGACCGTTGATTGCCCGGTCCCGTAGCGGTTGTCAAACAGGTGCTTGGTGTCGGCGTCGTTGACCGCAATGATGGGGTACCTCAACACGCCCTGCTTGGCCATAGCGCGCAGACGGATGACGCCGGTGGTAGTTTCCTCCGTTCCGCCGATGATTCCCGGAATGAGGTCCTTGCCCTTGGTCAGGATCGTTGTCACCAGGTCCGCACCGTCATCCATGGTGATGTGCGGCCGGTGCTCGAGGGCGGATTGAATGTGGGAATAATAGGTTTCATTGTCCTCGCCCTTGATGGCAAAAACAGGAATCTGGTAGTCCTGCACCAGAGAGGCCGCAACGTCATCCTGAGTGCTCAACGGGTTCGAGGCGCAGAGGACAACATCGGCACCGCCATCGCGAAGAGTAACGGCCAGATTGGCTGTTTCAGTTGTGACGTGCAGGCAGGCGGAAATTCTGAGCCCTTTGAGGGGCTTCTCCTTCCGAAACCGTTCCTGGATCAGTTTCAGAACAGGCATCCATTGGCCGGCCCACTCAATGCGTGTTTTGCCCTTGGCGGCCAGGCCCATATCCTTAACGTCGTAAGCGATCTTATTGGTCACAGGCATTACAAACCACTCTCCTTCCGTAAAATCGCAGCCTTGTCGGTCCGCTCCCATGCAAACTCTGGATCGCGCCGTCCAAAGTGACCATAAGCTGCTGTCTTTCTGTAAATCGGGCGGAGCAGATCGAGCGACTCGATGATGCCCCGGGGCGACAGTTGGAAATGCTTGCGAACCAGCTCAACCAGCCGCCCGTTTTCAACTTTTCCCGTACCGAACGTATCTACCAGCACGGACACCGGCTCGGCAACTCCGATGGCATAGGCAAGTTGAACTTCCGCATGAGTTGCCAGACCGGCTGCGACAATGTTCTTGGCGATGTAGCGGGCCATGTAGGCAGCTGAGCGGTCCACCTTGGTCGGATCTTTTCCGGAAAACGCCCCGCCCCCGTGGCGCGCCCACCCGCCGTAGGTATCAACAATGATCTTCCTTCCCGTCAGGCCGGAGTCGCCCACCGGCCCGCCGGTTACAAAGCGTCCTGTTGGATTGATGTGAAACTTGGTGTTCGCGTCAATCATCTGCGCGGGAATGACCGGCTTGATGACGCACTGAATGATGCCTTCGCGGAGCGTCTCGTTGGAAACACTCGCCGAATGTTGCGTGGAAACCACAACGGCATCCACCCGCAGCGGTTTGTGGTCTTTGTACTCAACCGTTACCTGAGACTTTCCGTCAGGCCGGACGAAATCGAGAATGTTTTTCTTACGGACTTCCGCCAGCCGCAGGCAAAGCTTCTGGGCCAGGGTGATGGGCAAAGGCATCAGTTCTTCAGTGTCATTGCACGCGTAACCGAACATCATGCCCTGGTCGCCCGCGCCGCCCGTCGAAACACCCATGTCGATATCGGCACTCTGGCGGGTGAGGTTCACATGGACCTTGCAACCATCCGCAGTAAAGCCGCCTTCAGGGTCCGTATAACCAATGGAGTTGACGGTGTCGCGCACCAGACGCTCGATGTCCAGCTTGGCGCTGGTAGTGACTTCGCCAATCACGTAGACGTCCGCGTCTTTCACCATCGACTCACAGGCGACTCGGCCCTTCGGGTCTGCCGCAAGCACAGCGTCAAGCACGGCGTCAGAAATCTGGTCACACACTTTGTCGGGATGCCCTTCCGTCACCGACTCGGAAGTGAAAAAGTAATGATGCTCAAGCCCAGCCACGTGGGTCTCCTTCCTCTATGCAAAAATATCGCCCGGTGTGCAAATATGCAACGCTAGCACAGCGCCTCCAACACCGTCAACCATTTGGTGCCCTGAGCCCAGTCCACAAGCAGCGAACAGCGCGATTTCGGGCTTGAGCAGCTCCTTCGGAGTTCTGAATGCCAGCATCCTGAATGCGTGCACCAATGGAACAGCTTCACGCCACCACGCCTACCCCGTCTTCGCCACCTCACGCCGGGATTTGAGATATTCCTGAATGAACGGATCGATATCGCCGTCGAGGACGCGGTCAGTATCTCCCACTTCAAACTTGGTCCGATGGTCCTTCACCATTCTGTACGGATGAAGCACGTAGGAACGAATCTGGTTGCCGAAGGCGATCTCGCCCTTGGAATCTTCCAGCTTTTGCGCCGCTTCGCGCCGCCGCTGGAGCTCCAGGGCGTAGAGGCGCGAGCGCAGGAACTTCATGGCCATTTCGCGATTGCGGTGCTGCGACCGCTCGTTCTGGCACTGCGCTACGATTCCGGTGGGAATATGCGTGATGCGCACGGCGGAGTCGGTGGTGTTCACATGCTGGCCGCCCTTCCCAGCGGAACGGTAAGTATCAACCCTCAGCTCATCGGGCTTGATTTCAATATTGATGGCGTCATCAATTTCAGGGCTTACGTATACCGACGCGAATGAGGTGTGCCGCCGCGCAGCCTGGTCGAACGGCGAGATGCGGACCAGTCGGTGCACACCGCTCTCGGCGCTCAACAGCCCGTAGGCATACTCACCCGTAACGGTAAAAGTCGCTGACTTCAGGCCGGCTTCTTCGCCAACCTGGTAATCGTTCAGTGTGAACTTAAAGTTGTGCCGCTCCGCCCATCGTCGGTACATGCGCAACAGCATCTCAGCCCAATCCTGCGATTCGGTCCCACCCGCACCAGGATGAATGGTCACGATGGCGTTCAACTGGTCGTTTTCGCTGGGCAGCAGGCTGGTGGTCTCCAACTGGTCGACCTCAGCGCGCAACGCGTCCATCTCAGCCCGGATCTCCTGCAAGACGCCTTCACCTTCGCTGGCCAGCTCAAAGTAGGCCTCAAGGTCTGAGAGCTTTGCGGCCAAGTGCTCGTCAGACTGAATCGCAGACTCAAGCCGTTTGCGTTGGGTGAGGATTTTTTGAGAGTTCTGCTGGTCTTCCCAGAAGTCGGGGCGGGCTATCTGCTTTTCAATCGTATCCAATTCGTGGCGTTGTCCGGCGGCGTCAAAGAAAACTCCGAAGTTCCTGGACTCGCCGCTTCAACTCGTCAAATTCTCTCGTCAGTTCCTCAATCACGATTACTCCTCAAGATTGTTCTGAATTTCAGCCTGCCGCGCGCCGGAAACCCGGCATCAACAGAACAAGGACCATTCCCGCCGCAACGGCAACACAGAACCAGGCAAAAACGTCGCCATTCTCGGTGTAGAACGTCTTCTTCGTCAAGTAACGAAAATGGCCGGTCAGGATTCCATACTGGTTCCTTGGAATCTCTTTTTGGACCCTGCCGTAGGGGTCAATAATCGCCGTGATGCCATTATTCGTGCCTCGCAGCACGAAGCGCCCGTTCTCGATTGCCCGAAAACGCGCCATCTCAAAATGTTGGAATGGGGCCGATGAGTCGCCGTACCAGCCGTCATCAGAAATGTTTACCAGAACGCCAGCTCCGCCGGCGGCAAATTTCCGGACCAGTTGGGGGAATATGGCCTCGTAGCAGATGAAAATCCCGATCACACCCTCCGGGGTCCTGGCCACCTCGACGGCCTTTCCCGGGAGAAAATCTCCAACCTCAGCGGTGATTTTTCCTACCTTGCCCGGAAACGCCCACCAAGGCACATATTCGCCAAAGGGTACCAAATGAATTTTAACATAATGGAGCAGCAAATCGCCGCCTGGCCCGAGCAGGACGGCCGCATTCTCTGGTTGCGACGATCCCTTCCCCCCAAAAGTCACCGTGCCGCTGATGACGTATGCGTTCGCCCGTTTGGCCATGCTTTCTATCGCCCCGCGAAAAACAGGATCGCGGCCATAAAGGAAGGGCGCGGAAGTCTCCGGCCAGACGATAAGTGGCAGGGCGGCAGAGGTTGCGCCCGACACCCGGGCGGCTTCCACGCTGTCCGACACCAGGCTTTCGACAGGTCCCGGATTCGTCCAAGGAGCCCAGCTATCCATCGCCGCTTCACCCAAAGGAATGTTGGGTTGGACCAGAAGTGCAACATTCGGTTCAGGTTGCTGAGGTGGAGGTTCCAGCAGCCAGTTACCTGCAAGAAGGATCGCCGTCCAGGCGGCCAGGGCCACCAGGCTGACTTTCCGGCCGCGCTCCACCAACGCCCAGGTCACCAGCGCACTGGTAATTACGGCCAGGAACGAAAGGCCATAGACGGCGGTGACCGACGCCACCTGCTGCAGTCCCACCGGCCGGACCGCATACCCAAGCAGGTTCCACGGAAACCCGGTGATCAGGTAGGTCCTGGCCAGTTCCATTGCAACCCACAGGAACGGACCCAGAATGAGGGCCGCGAAAATTGACCTGCGGGCTACGGCAGTTTCAATCAGTCCAAAAACGCCATAAAACGTGGAAAATACAATTACAAATAGAATTAGGACGCCCGCTGCCACCACCGGATTCAGGTTCCCATAACCCTGCATCACACTGACGAACCAGTAGCAACTCCCCGAAAGAAACACCGCCCCGGCCAGGTATCCAAGCCAGAATGCCCGTAACCATCGTTTTTCAACGATGAGAGCCACCAACAGAGGAACACAGGCAACCCATACCAGAATGTTCCAGTTGACAATCGGGAAACAGGCGAAGAGAAGAAGGCCGCTGAAACCGCTGGCGGCGTAGCGTACCGAAAGTTTTTCGAGCCAAGGTGAAGCGGTGGAGTTGGCGGTTATCATTCCCTACCTGAACGAGGAGGTCCCGTTACGCCACAGACTGTGGAGGAAAAAGGAAGGCCAGTTTCTGCCAAGGGGCCCGGCGGGCCTGACCTCCGAATGCTCAGCGCACGACGAATGGCCGGAAGCCCTCCCCCACCAGTTTATCTCGAGTGGCGTCGGCCGCCGCGCGCGTCGTGAACGGGCCCACCTGCACGCGATAGAGTTTGTCGCGGGCGTGGGCCTGCTGCGGAGTAAGAACATAAACAGGGTAGCCCCGGGATTTCAGCAGCTTTACAAGGTTCTGCGCGTCAACAAGCGTTCTTGAGGCCATCACTTGAACAGCGAAATGAGAATTTGAATTGGTTGAAGGCGAGTCCGACGACTGACGTCGAGGCGGGGACACCGAATTGCTTTTGGGCACTACTTTTGGGGCTGTCTTCTTCGGAGTCGCGGCAGTCTGGGCTTGTTCCTTCGCAACAGGTTCGGGCGTCAAGGGTGTCGGACGCTCTGGTTGAGGAACGGAAGCCGAACCGGGACTGACGGTCTCGGTCTCCATGCCTTGCGGGGATGACACGCTGGAGCTGCCAGCCGGAGGGTTCACCGTGGGCGGAATGTCGCCCGGCGAGGTTACGGTTTCCGTGACAGGCCCCGCTTTTGAAGGAGCATGATTGTATCCCACAACAAAGCCCAGAGAAAAGAACACGGCGCAGACCGCAATTGCGGCCAGAAACATCAGGACCAACTGGCGGCCCGAGGCTCCCTTCTCATCCCGAAAATAGTCCATTGGTTTACCCATATCTCTCCGACGGCGCAGGAATCACGCATCTCCTGGCTTAACCCTTTCCGGAGCTCTGGCCGGCCGGTGGCACATTCACTTTTTGCATCAGAACTGACAAGAGCTCCACTGGAATCGGGAACACGATGGTCGTGTTCTTCTCCGTACCTAATTCTGCCAGAGTCTGAAGATATCGCAAAGTGATGGTGATAGGTTCCACCGCCAGAATCCTGGCCGCGTCCGCCAGCTTCTGTGAAGCCTGAAATTCTCCATCGGCATTAATGATTTTCGCACGGCGTTCCCGCTCAGCCTCTGCCTGCCGGGCGATTGCCCGCTGCATTTCCTGCGGGATATCCACCTGCTTCACCTGGACCTGGGTCACTTTAATACCCCACGCCTCTGTCTGCTCATCAATAATGTTCTGCAGCCGCAGGTTCAGCTTTTCGCGCTGAGAGAGCAGATCGTCCAGCTCCACTTCGCCCAGCACAGCGCGGAGAGTGGTTGCCGCAAGCTGCTCAATTGAATATCGAAAGTTGGTTAGCTCAATCACCGCCTTCTGCGCGTTGATAATCCTGTAGAAAAGGACGGCGTTGACCTTTACGGAGATGTTGTCGCGCGTAATGATGTCCTGGGGCGTTACGTCCCAGGTCTCAATGCGCAGTGAAATCTTGACGAGCTTATCAATGGGCCACCAGATCCAGATCAGGCCCGGACCCTTGTCCGGCCGCTGTACGCGGCCCAGCCGAAAGACAACCGCCCGCTCGTACTCTCTGAGGACGTTCAAGCACGACGCGGCATAGAAGAAAAGGATTACGCCGGCAACCAGATAGCCCATCTCTCCTCCTTCCCGTTTTTTCGCGGAACAAAAAGGTGCTGTTCCCGAATCACCCGCTGTAATGGCCCGGCCCGCTGCTTCAAACCGTCAGGACTTGCCAATAATTCCAATTGTGGACAGTCTACCGGGATTCTTCCACAGGCTCAACATGCAATGTAAATCCTTCAACCTTTCGAACCCTGACACGGCCGCCGGGAGGAATGTGTTGTTCAGCCCGCGCATCCCACAACTCACCGTGGACGAGAACCTTGCCCTCCGGGTTCAGGTCCGTGCGCGCCACGCCAATTGAATTCACCAGGCCCTCTTCACCCGTGACCGCCTTGCTCCGGGTCGCTTTCCAGGCGAAGCGCATCAGAACGACGGTGATGACGGCCAGAGGCACAACTACGGAAAGTACGGTTGTAATGTAGATCCTTGTGCCCGGCCACGGCGAGTTGATGAGGATCATTGACCCGAAAATCATGGCAGCGATTCCCCCCGCGGCGAGAATGCCATGCGAAGTGTAAGCTGCCTCCAGGCCAAACAATGCCAGGCCAATCAGAATTAGGGCAACTCCGGCATAGTTGATTGGCATGAGGTGAAAACCGAATAGTGACAGGACCAGCGCTATCGCCCCGGCGACCCCCGGCAATATTCCGCCCGGATGCGTAAATTCAATATACAAACCCAGGACACCAATGGCCCCCAGAATAAACGCGATATTGGGGTTCGCCACCCAGGAAAGAATACGTTTGAACCAGGGCATCTGATAAGGAACAATCCGGGCCCCCGCCAGCTTCAAGACCGTTTCGGAACCATCGGAGCGTTTGATCGTTTTGCCGTCAAACTCTTTGAAGATGTCCTCCGGGCTGTTAGCGATGGCGTTAATAAGATTGTTCTTCAGGGCTTCCTGGTCCGTCAGCGAAATACTCTGCCGAACGCCGTCTTCGGCCATCTTTTCATTCCGTCCCCGTGTATCTGCAATCGAACGGATGAATGCGGCGGAATCATTCAGGACTTTGGTTTCCTCGGTTTTCCCCACCCCGAGGCCGCCGATCATCACGGGATGCGCAGCTCCTGTGTTGGTCCCTGGAGCCATTACCGCGATGTCTCCCGCAAGCAGGATGAAGAACCCGGCTGAGGCAGCTCGGCTGCCGCTGGGATAAACGTATGTGATAACGGGAACGCGCGAGTTCATCACAGCGCGAATGATCTCACGCATGGAATCACCCAGCCCGCCGGGCGTGCTCAATTCAAGAAGGATCGCACTGGCTCCCGTCTGGTTTGCGTACGTGATCCCGCGAACAACGTAGTCCGCGCTCACGGCCTGTACAACTCCGTCCAGATCGATCTGCACCACTACGGGAGGAGACTGGGCGGCATACAGCGGTGTAAGAGCGAAGACGCCCATCAAAAGGACTGATTGCGTCAAACCATACTTGAATAACTTTGTTCTCAAGGTTTGTCACTGTGCACGGACAATTGCGCGCGGATCTGCTCTGCCAGGTCCCTGGCCTCAGTATTGGCCGGTTCAAGCTGCTGAGCCGCCTGGGTCTGCTTCAAAGCCGGCTCCAGATGGTCGAGGGAAACATAGGCCTTCGCCAGCCCCAGGTGCGCGTCAAACGAATCCTTTTCCTTTAGTGAAGCTTCAAACTCCGTTGCCGCAAGCGTGTGTTTCCCCTCACGTTCATACGCCTGTCCCAGAACCCGATGGGCCTCACTGCTATGAGGGAGCAGAAGCACCGCCTGGGTCAATTCGCGTTCCGCCTCAGCCAGCCTCCCCGCTGAAAGCAGGTCCTGGCCCTGCTTCAAATGGGTCTGCCCGGCAGCCCGAATCTCATGGCCCGGCTGGTCCTCCAGCGTTTTATGGGCGGCGCGGGCAAGTTCAATAGAAAGCAGATGAAACGCCTTTCCGTCGTATTCCTTCTTGATTCTTGGTGACGGATCAGAAGCAGACTGCACCGTACTATTATCTCCCGGAGGATCATCGGCAGGGTCCTTTTCGTGGTCTGAAATCCAGGCCAACTGGTTCTCGCGAGTCCCGGTGTCACCCAGTTCGCCTGAAACTTCCGCCAGAAGAACGTGGGCTTCCAGGTCATCCGCGTCCTGCGCCAGAACCTTGTGGAGATAATTCGAAACCTGATCATACTTCTTCAAGTGCCAGAAGGCCATGCTCATATTGAAAGCATAATCGGAATCCGCCTGGTCTTTTTGCAAGGCCCGCTGAAAGTCCTCCAGGGCCTCGTCATAGCGGCCCGCGCGCAACTCCACGACCCCGAGGTTATTAAAAACCTCACCCAGCGGAACAATCTCTGAAAGCTTCTTTAGGGCCACCCTGGCCGATGCGTTGTTGCCCAGGAAATATTCGTCGATGCCCAGCAGGAACAGGGACTGAGCATAATCCCGGTCACCGGAATTTAGTATTCGAAGCCACCGGGCAGAATCTGCATAGGCTTCCTGATCAAAATAGTATTTTCCCAGCGCAAACGCAGCGCGATGGTCGCGAGGATTCAGACGGTCCGCCTCTCTGAGAAAGTGGACCCGGCTTTTCAGGTCAGTGGATAAAATTCCCCGGATGTAACTTTCAAAAGAGCCCAGGCGAACAGGAGGAAATCGGTTGCGAAATTCTTCTTCGGTAACGGGCGCCGCTTCTCCGGCCTGGGATCTCAAGAGTTCCCAGCTGAGGCGGGTCTCAAGCGCATCCAGATCGGTGAGCTTGCCGGAAACCTCAATGGCGCGGGAGAGAGTCAGATTTGGAATGTTAAGCAATTGCACATGCGTGGTGAGCTGATCTCCGGCCAAGGTGAAGTGTCCGACCACGGCAATCGTGGCGCCCAGCGTCCCGGCCACCTTGTACTCGCTGGCCAGCGTCAGGGGCATATCAAGCGGCAGTCCCAATTGGTCATAGGCGTCGTTTCGTTCATCGCGCTCGATAACGTACCGGCCGGGTGAAGTGAGGCGGGTCCCGATCAGTTCCGCGAGGCCCTCGGACATCCAGCCCAAACTGGCGTTTCCGCTCATATTTTCAAGCGGGAAAACCAGGATGACTCTCGGTGGAGCAGCTTGCACTCCCCCGCAGATGAACAGTAACAAGATGAAGAACCCGATGCACTTCAGCTTCATGTTTCCCAGCCAGACCAATGGCCGCCATTATAACATCCGCAGCGCCCTACTCGAATGCAACTGGAACATTTCCACCCGCGAGCAGCCTTCCCACAGGACGTCACATCCGGCTTCAATCCTTGATTGCGACAGGAGGGTTCTTCATCAAAGAGACGAAGTCAGGATCATTGCTGATTTTTTGAAAGTCCGGGTCTTCAAGAATTCGTTTCCGGTCCTTGAAACCCTCTTCCATCGCGTGCTGAAGGTATCGGATCGCCTCAACGGGGTTGCCCACCGAAGCGAAAATTTTTGCCAGGTAGAAATAGTACTTGGCGTCCACGTGCCGGGTTTCAACGGCCGTCCCCGCGCCGCTGGAACTCCTTGTCAGAACTTCAGGATCAAGTTCAATCGCCGTCCGGTACTCATCTGATGCATCCTTGTATTTCCTGCGCGCAAAGTACGCAGTTCCCAGGTTCAGGTGATAGGAAGCTGACTGGGGATTTATTTTTATGGCTCGACGGTAGAACTTGATGGACTTTTTCTCGCTATTGGTCAGGTAATAAGTTGTGCCCAGATTATTCCATGCCTGCGCGTTATTCTTGTCCAGCCGTAGAGCCCTGTCGTAGGCCCTGCGAGCCTTCCCATAGTCAAGCTTCTGCTGGTAGCAGATACCCATCTTGTTATACAGGGAGGCAACCTGGATATTGTCCTGGGGCAAATTCTTATGGGACTGGATCGCAAGCGAGTAATGATCAATGGCAGCGTCATATGTCTTGCGAGCCATGTATAGATCGCCCCATTCTTCATCTGTAAGGTTCAGGGCCTTTTCAGCTTTCGGCTGTAAATTCCCGGACTGGTCTGCCGGCCTGATGCGTTGGTCCTGAGCCCTCCCGCTTGCAACGCTCAGTGCAACCAGAGCTCCAATCAGGGCTCCCACTGTGCGAATCAAGTTAACCCGTATCATGGTTCACCCTCCCGGCACCGGGCGGTTACACCTCAGGGTTGCGGTGTAGTGGTCGAAGGCTGCTGCGGCTGTGCTTTTGAATCTCCACTTTTGAAAACAGATAGAAACCTGTGCAAGAGGCCGCCCTTTTTCTGCGTCTGGCGAGGCGTTTGAAGAGGATTGTCCGGTTGCGCGGCCTGCTGATTCTGCAGTGGCGCAGGGCTCGCGGCCGGCATTGTCGGCGCTGAGGTCACATCCTGGGCGGCCTGGGCTGCCGACTTGCTGTCCGGATGAAAAATCCGTCCCAGGATTCCGCCTATTCGTTCAATCGGGTTTTCAGAATGGGGCTCAGTCCCCTGAATGAAGAATTCATTGTGGATTTTCTCCAAGGAGTTCGAGGCGACAATCTGCCCCTGGTCATTCAGTGGGACGCCCACAATTCCTGGAGGTTCAAGAAATTGCTGAACATCATTGTAATCCGGAAGCTTGGTGGCGTGTTTCATAAACGCCGTCCACACAGGAAGCGCCGAGGACGCGCCCGAGAGGCCTAATTCCCGGTCATTATCATAACCCACCCAGACAACAGCGAGAAGGTTGGACGTGAATCCCGCAAACCAGCCGTCGTGCGATGTCCCCGTCTTGCCGGCGGCCGGTGCAGCGAATCCCCGTGCTCGAACTCCCGACCCGGTGCCTTCATTAATTACGCTCTGCATTAAGCTTACCATTAAAAAGCTGATGCGGGGGTCAAGCACCTGCCGTGAAACCTCCGGGACCCGATAGATCGCCTGGCCATCAGCATTGTTTACCAGAAGGATCGACCGGGGCTGCTCATAGGTGCCGGAATTGGAAAAAACCGTATAGGACCCGGCTATCTCCACAGGCGTTGCCTCATAGGCCCCCAGTGCTATCGCCGGCGTCGCCTTGATGTCCTGATTGATGCCGGCGGCAATCGCCAGATCCCTGACCTTTTCATAGCCGATCATCTCTGCCAGCCGCACCGTCGCCACGTTCAGGGAATGCGCCAGGGCGTTCCGGACCGTAACCATTCCCCGATACTCATCCTCATAGTTCTTGGGCTCATAGACCTCGTCCCCGAACTGGAAGGTTGTGGGTTCATCCATCAGGATTGTCGCCGGGGTGACCAGCGGCTGTGTGCCATCGATGGCGGAATTCAGGGCCGCCGCATAAACAAAAGGCTTGAAAGATGAGCCCGGCTGCCTCTTTGCCAGGGCGTGGTTCAACTGGCTATGCGCGTAGTTACGCCCCCCCACCAGCGCCCGGATGGCACCGGTGTGAGGATCGAGAACCACCATCGCCACCTGGGGTTGCTTGGGACCATTGGGCGGCTGCGGTGGATGGTGGCGCGTCCCGGCGATCCGCTTGTCAACTTCTTCCATACCAGTGGCGACAGCTTCAGACGCCACCCGCTGCAGGTCCGGGTCAAGCGTCGTGTAGATGCGATAGCTTTGCGAAAGCAGTTGCTCCTCGGAAAAATGGGAGAGCAGTTCATCCTGGATCATGTCCACAAAATAGGGCGCCTGGCTGCCTCCCACGTTTTCCGGGGCCAGTCCCAGCGCGGACTTTGAAGCCTCGTGGGCCTGTGCTTTGCTGATGTAACCAGACTCGGCCATCTCGTCCAGAATATGGTTACGGCGCTCCGTTGCGCGCTGTGCGTGCCGGTACGGCGAATAGAAATTGGGGCCGCGAATAATCCCAGCCAGCAACGCGGCCTCGGGAAGGGTCAGAGAGGAGACGTTCTTATTGAAATACGCATTCGCGGCTTCTCCGAAACCATAAATCGAAAAGCTGCCGCTCTGCCCCAGATAGATTTCGTTGGCATAAAAATTGAAAATCTGTTCTTTGCTGAGCCGGTGCTCCAGCAGCATGGCAATAAAGATTTCCTGCAGCTTTCGGTTAATGGTCCGCCGCGGCGTCAGGAAGAAATTCCTTGCCAGCTGCATGGTCAGAGTGCTGCCGCCTTCCGCCATCCGGCCGGCACGCAAATCGGCGATGGCAGCCGAAAACATGCGAAAAAGATTGATTCCGTGGTGCGTGAAAAATGTGTGGTCCTCGGCAGCCACCACCGCATTTACCAGCTCTTTGGGAAGCTGCTCGTATTTCACCACGCGGCGCTTGGAACGGCCGCTGCCAAAAAGCGTGGTAATCGCCTGCGGCTCAAGCCAGTAATTCCTGAGTGGCGCGCCATGCTCAAGGGGTGTGATCGAAGCCAGGCGCCCCCCTCTAAACAACAGCGTTGCAGCGCCTTCCTGCATCACCGGCCCGTGAAAGAAAGAATCCGCGCCAGGCTTAACAACCAGGCGGTTTTCTCCCAATTCGTAGGTCCCAAAATGCGACTCCACCTGCCCCGTTGTATAGCCCGCTTTCTGGAGCTTTGCAGCAAATCCTTCCGGGGTGCCGCGCTCACTAACTTCCACCGGTGTAGGAGCTGCGTAAACCAGGGACGCGTGGTTAAAAACGTCGCCGCTTAATCGCGCATCGATCATGCGTGAAAAATGGACGTAGAGGTAGATATAACCCAGGACAGCTATCAGAAAGGCAAAAACTCCGGCTGCCAGCGCCACCTTTTGCCAAAGGACCAGCTCCTGAAGGGAGAAATACAATCCCTTCGCTAGGGACTTTGACGGCATCCGGGTTGATGACTTCGATCGGGGGCGCACGGCTTAGATATTGCTGTTCTTAGCCGAGGGGGTGAAATGGAGAGGGAGCGTGTAAATTTTCAGGTCGACGTAAACCTCATACGCTACATCAATGGTAACCGTCTGGCCGACTGAAACTTTAATGTCTTGACGTTCCACGGGTAGCCCCAGTGACTCGGCTTTTGAATAAATTGCAGCCTGAAGGTCCTCAGGCTTCGGCTGTGGTTGGCGAACGGTGGCGTCCACAGCCGTGTTGTTCAGGTAATCCTGAAACTGGTAATTATCAACATAAACCGGCACGATCTTGAGCGCGCAAAATGCCACGATCCCAAGAAATGCCAGGGAGAGTATCGCCTTCACTCACCCTCCCCCGAGTCGCTGAGTGACATCATCTCCGTTATGGTCGCTTGCCCGCTTAGTTCTGACTTCTTAAGCGTTCCCGCAGCGCCACTACCAACGTGTCAAGGTTAGCATCGTGGACCTGCTTTGTCGAGCGATCATAGATTTCGCCCAACCCTTGAGCAAGCTTCTTCTTTCCAAGCGTGATGCGGTACGGCACACCAATCAGGTCCGCATCCTTGAATTTGACACCCGGTCGTTCTTCGCGGTCGTCAAAAAGCACGTCTAGGCCCATTTCCTGCAACTGCTTATAAAGATTCTCCGCGTGGGTTCTCACACCGGAATCGTCCATATTGGCAGCCGTGAGAACAACATCAAATGGAGCTATGGACCGCGGAAGGAACATGCCGTCCGCATCATGGTTCTGTTCCGCAGCGGCAGCGAGGATGCGCTCAACACCAATTCCGTATGAACCCATGACCAGCGGAACTTCCTTTCCGTTCGCATCCAACACCGTGGCATGCAGCTTCTCCGAATAGCGGCATCCGAGCTTGAAAACGTGCCCGAGTTCGATTGCCTTGGTCAGTCGCAGTGGTTTGCTGCATTGAACACAAAGGTCCCCGGCCTGGACCGCGCGCAGATCTGCGTATTCTGCCGCAAAGTCTCTGCCCGGCACGACGTTCTTCATGTGCGTGTCGTCCCGGTTCGCCCCAGTAATCAAACCGCGGCGCGACTTCAGTGCAAGGTCTGCCACAATCCTGGCGTCCTTGATCCCCACCGCCCCCAGCGATCCCAAGTGGGCCCCGTGCAGTTCAAAAGCTTCCGCGGGCGTAGCAGGGCGGAACATCGAAGTGCCCAGCACAGAAGCCAGTTTGGTTTCGCTCAGTGCGTGATCGCCGCGTAGCAGTAGAATCAGTGGATTGCTTTCCACAATGTAAACCAGAGTCTTAATCATGCGAGAGGCCGGTTCGCCCGTGAACTTGACCAGGTCGTCAATCGTTTTCTGGCCCGGAGTCGGAAAAGGCTCCATAGCCCTGTCACCCGCAGGGTCTTCGACGGGAACGGGACGCCCTTCGGCTTTTTCGAGGTTCGCAGCGTACCCGCAGTCCGATTGTGCAATCCAGTCTTCTCCCGACTCGGCCGGCGCGGTGAACTCGCTGGAGACTTTGCCGCCCATCATTCCGGAGTAGGCGTCCACATGCAAATATCGCAGGCCACTGCGCGTGAAAATGCGGTGATAAGCATCCACATGCTTGTCGTAACTCACATCCAGGCCCGCTTCGTCCAGGTCGAAGGAATAGGAATCCTTCATCGTGAACTGGCGCAAGCGCAAGAGGCCGGACTTGGGCCTCGGCTCGTCCCTGAATTTTTCCTGAATCTGATACCAGATTTGCGGCAGTTGCTTGTACGATCGCAGCTCGCCTCGCGCAATGTTCGTCATCTCCTCTTCGTGAGTCACGCCAAGACACATGTCGTGGAGGTTCCGGTCCTTGAATTTGAACATCACGTCCACGGCATCCCAGCGGCCGGATTCTTTCCAGAGCTCTGCAGGGTTGAGCGCGGGCAGAAAGAATTCCTGTGCCCCGATCCGGTTCATCTCCTCGCGGATAATCCGCTTGATTTTGAGAAACGACCTCTGGGCCAGGTAAAGATGGGCGTACACCCCTGCGGCGACTTGGCGAATGTAGCCCGCCCGCAATAGGAGTTGATGGCCCACAGCCTCCGCCTCAGCAGGAACTTCCCGAAGCGTCGGGATGAAAACCTGACTCCAACGCATACGCTAAACCTTTCTCAATTTCAACTTTGAAGACCCGATGCCCTCTGGACTCGCATCTTCAGTGACAATCCGTCATTGTTGTGGAAATCCGTCGCTGTTGTCAAGAAAGGCAAGAGACCCGGCAAGACTGCAAATAACGACCCGGGACTGCTTTCGGGACAATTGCGATGAAGACCTATCGAATTAATGCACCAGAAGGCGCTCCGTAGTTCCGGCAATGTTTTCAGTCACATTCAGCCTTTGGACGCCTACAATACCGGATTCGTGAGAGAATGGAGGCTAGCGATGGATGTTGTCTGACCAGGCTCATCCAACATTAACGCACCTGGCCCATGGTGCGCATACTCTTTGGAAAAGCAATTCCGGGATGCTATGAGCATTACCCTGTTGTTCGCGTTACTCGGTGGACTGATCACGCTGGCTTTCGTCGCCAACCAGCTATTCAAGCGCACTCGCGTCCCTGACGTTATCGTGCTGATGGTTACCGGACTGGTACTGGGGCCGCTGCTGGGCATGGTGAGCGGCAGGGAGTTCCAGGCTATCACGCATGCCCTGGGGACGCTCGCGGTTATCCTGATCCTGTTTGAAGGCGGCCTCGAACTCGAATTGCAGGCCATGCTTCGCCATTTTACCGGCAGCTTGTTGCTTTCATTCCTGGCTTACGTCCTCAGCCTCGCGGTCATCGCTCTCGTCATGCGCTGGAGCATGGGCATTTCCACGATTGCTGCACTGACCGTGGGCGCCGTCCTGGGATGCACCAGCAGTTCCATCACCCTGCCGGTTTTGCAACAGATTGAAGCCAGCACGCCGGCCCGAGTAACGATGATCCTTGACGCCTCGCTCAGTGATACCTTCGCCATCCTGACGGTGGGAATTCTGCTGGATATAGGCCGGACTGGCGGACCCGTCGCAACCCGTTTTGTCGGGCAGCTTCTTTTTGTGGCCTTTATCTCCTTCCTGCTGGCGATTCTGGTGGCCTTCGTATGGTCATACCTCCTGCCAAAAGTTCCTGACCAACGTTTCTGGAATCCGCTGACCCTGGCGGTGGTGCTCCTGCTCTACTCCGCGGCGGAACACATTGGCGTCAGCGGACTCATCACCGTTTTCTTCTTTGGCATCTTCCTGGCAAACACCCGGCGCACGGAACTGGATGTGGTGAAGGACTCGCTGGGCCTCGAATTTGCAGGCGAAGAACACCACACCCAGGTCCTGACTTTCCACGCGGAACTGTCTTTCCTCGTCCGGACCTTCTTTTTCGTTCTGCTCGGCGCTGTGGTGGAATTCCGTGAACTGGTCCGCTACCTTCCCCAGGCTGTGGGTGTGCTGGGTGCGGTGATTCTGGCGCGGGCGCTGGCGGTCCGGGCCAGCAGTTGGTCGTGGAAAGGCCTCCACGCGACCGAACGTGAGTTAATTTTATGGATCATGCCCCGGGGATTGATCACGGTTGTTCTTGCACTCCAGGTGATCCAGACCCGCGGCAACACCTTCGCGTTTCTACCCGCGCTCGCCTTTGCCACCATTCTAGCGACCAATCTGATGGTGATTATCGGCAGCATTCGGGCTTCGCGCATTCCCGCAAACTCGAAATCGGTTAAACCCAAGACCGAAAGCGAACCACCGCCTGTCATCGCAACATGATATTCCACAACTCGTGCGCCTTTATCTGAGGAAACCAACAATGTGCCGAAGCGACGAGTGCGCAAGTGAACGTTGGAACGCGCAATTGAGAGGCGGTTCACGATTGTGATAAAATTGCTGTTTCCATTTTTCGCTGAAGCGACACTAGAGAGACGATGCCACAGAATTCTACCGAACAAGGCCCCAGAACGACCGCTCCCGTAATCGATCTCCGCCTGGCCCACAGCCCGGATTCCGATGACGCCTTTATGTTTTACGCGCTGGCGACCAAAAAGATTCCGACAGGCAACATCGAGTTTACTCACGTGCTGGAAGACATCGAAACCCTGAACCAGAAAGCCCGGGAAGAAGTTTATGACATCACAGCGGTTTCATTTCACGCCTATGCAGAACTGGCTGACCGTTACATCCTGATGTCCTCCGGCGCCAGCTTCGGGGACGGCTATGGACCCCTCATCGTCACCCGCGGCCCCCTGCAGGGAGAAGGCCTGAAGGGGAAACGGGTCGCCATCCCGGGAAAGAAAACAACGGCGTACCTGGCTCTTTGCCTTTACGAATCCGATTTCGAACCGGTGGAAACCCGTTTCGACGAGATCCTGGAAAAGGTAGTTAAAGAAGAAGTGGATGCCGGCGTCATCATCCACGAAGGCCAGTTGACATACGGAAATTATGGGCTCGCCAGGATGGTCGACCTGGGAGTCTGGTGGAAGAACGAAACGGGATTGCCGCTGCCGCTGGGCGGCAATGTGATCCGGCGCGCGCTCGGGCCGGATGTCATCCGCCGGGCAGATGAACTGCTCCACGAAAGTATCGCCTATGGCCTCGACCATCGTGACGAAGCGCTGGAATACGCGTTGAACTTTGCCCGCGGACTTGAACCGGCAACGGCTGAACACTTTGTTTCAATGTACGTTAACCAATGGACACTCGATTACGGCGAACAGGGCCGCCGCGCCGTGCAAACCTTGCTCGACCGCGGCTTCGAGGCCGGCATCATCCCTCAGGCTGTCAAAGCGGAGTTCGTTGGGCAGTAATCGGCACTCCATTCAACTGATACGCAGCGTGCTTTCCCGGTTGGGGGCCGCGGAGAATCCGGCAGGCTCTTCAGCTGTTTGATTTCCCTGCTCTGAAATGGCAAGAAAACCAAAAACCGATCGCGTACCCTTCACCAGTCTCCAAAAGAAGATCCTGTTGACGCTGGCCAGCGTGGTCGGCCTTCGGATGCTGGGTCTGTTTCTTGTCCTTCCGGTCTTTACGCTTTACGGTCTGCGGTTCACACATTCACGTTTTCTGGTGGGATTTGCCTTCGGCTGCTACGGCCTCACCATGGCCATCCTTCAAATTCCGCTCGGGCGCCTTTCAGACCGTATTGGCCGGCGGAGAGTATTGATCCTGGGTATGGCGCTTTTCAGCCTTGGGTCTTTTATCTGCGCGGTTCCGCACTGGTTCCCCTCTGCTATGCAGATCGGTGTCCTGATCGTGGGCCGGCTGGTACAGGGTGGCGGCGCCATCATTTCTGTGGCCTTTGCCACGGTTGCCGACCATATTCAGGCTGAGCGGCGTTCCACTGCCATGGCCATCCTCGGCATCCCGATCGGTGCCGCATTCATTATCGGTGTGATAGCCGGGCCCATTGTCGCGGGAATATTTGGGACTGCGTCGCTCTTCTGGATCACCGGAATTCTCGGCATCGGCACCGACATGCTCCTGGTGCATTACCTTCCGGAAACGCCACCCTCCGGCATTGCGCCCGCCCCGCTGCGAGACATCATTCGCACACCAGCGTTGCTGGCTCTTGATGCGGGCGGATTTCTGATGAACTTCTTCATGAGCACGTTCTTCTTCTACTTCCCGCTCATCGTCACCGGCCGCTACCATTTGAAGATGACCCAGTATTACGAAGTATTGCTGCCGATGATTTTCATCAGCGCTGTCACCATGTTCGCCTTCACGCGCGGGGCAGACCATGGGCTGGCCAGGCCGCTCGCTGCCGTGGCCTTTCTTGTCTTCATACCCAGCGCTATTCTTCTGTTTCGTCCTGGATTGCTCGGATTCAATCCAATCCACCTGACTTCGGTCCTGGCCGGCGGGACGCTTTTCTATATCGGGTTTACCGGGCTCGAACCCATGCTTCCAAGCATGGTCAGCAACTCCGGGCCGGAGACCGCCCAGGGCAGCGCGCTGGGCGTCTACAACAGCATGCAGTTCCTCGGCAGTTTTGCCGGAGGTTCCATCGCCGGGGCGTTTGCGCACGCCACTGCTGACACGGGAATGATGATTACTCTGATGATTGCAGCAGTCGTGGGTTTCGCCCTGATGGTGGCAGTCCGCGCACCGAAAAAAGCTCCTGCTGAACACCCTGCCCATGTTTCCTGATTCTGATTTCGGCAACTCGTCAACTGAAACTACCCGGACTGATTAGAAACCGCGATGGCCACCGGGAATTAAGGGATCGCCAGCCGGAACTGTTGGATGTAGAATCAATCGCAGCCGCCGGTTGGCCTGGTCTTGCATGGCGGTGTCTGCTTCAACCGGCGATGGCGGGGCTTGGAAACAATTTGATGAAGGAGTGAAAGGCTGATGAAACCGCGATTGATTCTTGCCTTCCTGCTGACGTGTCTGGGCAGCGTAACGCTTTGGGCCGGGAGCACGCCGTCGCCCGCCTTGCTGGTGCTTGCCAAGCAGGACCACACTCTCGAGATCGTGGACCCGGCAACACTCAAAGTAGTGGCCAAAATTCCAGCCGGAAATGATCCTCATGAAGTGGTCGCATCATCTGATCGAAAACTGGCATACATCTCCAACTACGGCTCCGGGGCCTTCAATACCATCTCTGTAGCAGACCTGGTGGCGCAGAAGGCGCTTCCGCTGATTGATCTCGGCGGGCTGCGCGGGCCGCACGGGCTGGACTTTGCAGGCGGAGAACTTTACTTCACGGCGGAGGTCAACAAGGTCGTTGGACGTATCAACCCCGCCACACGGAAAATCGACTGGATACTCGGCACCGGGCAGGACCGCACCCACATGATTGTGGTTTCAAGTGACCTCACGCGCATCTACACTTCAAACGTCAACTCCGGCACCATCAGCATTATTGAAAAGGTCGCTGAATCTGGCGCTCCCGGCCCGCCGCGCGGAGCTCAGGGATGGGAGGAAACGGTTGTCCCGACTGGTGTGGGCACTGAAGGATTTGATGTCGCTCCCAACGGGCGGGAACTCTGGTCTGCAGCTGCGGAGGGCGGCACGGTCTCCATCATCGATCTTACGACAAAAAAATTGGTTCAGACGCTTGACGCCCATGTCACCCGCGCGAATCGGTTGAAGTTTACGCCCGACGGGAAATATGTCTTCGTCTCCATGCTGGTCAGCAACGGCGGCAACATAGCTATCTTCGATGCCGCCACACGGCGCGAGGTCAAGCGCCTGAACCTTGGGCGCGGCGCCGGAGGCATCTTGATGCAGCCTGATGGTTCGCGGGCCTACGTTTCCTGCAGCCCGGAAAACTTCGTGGCCGTGATTGACCTGAAGACTCTCAAAGAGATCGGCCGCATCAACACGGACCGGGGCCCTGATGGCCTGGCATGGGCGGTGATAAAGTAAAGGCTTCAGCGTCTGCCCCACGCCGGATTGAAAACCGGGCGTCTTCCGCCGTAACTGACATGAGCCCGGCCGCGCAGCATCTCGCAACCACTCGTCGGGCTAACTTCCGGGGGCGTACGTCAGTTGCAGGACGCCATTCGCAAAGGACTGGCTATCTTTGAGCCGCAGAGAAGCGTGCTCCCGAAGCGGGCCAAAGAGTGGAGTTCCCGATCCGAGCACCAGCGGCATCACGAATTGCCGTACTTCGTCAAGCAATCCGGCTTCAAGAAATGTTCCGGCCACTGATCCGCCGCCTACAATCCACAGTGATTTTGATCCGAACCCCTCAAGCCGGCGCATCAGGTCCTCCAGGGGACCGTGCCAGAAAAGGTGGGCGTAAGGCCCGGTTTTCCACGTGCGAGAGAGGACCACGAACAGTTTTCCCTCATAGGGGTTCGTTCTCGCGTTCTTCAGGATGCGTTCGTAGGTGCGCCTGCCCATCACAACGGTGTCGACGGAGTCCAGAAAGCCATGGAAGCCGTAATCCACATCAAAGAAGCGGCCTAGCCAGTCGACATTGCCAGATCTGTCTGCGATCAATCCATCTATGCTGGTCGCCACATAGTAGCAGGCGGGGATCTTGACCAGGCGGGCTTCCTCCTCCAGGACCGATGGAACCTGCTCCTTAGCCCCGGGGAACCTCAGATGTGTAATCGATTTGTAATCCTCACTTATTGTTTTCAACAATGCCATCCCGCGCATCACACCTCCCTGCAAGTTTATGGTCGGGCCTCAAGTATCATGCTCACGCGGGTCTGCACAGCTCACTGGGTGCAAGTGAATCCGGCAGACCTTGCCAGGCTAAAGTGCGCTGCTGACCCGCCTCCAGGCCGGGCGCAGCACCCGTTTCCTACGCCAGCAATCGTCTTGAGCCAAAAATCGCTGGCGCACAATTGTAAATCCGGCCTAGAAGACTGCAGGCCTCTCAGGCCGGTTGCAGGCAAACGGCTCGACAATCATCCACGTTTCGTGAGCTTTCAGAGGAAAAAAAACGTGCCCGGGGCCTCCCACCCCGCAGCGCGTGATGTGCAGGCAATCGGAGAACGTGACAAGGTCGCAGCCACTCTTGTCGGGACCACTTCTTGCAATTGAGATTTTGAATGGGGTATGGTTCAGCAGGCCGTCCCGTCCGCCCATGTGACTAGAATTTTCAATGCGACCATTGAGTTCATTAAGACCATCGAGGAATGAGTTCAGCGACACTCTGACGATTACTGTGGTGGAGTCACCAAGGCGCCTTTCAGCGGGAAGACACGAATTAACGCGCGCAAACGCTGCATCGGCGTTTAGCCTGGAAGAATTAATTCGTCGGGCCCCGGGCAGAGTTTCCAAAACCGACCTCCACCACTTTGATCGCCGCAGAACTACGTTTGCAATATTCTATAAGTCAACCAGAAGCTCTTCAATCGGCTATATCCTCTATAGAGCTTGCGAATTCCCCTTAGGGCACTCAGGAAAGCTCACCTCAGACACAATGAACTCAGACTCCAAGGGGCTTATTTTCAGTCAATAGAAGTGAAAATTCTTGCACATCAGGGACGCTGCAGGCCCTGATGCGAGATCCGGCCCGGGGCTCTCCTAACTTTCAACCTTTAGAAACCCCTGGGATTTCTAACCCCACAGGTCCAATGTATTGACTGTTTTTCCCTGCAGCTTCAGGTAATAGAACAGCTGGCCTTTGTGCCGCTCCAGGTGCTGAATCATCATCAGCAGGTGCCGGCCCAGGGGCATTGAGTTCGATGGTTCCCATGGGGCCGCGAACTTGCGATTTTCCAGATCGCTTTCTCCCGCGCGGTCAATCATCTCAAGCGCAAGCGCTTTGTCTTCCCCCAGCAGTTTCTT
The DNA here is from genome assembly GCA_035576145.1 of Terriglobia bacterium. Lineage (GTDB taxonomy): Bacteria > Acidobacteriota > Terriglobia > UBA7540 > UBA7540 > SCRD01. The sequence goes on from DATLWV010000137.1 coordinate 50,608, forward strand.
CGCCTCCTCCACACTCTTGACGGCTGGCAGCTTCTCCGCGGGCGGCATCATTTCCTGCGGAGGCAGATCTTCAATTTTCTTGCCCTCCGGCAGGCCCCAGTCACCCGTCACAAATCCCTTGCATCCAGCCCCGCAGCCGTTCGAAATGTGCAACAGCAGCTGGCCCATGGTCATCCAGTTACTGCCACTCCCCGGCTTCCATGCCAGATTTCCCGGATCTACTTTATCCAGAAGTTTTGCGGTGGTTCGGTAGCTGGTCTCGATTTCGCTCTTCAAGAGCTCCGTCCATTTCATGACGATTCTCCTTTCAGAGGGACTTTGGTGTTTCTTTCAGTTTAAGATTGTGGGCGATTCAAAGCAATGGGCATTGCCTCGGTTACGGGGTGGTTGATAGAAGCAGAGGTCGGAACCTAAACAGGCGGGTTGTTGACGCAAGTGCCGACGAGCTACGAATGTTTCGAGCCGACTGCTTCTTTGCGGTGAGGTGCCGGCTCGCCTTCCGCGGCGGCATCCGCGCTGCTTACCTTCTTTCTGGAGCCGTATTCCTTCTTCAGCTTGTAGGTAATGCTGTCTACCAGGGCCTGCCAGCTGGCTTCAATCAGGTTCTCTGAGACGCCTACCGTCCCCCAGCTTTCCTGCCCGTCGCTCGATTCGATCAGCACGCGCACCTTGGCGTCGGTCCCGCCTTCAGAATTCAGCACGCGCACCTTGTAGTCCGTGAGGCGAACATCCCGGATACAGGGGAAGAAAGTAGTCAGCGATTTTCTCAAGGCGTGGTCCAGAGCGCTGACCGGCCCCGAACCTTCCGCCGCCGTGTGCTCTTCCGTGCCGTCCACCCGCAGCTTGATCACGGCCTCGGAATAGGGCTCGCCCGCACCCTTCTTTTCAGTAATCACGCGGAAGCCATCCAATTCGAAAAGTTCCTTGGTTTCGTGCACCAGCTTGTCAAACAGCACTTCGAACGACGCCTCGGCCCCTTCAAACTGGTAGCCGAAATGCTCCATTTCCTTCAGCTTGTCCACCACAACTTTGGCGGCGGCGCTGGACTTGTCAATTTTCAATCCCCGTTCGGCGGCCTTATAAAGAATGTTGCTCTTCCCCGACAGTTCCGAGACCAGCACGCGTCGGGCGTTCCCCACCAGCGCCGGATCGATGTGTTCATAAGCGGCAGCTTCCTTCATCACCGCGCTCACGTGGATGCCGCCCTTGTGGGCAAAGGCGCTCTTGCCAACGTACGCCTGGTCCGTTCGCGGCAGCAGGTTGGCCAACTCGCTGACGTAATGGGAAACCTCCGTCAGGCGCTTCAGGTTTTCATTTCCGATCGAGCTCATGCCAAGCTTCAGCTCGATGTTCGCAATCACGGAACAGAGATTGGCATTGCCGCAGCGCTCACCGTAGCCATTGATGGTGCCCTGCACCTGCATCGCTCCTGCTTGCACCGCCACAATGGAATTGGCAACCGCCATTTCGCCGTCATTGTGAGTATGGATGCCCAGGGGAGTCTTGACGTGCTTTGCTGCGCGCACGAAACGCTCGCGAATATCTGAGGGCAGCGTGCCGCCGTTCGTGTCGCACAGCACAATCGTATCGGCGCCCGCCTCCTCGGCAGCTTTCAGTGTCGCCAGCGCGTATTCAGCATCGGCCTTGAACCCATCAAAAAAATGCTCCGCGTCGTAAATCACTTCCTTCCCGCAGGATATCAGGTAGGCCACGGACTCGCGAATCAAGTCGAGGTTCTCCTCCATCGTGATGCCCAGCGCCGTCTTCACGTGCAGGTCCCAGCTCTTCCCGAAAATTGTCACTACCGGAGTATTGGC
>DATLWV010000138.1:0-16492 GCA_035576145.1 Terriglobia bacterium
GAACACCGTCGTGTTCGGCACCAGCGCTTCTCCGCTCAGGGTCGCGTTTCGGCTTCCGGCTATCGATCCCACCGCTGCCGATCCCCCCAGCAACGGCATCATCCCTATCCCCATCACCGCTACCACCGTCAGCCCGAATTGCACTAAACTCTTTCGATCCAGCATACTTTCTCCCCTCTGAGCACCATGCCTGAAGCGCATAGGTCTAAGGTTTTCTTGGTTCCTATAACCCCTTCAAAACATTAAGAATTTATAATCCTTCTCGCTAACTGTCAAGGTTTAAATAGCCGTTCCAGGGCAATTGGAATGTAGTTGCAGCAGAGGTACTCACACTCCGCGAGGCTTGAGGTGCGGTGGGGTAGATGTTGCTTCCTGACCCCGACCCTTTATGCAAGGCTCTGACTGACAATGCCGGAACGTCTCACGTCAGGTTTTAGCCCCACCAGATCAATCAGGATTTTGCCTTTCTTAAGGCCTTTGATTGCAGTTTCGAATTCCGGATGACCCCCTGCCAGTACGATGAGGTCGCTGGTCTTTATAAGTTCAGAGCAGGATGCGGCCATCAACCGGGGAAGCAATGGAAGTTCCCTGCGGACAAAGGTCTGGTTGGCGCCCAGCAGGCGGTCAAGCCTTACCCGGGGGTCATAAACCCTCACCCTTTTGTGGGCGGCGATCAGCCTCTTTACCAGTTCGCAGGCGGGACTCTCGCGGAGGTCGTCCGTATCCGATTTGAAAACCAGCCCCAGCACTCCGATTCTCTGCCGCCTGGCGGAAAGCACCAGGTCCACCGCCCTTTCCAGATGGCTGGTATTGCTGGGAAGGATATTCTCAATAAGGGGCAGACTCAATCCGTTCTTGCGGGCGAGCCATCCAAGCGCCCTGACGTCTTTGGGCAGGCACGGACCGCCAAATGCAAAACCGGGCTTGAGATATAGCGGCGAAATGTTGAGCTTGGTGTCCTGGACGAATATTCGCATGACTTCCCTGCTGTCGATGTCAAACCGCCTGCACACGGACCCAATCTCATTCGCAAAAGAGACCTTGAGGGCGTGAAAAGTATTGTCAGCGTACTTAAGAATTTCCGCCGCCTTGAATGAAGTCACAAAAACAGGCGCCTTGACTGGCTTCCACATCCGGATCAATCGCCGGGCAGTCCGAGGGTCGCTTGTGCCAAGGACCGTTTTGGGCGGGTTAAAAAAGTCGTGAATCGAGGACCCTTCGCGCAGGAATTCGGGATGAAAGCAGACGCCGAAATCGAGCCCTGCCTGTTTGCCGCTCACCTTCTCCAGCGTAGGGATCACCAGGCTTTCGGTGGTTCCGGGCGGCACCGTGCTGCGGATTGCGGCCACATGAAATTTCTTCGCGCCGCGAAGCGAGCGGCCGATGTCTCCGAGGGCTGACGCAACATGATCCAGATTGGCGCTGCCATCTCTAAGTGAAGGGGTGCCCACTGCCACCAGCGAAAGGTCCGCGCCATTGAGCGCTTCTGCGGGGTCAAGCGTCGCCTGAAGTCTTCCTTCCGCCACCATTTTCCCAACCAGGGTGTCCAGTCCCTGCTCCAGCACCGGCGACTGGCCGGAATTCAGCAAACGCACTTTTGCCGCAGAAATATCCACGCCGTGGACTTTGTGCCCCATCCTGGCAAGACACGCACCCGTCACGCAACCCACATACCCAAGTCCAAACACCGCAATCTTCATAATGGGGTCTTATTTCTCCGGGAAGGCCACACGAAAATTGTCTCTTAAAGAGAGAAAATCTAATGAGTGAATATAATGGAGGCTGCAGCGCAAAGTCAAAAGCCCCGGCTCAGGGCTGTCACAATAGAAACCATCTCGATAACAGCAAACAGTGGCCCAATCCCGCGAAGCAAATTGAGGTTGCTCCGGCCCTCAGCCCGAAACGCTCGACAACAATGACTGGATTGCCGCCGCCACACCTTCTTTGTGTCCGTAAACAGACGATCCGGCAACCAGAACATCAGCCCCGGCCTCAACGACCAGGGGCGCGGTCTCGGTGTTAATTCCACCGTCCACTTCCACCTCACATTCAAGGCCAATCTCTTCGATCTGGCGGCGGATTTGCCGGATCTTCGGAAGCGTCTCCATAATAAATTCCTGCCCGCCAAACCCGGGATTGACGGTCATCACCAGAACCAGGTCGAGGCTTCCGATAACCTCTGAAAGAAGGGCAGCCGGCGTGGAAGGGTTGATGGCCACCCCGGCTTTTTTGCCCAGGCCATGGATCTGCTGGATGGCGCGGTGCAGATGCGGCGTGGCTTCCTGATGGATGATAATGGTGTCGGCTCCCGCCTCGGCGAATGATTCAATAAAGTCTTCAGGCGGCTCCACCATCAGGTGGGTTTCCAGCGTCAGTCGGGTGAGCGGCCGAAGAGAAGCGACAGCCTGCGTTCCAAATGTAATGTTTGGAACAAACCGCCCGTCCATTACATCGATCTGAATTCGGTCTACGCCTGCGGCTTCCGCTTCCAGGACCTGCTCGCCAAGCCGCATAAAGTCCGCAGAAAGAATTGAGGGAGCAATTTTGATCAAGAGCTTTTCCTCTGGCTGTGACTCTTTCGAAGAGATTGCGCGGCTGGACGGTCCAGGTACCAGGTTGCGCTGCCCTGGGCCGGCTGGACACCCTGGGCCGGAAAACGCTGGGGGTCGCGTGCTCCCTCAAGTACATGGCGCAGGATTTCCGCCTTGTCCGATCCTGCAACCAGAAACACGATTTCCGCCGCCGCGTTAAGCACGGGGTAAGTCAGGGTCAGGCGGTTCATGTGAATCTTTTCCACATAGTTCGGGCAGACCAATCTGATGTTCTCAGCGAGTGCCGCCGAACCCGGAAACAGCGAAGCCGTGTGCCCGTCCGGGCCCAATCCCAGAAAGACCAGATCGAAGCGGGGCAGACAGCCCTCGGCCGGCGCAAGAACTTCCCTGATCTCTGCTTCGTATTCCGCACTGGCTGAATCAACGTCTTCCTGCTCGGCTTTCATGCGATGGAAGTTCTCAGCGGCGCCGGGCACTGGCCGCAGCAGACTGCCACGAATCATCCTGTAATTGCTTTGGAGATTTTCGGGGGGAACACATCGCTCGTCAACCTGGAAAAGGTGAACATTCTCCCACTGGATCCGCTGGGAAAATTCAGGGTTCGCCAGGACTTCGAGAAACGTTCGCGGGGTTGAACCGCCTGAAAGAGCGGCCGTACACACTCTTCCCTGCTGGACGCGCTCCCGTGCAAGCTCAGTGAACAGCACGGCAGCGGCCCGGCTCAGGGCTTCAAGGTCTTGAAATATCTGGATCTTTGTCTCGGTCATTTGGCATCCAGGCCCCAGCGACTCTTAAGGGTTGCCGAAAAAGGCCAAGTTGCCATGCCGAGCGAAGCATTCCCGTACCTGCTTGAAAATAAATGCCGTGATTCTTCGCTACGCTCAGAATGACAGGCGTTAAAACCGTTTTTCAGTAACCCGTTCGAGTCTACAATTCGACCGTGCGGGCGATCAGGGCCAGGACCTCTTCATAAATTCTGTCCCGCTCCGGGAATTTGAGTTCTTCGTTGACCAACTCGACTTCATCCATTACCACCATTCGGGCAGTCCTTTCAAGCGGCGCACGTCCCGGCAGTTCTGCCTTCGTACGGACAATCCCTTCCTCCATAGATTCAGTAACTGAAAAGATTGCGGGCGGGACGGAGCGTGTTTTCAAGTTCACCTTGAACAGAGTTGCCGGCTTGCTTTTCTCCCGCTGAACCACCCATTCTACCCGAACTGGTTCGTCTCCCCGGCGGAACTCAAGCACCCTGCGTGGACCGGTATTGGGCACAATAGGCCCCTCGGGCCGCCACCCAAGGCGGCTGGCCAGCCACGCCGTAAGAAGCAGCGTATGAGCAGTCCGGCTACCTGTATCATGGGCGCCCAGTTGCCACTCGAACGACACTTCCGACAGGTCCTGCAGGCAGGAACGGGCTTCATCAGAATCAAAATTCTGAGCAATCAGCTCTCGGCATGGTGTGAGCCGGGCCCAGTTGAGGTCGCTGAACGCCATGCCATCCGTCGTGCGGAACCGGTCCACGAGTCGCGCCAACGCCGCCAGATCAAGCTCCGGTTCTTCAAACCGTCCAGAATCCACCAGCACCCGGTTTGTGACGCGAAGCACCTGGTCCAGAAACGACGGAGGCACAAAACGTCCCGCCCGCCACCAGAGATAAACAGGCAACTCGGGAACAATCAGAGGAAGAACCACATTATCCAGCCCGCTCACCGCCTCGCCGCGGGCCCGGACATAAATCTGCTCACAGCACACCTGCCTTGCGCCCGAAGGAGGAAGATGACATTGGGCGGAAATCCACGCCGACAGGTCTTCCGGGCGTTCCCTTGGTTCGGCGACCATCAGGATCGCGCGGCAGGGATTCTGGGCGATGACGTGGCTGATCAGGTTGAAAGTCTCGCGGCCTTCGTCTTCATTTTCAACAAACGCAAGAAGAGTCAGTACGGAAGCCCGCATTACGGGATGCTCTGTTCGGGGACTTTCAGCGGCAGCCCGCCACAGATCAGATAATTCCTCTTCAAGCGTGGGCACATTGGCCGGCTGGAGCACACCCGCCGTAAGCGACTTGAATTTCTTGGATACAGGCAACGATTCTTCCCCCTGATGGGTTCCCGGCTGCGGGTTATTGCGATCCCGCAAAGCGAGAGAGGAATCTGCTTTTGATCTGAGCCCTGAAAACAAAGCAGATTCCCCGGACCGATAAAGATCATCAGCCCCCGGAATGACGGGCGATCGTATTTTTTCAACGATCTGCTAAAGCCGATGCCAACGGCGGCCGTCCTGCTCAAGCAATCTGTCCGCCGCTTCCGGGCCCCAGCTTCCCGACTCATAAGACTGAATGCCTTTTTCTCCGTCCTCTTTCCAGCGCTCCAAAAGCGGCGTCAACAACTGCCAGGCCAGTTCTACCGCGTCCTCGCGGTTGAAAAGGGTCTGGTCGCCCAGCATGCAATCGAGAAGCAGAGTCTCATAGGCGCTGGGCGGCTCACCCCCAAAAGACTCAGCGTAACGAAATTCCATTTTGACGGGACGGATTTCCATGATTGGTGCCGGAAACTTGGCGTTGAAGTTAATGGAAATTCCCTCGTTCGGCTGGATTCGCATGGCGAGGACATTCTGTTCAACCGGGTTCTGCGTTTGCCGCCCGAAAACCATGTGAGGAACCCGCCGGAACTGAACCACAATTTCCGAGACCCGCTTGGCCAGCCGTTTGCCCGAACGCACGTAGAAGGGAACGTCAGCCCATCGCCAGTTGTCGATAAACAGTTTGAGCGCAGCAAACGTTTCGGTTGCCGACTTGGGGGCGACGTTCGGCTCCGTGCGATAGGCAGGAACCTTTTCGCCCCTGATCCAGCCCTCGCCATATTGGCCGCGCACCACAAAGTCGCCCAGGTTGTCCAGATCAATGGGGCGGACCGCGCGCATCACCTTGGCCTTCTCATCGCGCACTTCCACAGCGTCGAACGACGCCGGAGCTTCCATCGCCACAAGGCTCAACACCGACATCACGTGGTTCTGGATCATGTCGCGAAGCAACCCGGCTTCTTCGTAATAGCGGCCCCGGCCCTCCACCCCCAAATCCTCGGCGACGGTGATTTCAATGTGGTCGATATAACGCCTGTTCCAGATGGGCTCAAAGATGCCGTTGGCGAAGCGAAACACCAGGAGGTTTTGGACGGTTTCCTTGCCCAGGTAATGGTCAATGCGATAGACCTGCTCTTCCTTGAAAGCCGTATTTACGGCGGTGGTCAGTTTGCGGGCGCTCTCAAGGTCGTGGCCAAAGGGTTTTTCGATCACCACACGGGTCCAGCTTTTTCCAGGATCTTCAGGAGCGGCCAGGCCGGCGGAGCCAAGATGGCCGATGGTGACGGGGAAAGCGCTGGGCGGCGTCGCCAGGTAAAAAAGCCGGTTCCCACTTGTTCCCCTTTCACGGTCCAGACTGCCCAGCAGACTACCGAGCTGCGTATATGCTTTTCTGTCTCCAAAATTGTCCGTCAGATAGTAGAGAGATTCCGTGAAGCTCCTGAGCGAAGATTCATCCACAGATGACGGTTGCTCGGAAAATTTGCGGACGGCGTCCGCCATAGCCCCGCGGAATTTCTCGTTGTCGTAAGGAGTCTTTCCACACCCGATCACCGAAAAGCCCTGCGGCAGCAGGCGTTCACGATGGAGGTAGTAAAGCGCAGGGATCAGCTTCCTCTGCGTCAGGTCGCCGGAAGCACCGAAGATCACCATTGAGCAGGGGCTCGGTGTCCTCCGGATGCGCATGCCTTCCCGTAAAGGATTTAGGGCGACCGAAGTATCCGGCATAGGCGACCTTGTCCTTTCCAAAACCTGGCCCCCGGGTCCATCGCGCCTGCTACGCGAATCCGCAGTCTGCTCAAGCGCCTTGTGATCGGCGTCCCTGGCGAATCGATAGCAAGTGCTTGCAACTATTCGGGCTGTACGAGCGAGCCACTTATCTTGTGAAAATTGTTTTCGAGATCAAAACTTCAGGCTATAGAGCTAGCGACTCGCTGCCCGGGAACTTTTTCTCTTCTCTTCAATGCTCGCAATCAGCTTTTTGTAATCGTTCGCAAAGGCCTTGACGCCCTCGTCTTCCAGTTGCTGGGTCACCTGCCGCAAGTCGATCCCCACACCCGAGAGTTGCGCGATAATGCCGCGGGCCTTATCGAGGCCTTGCTCGATCGTGTCCGCCTCAGGTTTGCCGTGGTCGAGGTAGGCATCAATAGTCTGGGTAGGCATGGTGTTGACAGTATCGCGGCCAATCAGGTCCTGAACGTAAAGGACGTCACTATAATTGGGATTCTTGGTACTCGTCGAACCCCACAGCGGCCGCTGGACGCGCGCACCTTTCGCCGCCAAAGCTTCAAACCGCGGAGTCAAGAAGATTTCCTTGAATTTCTGGTAGATCAGCTTGGTATTGGCAACAGCAACCTTGCCGGTGAGCCCTTCAATCTTCCTGCGATCTTCCGGCGTCTTGGCATCCGCCAGCATGGTCTCAAATCGCTTGTCAAGCAGCGTATCAATCCGGCTGACAAATACGCTGGCGACGGACGCCACGCGGTTGATCAGCTTGCCTTCGGCCACTCTTCTTTCAAGCGCCTTAAGGTAAGTATTGGCAACCTCTGCGTAACGCTCAATGCCAAACAGCAGGGTGATGTTGATGTTGATCCCTTCGGTGAGCGCCTGCTCGATGGCAGGCAGCCCTTCCTTCGTCCCCGGAATCTTGATCATCAGGTTCGGCCGGTTGACAGCGGCAAAAAGGCGCCGGGCTTCTTCAAGGCTTCCCTTAGTGTCATGCGCAAGCAGGGGGGAGACTTCCAGGCTCACGTAGCCGTCGCGGCCGCCGGTCCGTTCAAAAACACCGCGGAACTCATCCGTCGCTTTCTGGATATCCTCGATGGCTAACTTCTCGAAAATCTTCGGAGCCTCAAGACCCTCGGCCACACACTGGCGGATGCTTTCGTCGTAATCGTCACTGCCGGCGATGGCCTTCTCAAAAATGCTCGGGTTCGAGGTAACGCCCAGCAAGCCGTCTTCATCAATCCGTCTCTTCAATTCACCGGAAAGGATTTCCTTGCGGCGAATGTAATCGTGCCAGACGCTTTGGCCGTACCTTGCCAATTCTTTCAACGGATTCTCACTCATCAACAACTCCTCCTCTTCGAAATTCTGCAGGGCGGACTGTGGATCGGGTCTCTACCGCCCGCGCCAGCGTCGCCGTGTTCAAAGCCGCCCTTCAGCCGTGCCGCGATCATAGAATTGCTGGCGCCCGCGAACAGCTTGAAGAAAAAACTATCGGGAAGGCATGCCGCCGTCCCAATAAGGTGCTTAACGCCCCAGCAATTCGTGGGCCCGGCGAACGATGTTGTCCGCTGTGAACCCGAACTTCTCCGCCAGTATCTTGTAGGGCGCTGACGCTCCAAAGCGCGTCATGCCGATTACAGCGCCTTTGGGACCAATGTACCGCTCCCATCCGAAGGGATAGGCCGCTTCGATCGCCAGCCGGGCGGTTGCCTCGGGCGGAAAAACCTTATCCTTATAGTCCTGGGTCTGTTTCTCAAACAGGTCCCATGACGGCATGCTGACCACTCGCGCGGCAATGCCTTCCGCGACCAGCTTCTCGTAGGCATCCAGCGCGACGGAAACCTCCGACCCTGACGCAATCAGGATAACGTCCGGCCGCTTGCCCTTTGAATCCGCAAGGATGTAGGCGCCCGCCGCCAGGCCTTCGGCGGAAGAGTATTTTTCACGGTCAATCACCGGAAGCTTCTGCCGGGTCAGTGCCATGGCCACCGGGCCGTCCCTCCTTTCAATTGCCACGCGCCACGCCACCGCAGTTTCATTCGCATCCGCAGGCCGGATGAATGACAAATTCGGAATCGCACGGAGCGACGGAATCTGTTCGATGGGCTGGTGGGTGGGACCATCTTCTCCCAAGAAAATGCTGTCATGAGTAAAGACATAGATGGGACGGATTCTCATCATGGCCGCAAGCCGGATGGTGGGCCGCATGTAGTCGGAAAAAATCATGAACGTGGCGCCATAGGGAATCAATCCGCTGACTGCCATGCCGTTCAGAGTGGAGCCCATCCCGTGCTCGCGAACACCAAAATGGAAATTGCGTCCGCCGTAGTTGCCTTTGTCAAAAGCCGTTTCACTCTTGACGAGCGTGTTGGTGGAGGGAGCAAGGTCCGCCGAACCGCCCAGCAGCGTGGGCAGGCTGGGAGAAATGGCGTTCAGCACTGCGCCGGATGCCTGCCGCGTCGCCAGCGGGCCATCCGACGGTTTGAAGGTGGGAAGCTTCGATGTCCATCCAGCGGGCAATTCTCCACGCACGAAACGGTCCCACTCAGCGGCAAGGTCCGGGAAAGCCTGACGATAACTGTTCAGACGTTTCTGCCATTCGGCCTCCGCCTTCTCGCCCCGCTCGATAGCCGTGCGGAAATGCGCAAGAACATCGTCCGGAATATAAAACTTTGGCTCCTGTGGTATTCCAAGGTTTTCCTTGGAGAGCTTGACCTCTTCCTCGCCCAGCGGCGAACCGTGAGCGCCTGCCGTGTCATGCTTGTTCGGGCTGCCGTCGGCGATGTGGGTCCTCACCATAATGATTGACGGACGATCTGTTTCCGCCTCTGCAGCTCTCAAGGCATTGTCAATGGCTTCCAGGTCGTTGCCATCTTCAATTTGCTGTACAAACCACCCGTAAGCCTCAAAGCGCTTCGCGCGGCTTTCGGTAAAGGCCAGCTTCGTGTCTCCCTCAATGGAGATGTGGTTGTCATCGTACAAATAGACCAGGTTGCTCAGCCCCAAGTGGCCAGCCAGCGAGGCCGCTTCCGACGCCACACCTTCCATCAGATCGCCGTCGCTGACGATGGCATAAATCTTGTAATTCACCAGTTCGTGTCCGGGCCGGTTGAAGTGCGCCGCCAGGTATTTTTCTGCGATCGCCATTCCCACGCCGTTTCCGAATCCCTGCCCCAGCGGGCCCGTGGTGGTCTCGATTCCGCGGTCAATGTGGTACTCCGGGTGGCCCGGCGTCTCGCTGCCCCACTGCCGGAACTGTTTGAGTTCATCCAGAGGCATGTCAAAGCCGGTCAAATGGAGCAGGCTGTAAAGCAGTATGCAGCCGTGCCCCGCTGAAAGAACAAAGCGGTCGCGATTGGGCCAGCGAGGTTTCAGCGGATCGTAACGCAGGTGGCGGGTCCAGAGTACGTAGGCCATGGATGCAGCGCCCATCGGCATTCCAGGGTGGCCGGAATTCGCCTTCTGAACGGCATCCATCGCCAGGCCGCGGATGGTATTGATCGAAAGCCGGTCAAGCTCTGACCCGCTCCGGATGTCTTTTGAAGTTTGAGCAGCTGTCTGTCCGTCCAAGGCGGTTCGCTCCTGTTTTGGATTTGCCTACCGATGAATTGAAGCCCCTGACGAGCGCCGTACGAGATTCGCTCAAGCCAACATCTGTCTTGATTAGATGCGCGAGGGACCGGGATGTAACGCCCAAGGGGTGTATTATATTCCTTTTGCGGGACGAAAGCGCGTATCTCAACGCCGAAACTGCGGCCTCAGCCCGCAGATTTCCGCAAAGAGCCCATTGTTTGGTGGAACTCGAATGAAGGAGGCGACGATGGTCAAGAGACATCTTGGAGTCATGGGAATGGGAGTGATGGGGAAGAACCTTGCCCTCAACGCAGAAAGCAAAGGCTTCTCTGCAGCCGGTTTTGACATCGACGCGGAAAAAGTCAGGAAGGTTGCGGAAGCGGTCGCCGGCAAGGAAATCACCGTGACAAGTTCCCTCAAGGATTTTGTGGCAGTCCTCGAAAAGCCGCGGCGCATTCTGATGATGGTTCCTGCCGGCAAGGCCGTCGATGCCGCCATCAACGACCTGAAGCCCCATCTTGAGAAGGAAGACATCGTGATCGACGGCGGCAACTCCTACTTTAAAGACACCGAGCGCCGCGTGCAGGAGCTGGAGCAGTCAGGCCTGCGGTTTTTCGGAATGGGCGTGAGCGGAGGCGAAGAAGGCGCGCTCCACGGGCCGTCTCTAATGCCGGGCGGACACGAAGATTCCTACCGTCACCTCGAGCCGTTGCTCACCAAGATGGCCGCGCAAACCAAGGCCGGCCCATGCTGCACCTATCTCGGACCGCGCGGCGCGGGGCATTACGTCAAGATGGTCCACAATGGGATCGAGTACGGCATCCTGCAGATCATCTGCGAAACGTATGACATCTTCAAGAACGTGCTCCGGCTTACAACGCCGGAAATCCACGGCATCTTCGCCGAATGGAACGCCTCAGACCTTAACTCCTACCTTCTGGAAATCACCACGCTGGTCCTGGGCAAACGGGACGACGACACAGGCCAGCCGCTGGTGGACCTGATCGTGGACGAGGCCCAGCAGAAAGGCACCGGCAAGTGGACGGCGCAGAATGCCATGGATCTGGGCGTGGCCGTGCCGACCCTCTCTTATGCTGTGGAAGCGCGCATCCTCTCGGGCCAGAAGAAAGAGCGCGTTGCCGCCGCCGACATCCTGAGTGGTCCCAAAGAAGTTTTTTCAGGCGACCTCACCATTTTCATGAACCACCTGCGGGAGGCTTATCGGGTGGCCGTGATGGTCTGTTACGCGCAGGGCTTTGAACAGCTTCGCGTGGCCTCTCAGGAATATCAGTACAACCTGAATTACTCAGAGATCGCCCGCATCTGGAAGGGCGGCTGCATCATTCGAGCCAAGATGCTCGATCACATCCAGCAGTCGTTCGACATGGACTCCGCCCTGCCGAACCTGATGCTGGCTCCCACGTTCAGCTCAACCATCAACAAGCATTCGGCTGCCCTGCGTGATGTTGTTAAAGAGGCAACCCACGTCGGCACGCCGTGCGTGGCATTTTCCACGTCGCTCGGGTACATCGACAGCTACCGGCAGGAGCGCCTTCCCGCCAACCTGCTGCAGGCGCTGCGCGATTGCTTCGGCGCGCACACCTATCACCGTACCGACAAGGAAGGCGTGTTCCACACTGAGTGGGCAAAGTAAAGTAGACACGCTCGGAAAACAATTGGCCCACAGCTTCGTTTCTTTGTGATGGGCAGAGAAGCAGGGGCCCGTGGAAAGCAGGGAACATGAGCACCTCAGGAGTGAAAGACAACAAGGCGCCGCGCGAACTGCAACACTACATCAACGGCCAGTGGCAGCGGTCGCAAACCAGCCAGCTTCAGGAAGTGAGGAACCCGGCCACCGGCGACGTGCTCGCTCAGGTGCCGCTTGCCGCTGGGGATGATGTTGACCATGCCGTGCGCGCCGCCAGCCAGGCGTTCCCCGATTGGCGCCGCACTCCACCGGAGGACCGCATCCAGTATCTCTTCAAACTGAAACAGATTCTCGAAGATCACTTTGAAATGATTGCCCGGACTATTACCATCGAAAACGGAAAGACTCTGGCGGAATCGCGTGGCGAACTGCGGCGCGCTGTTGAAAACGTCGAAGTGGCTTGCGGAATCCCCACGCTGATGCAGGGTTACAACCTGGAAGACGTGGCGCAGGGAATTGACGAAACCATGATCCGTCAGCCGCTGGGCGTGGTGGCCGCCATCACACCCTTCAATTTTCCGGCCATGATTCCCTTCTGGTTTCTGCCGTACGCCCTGGCATGCGGTAACACATTTATCCTGAAGCCGTCGGAGCGCGTACCGCTTTCCAGCGCATTTCTGTTCGAACTGATGGAGCAGCTGAAGCTTCCGGCGGGCGTCCTGAACCTGGTGCATGGGTCCAAAGCGGCTGTGGACGCCCTGCTCGAGCATCCCGACGTCCGGGCCATCAGCTTTGTGGGCTCAACGCCGGTGGCAAAATACGTTTACGCCCAGGCGTCGGCACACGGCAAACGCGTGCAATGCCAGGGCGGAGCCAAGAACCCCGTGCTGGTCCTGCCCGACGCCGACATGGAAGCCGCAACGCGGATTACCTGTGACAGCGCGTTCGGCTGCGCCGGCCAGCGATGCCTGGCAGTTTCCGTGGCGGTCACGGTGGGTGACGCGCGGGAAAGCTTTACGCCGCGGATCACAGAAGCAGCCGGCTCCCTTCGCGTGGGCGATGGCTTGCAGAAAGACGTCCAGATGGGGCCCGTCATCACTCCGGAGAGCAAAGCGCGAATCGAAGACTTTATTGCGAAAGGCGTAAGCGGCGGCGCTAAATTGCTGCTGGATGGCCGCAATGACGCGATCGCCAGGGGCAAAGGCAATTTCCTCAAGCCCACTCTGCTGGAAAACGTGCCGCCTGGCAGTGTGGTGGCGCAGAACGAAATTTTCGGTCCCGTCCTCAGCCTGAACCACGTCAAGACCCTCGATGAGGGAATCGAACTCCTCGGGCGCAGTCCCTACGGCAACCAGGCGTCAATTTTCACCACCAGCGGCGCCGCCGCGCGCCGGTTCCGCTATGAGGCCCCCGTCGGCAACCTTGGCATCAACATCGGCGTGGCCGCACCCATGGCCTATTTCCCCTTCAGCGGCTGGAAAGACAGTTTCTTCGGTGTGCTTCACGCGCAAGGCCGTGACGCCGTCCAGTTTTATACGCAGGAAAAGGTGGTCATCGAACGCTGGCCGAAGGAGTGGTCGCGCAAATTCTAACGTCGCAATCATCCGCCGGAATTTGCCATTTCCAAATACATGGCCCAGGGGAGGTCAATGTGAAGAAGAGTTTTCTCAAACTCATCCTGACGTTCATTCTTGCAACGGCTGCGCTCCCTGCTCTTGCCCAGGCGAAGCACGCGCTCACGTTTGATGACCTGATGAAAATCCAGCGCATCTCTGACCCGCAGGTCTCACCCGACGGCAAGTGGATCGCTTACGTCGTCTCCACCCCTGACCTCGATGCAAACAGAATGGTCAACCACATCTGGCGGGTCCCGCTCGCGGGTGGTGAGCCTCAGCAGCTCACGCGAGGCGACGCTTCTGACTGGCGGCCGCGCTGGTCACTTGACTCCAGGTCCATCGCGTTCATATCGTCAAGGAGCGGCGAGTCGCAGGTCTGGATTCTTCCCGCTGAGGGCGGTGAAGCGCGCCAGTTGACTCACATCTCCACGGAAGCCGACGGCGTCACCTGGGCCGCCAACTCAGGCACGCTGATCTTCACTTCAGAGGTCTATCCCGATTGCAGCGACGCAGCTTGCAACAAGAAACAGCTTGATGAGGAGAAATCCAGCAAGGTGAAGGCCCGCGTTATCGGTGACCTCTTCTTCCGCCACTGGGACCACTGGCTGGAGGGAAAAGTCACTCATCTGTTCGCGGTTTCCGCCGAAGGCGGCGAACCGCGCGACCTCACGCCTGGGCCCTATACTTCGCCCACGTTTTTCCTGGGCGCTCCCGACGGCTACGCCATTTCGCCCGATGGCAAGGAAGTCTGCTACACCTCCAATCACTCCCAGCCGGTCAGCTCTCAGGCCTGGACAACAAATAACGATCTGTTCCTGGTGAGCTCTGCCGGCGGTGAGGCAAAGAACATTACTGCCGACAATCCGGGTAGCGACGCCTCGCCACAATACTCTCCGAACGGCCGCTACATTGCCTACACTTCACAGGCCACGAACGGTTACGAATCTTCCCTTTTCCGCCTGCGAGTCTTTGAACGCGAGACCGGGCAGATCAAAGACCTCACCACCGGCTTTGACCAGTGGGTGCTCAGTTTCACCTGGGCGCCGGACTCCGACACCATCTATTTCACCGCGCCCGAAGGCATCGAGCAGCCCGTCTTCAGGACTTCCGTCAGCCGTCCACAGGTCACAAAAGTCCTTGACGGCTATAATGACGGCCTTTCAGTAGCGCCCGGCGGCAAGCTTGTTTTTACTCATCAGAGCCTGACCCAGCCGCCAGAAATTTATACCGCATCCACCTCCGGCGGTGCGATGACTCAACTGACCCACATGAATGACGCTGTGATGGCAGAGATCGAAATGAATCCCGGTGAGCCCGTAAAAACGCCCGGCGCTCTGGGCGCACAGATTGAAAGCATTCTGGTGAAGCCGCCCAACTTCGATCCCAACAAGAAATATCCCGGCTTGATGCTGATCCACGGCGGGCCGCAGGGGAACTGGAGCGATTCCTGGTTCTACCGCTGGAATGCGGAGTTGTTCGCTTCCTTCGGCTGCGTGGTGATGGGCACCAACTTCCACGGATCCATCGGTTACGGCCAGCCCTTCACGGCGGAAATTTCCGGCGACTGGGGCGGCGCTCCCTATGAAGACCTGATGAAGGCCACGGATTATCTTGAGAATCTTCCCTACGTTGACAAGAACCGCATCGGCGCCGCCGGGGCCAGCTACGGCGGTTACATGATCAACTGGATTGCGGGCCACACGGACCGGTTCAAGGTTCTCGTTTCGCACGACGGCGTATTCGACCTGCGCTCCATGTACGGAGAGACGGAGGAACTCTGGTTTCCGGAATGGGAATTGAAGGGCGTACCGTGGAAGGACCCGGCGCTCTACGAAAAGTGGTCGCCGTCATATTACATCCAGAACGCCAAAACGCCCATGCTGATCATCCAGGGTAACAGAGACTATCGCGTGCCGGAGGGTCAGGCCTTCCAGCTTTTCACATCTTTGCAGCGCCAGGGCGTGCCTTCAAAGCTTATCTATATGGAGGAGGAAGGCCACCTGGTGATGAAACCACTCGACAGCCGTTTTTGGTACAAGACGGTGGAGGACTGGCTGGCGAAGTACTTGAAGTAGATGGTAGGTAGTAGGTAGTAGGTAGTAGGTAGTAGGTGGCAGGTGGCAGGTTGGCGTTAGCGGCCAGCTATCAGCGCCAAGGAGTTGGAAGTCAGATAAGAAGAGGCCGGCCGCCCAACACCCAACGTGCGGCCGCGTTGTGCTCGGCCCTTCCAACTTTCGTGGTTCGCCTGTAAACTCTTCTTTCACCTCATTCCGCGAAGGACGGACCTATGACCAAAGACGAAATCGTTCGCAAGCACAAAGAGTATCTCTTCAACTGCGTCGCAACTTATTACAAGGACCCCCTGGTCCTCGACCATGGCAAGGGACAGTACCTTTGCGACGTGGACGGAAAGCAGTACCTTGACTTCCTGGGCGGCATCGTGACCATCAGCGTGGGCCACGCCAATGAAAAGGTGACGTCGAAAATCAAAGCCCAGATCGACCGCCTGCAGCACGCCTCCACGTTGTTCCCTTCCGAGCCCATCGTTGCGCTGGCTGAAAAGATGGCGCAAATTGCGCCCGGCAAGCTGCAGAAGAGTTATTTCACCAACAGCGGCTCTGAAGCGAACGAGGTGGCTGTGCTGACGGCCCGCATGCACACGGGCAATTACGACATCCTGGCGTTGCGTCACGGCTACAGCGGGCACACGCAGTTGGCGAAATCCCTCACGGGGCTCGGCACATGGCGCAAGGCTGGCATCGTGCCTTTCGGCATCATTCACGCACCCGGACCGTACTGCTATCGCTGCCCCTACGGGCTCAGCTATCCGAGTTGCGATTTACATTGCGCGAAGGATGTGGAAGAAGTGATCAAGACATCCACTGGCGGCGTCGTGGCCGGGCTGCTGGCTGAAACCATCCAGGGCCTGGGCGGCGTGGTGGTTCCGCCGCCGGGATACTTTAAGATCGTCGCCAACATCGTGCGGAATTACGGCGGGCTTTTCATTTCCGACGAAGTGCAGACGGGCTTTGGGCGCACCGGCAAGCGCTGGTTCGGTATTGAGCACTGGGAAGTGGAACCCGACATGATGACCTGCGCCAAAGGCATGGCCAACGGAGTTCCCATCGGCTGTACGATCACACGGCAGGAAATTGCCGACAGCTACAAGGGCCTCACCATCTCGACCTTTGGCGGCAATCCCGTCACCTCCGTGGCCGCCAAGGCGACCATCGACCTGATTGAAGAAGACCGGCTGATGGATAACGCCGAGACGGCGGGCAAACGCTTCCGCGAAGGCC
>DATLWV010000139.1:0-5358 GCA_035576145.1 Terriglobia bacterium
GAATACCTTTTTTTGAAAACGAACCCGAGATGTTGTTGAAAACAAAGTGAAATGTCCCAAAAACGAACCCAAACGAACCCAAAAACGAAGCCGAGAAGTTGTTGAAAACACGTAGCTGTGGAAAAAACGAACCCAAAACGACCCCGGCCATCTTATTGAAAATACAGCGCGGCTAAAAAACGAACCCGACGATTTACAGGCCTCGATGTAGCCCTGCCAGCGCCCATTCCGCCGGATGCGCCTGGTTGAGAGGGGGCTCGCGCCCGGCGCGGACCGACGGACCAACTGCGGTAGCGAATCGTAGAAACGGGAATTTCTCCCTTGGCGGCGAGGCACTCTAATGTCTTTGTAGCGCCGAGCTTAAGCTCGGCAGGCGCCGACCTGAAGGTCGGCGCCACAAGAAACGTAATTTGTGACGGGCTGCGCTAGTCCTCGACTCCAGCCTCGGGTTCATGGGGACGCAACGGCGCGGCTTCGCGGCGCTGTCTGGAAGGAAAACGGAGAAGACCCTGCATGATAATTGCTTGACCCACCCGCTCCGGCAATGTAACTTAGGCGTAGTTCAGGAACAGGCAAAGGGATGCTGCAGGCCCTCCGTATAAGAGCCTTCGATCGACCGGCCACCGGTAAAGCGGCCCCGCCGGGGACCCTTTCAGCCGGCCCTGACCATTCGAATCAGATCAAAGAGGCAAACTTATGACAAACAACTTTCTTTCCCGACGGAAATTCTTTAAGTGGGGGGGTGGGGTGCTCGCGGCATCCACAATGATGACCCAGGAAGTTCCCCGGCTCGAAGCGGCAAAGCGAGGGAATAAAACTCCAGCTGGAGAAGATTATTATTCCAAGCTGGGGGTGACTCCTTTCATTAACGCGGCCGGTACGTACACGATCCTGACGGCGTCCATCATGCCTCCGCAGGTGCGGGCGGCCGTCGACCGGGCGGCCCTGTCTCCGGTTCACCTGATTGAACTGCAGAAGGCGGCCGGAGAATACCTGGCCAAGAAACTACGCTGCGAAGCGGCGATGGTGAGCGACGGGGCGGCATCCGCGGTGACGTTGTCCACGGCGGCTTGCATGACCCGCGGGCGCGAGAGGGCGATTCTGAATGTGCCCAATGATGTGTCCGATCTGCCCAACGAAGTCCTGATTCAACGGGCGCACCGGTACGAATACGACCACGCCATCCGGTGCTGCGGGGTGAAGATGGTGGAGGTGGAGACGCTGGAAGATTACGATCGCGCTTTCACGCCCAGGACCGCTATGGCGCACTTTTTTAACGCCGCACAGGGCGGACAGATCGGCCGCGAAGACTGGGTCCGTGTTGCGCACAAGCATGGTGTGCCGGCTTCAAATGACGCAGCAGCAGACGTCCCGCCAATATCGCGCCTTTGGGAATACACCCAGATGGGCTTTGACCTGGTGCAGTTTTCAGGCGGCAAGGGATTGCGCGGGCCACAAAACAGCGGATTGTTGTTGGGGCGCAAGGATCTGATTGAAGCGGCGGCGTTGAACAATTGTCCTTACAGCGATACTGTTGGGCGCGGAATGAAAGTCTCCAAGGAACAGATTGTCGGCATGGTTGCTGCAGTGGACTGGTTCCTGGAACAGGATGAAGCGGAGATGCGGGCGGATTTTCAGAAACGTGCAGAGCTGATTGCTGCCGCCGTCCAGAAGATTCCTTCAGTCGAGACCCAGATCTTTGTACCGCCGGTAGCCAACAATGTCCCCCACCTGCTGATTACCTATGACATGAAGCAGGTAAAGATCTCGGCCAAAGACGTACAGACCCAGCTTCTGCAGGGTACACCGAATATTGCTTTGAATCCGGCCACGGGCCGTGACCCTGGAGGCCTGATGAAAGGTCTGCCGGCAGGCGAGAATGTGATCGTGGTGGGCGTTTGGATGATGCAACCGGGCGAGGACCAGATTGTTGCCAGGCGTCTCCACGAGGTCCTTTCCAAGGCCAGTGCAGCCTGATTCGTACCGCGATGACAGGACGCGAAAGTGAAATCCAATGAAGCACCACTCCCGCCGGGATGTCCTGAAAGAACTGGGAATGGGCGCTGCTGTGTTTTCGGTAGGAACAGGCAGCGCCCGTCCCGAAGGCGGTTCGGCGGAGAAACCTTCCGATAGCGGGAATGAGAAATCAGCGCCCGGAACGCTGATGGCTATTGCCGCTCATCCCGGAGACGCCTTGTTCGCAATGGGCGCGGCGGTGGCCCGGCATGTCAGCACGGGCGGCCGGGGAATCTTTCTCAACCTCACCCACGGCGAACGGGGCAATCCGGCCATTAATGCAGCGGAATACGGGGCTATGCAGGTATCAGCCACTGACAAGGCAGCCAAAGCCCTGGGAGCGGAGACTGCCTATCTTGCCTACCCGGATGGAGAGCTCCCTGACAACGAAGAAGCTCGCTTCGCCGTCTGCGATGCCATCCGGCAGCACAAGCCGGAAATTATCGTTACACATTGGAAAGGCAGCTACCACAAGGACCATCGTGCCTGCTACAACGTTGTTGATGACGCGATCTTCTACGCCGGACTTCCCGGTATCAAGCGAAGGCTCCCAGCGCACTCAGTCGGCAAGCTTCTGTTTGCTGAAAACTGGGAGGATGCGGAAGGCTTTCGGCAGGATATCTATCTGGATGTAAGCGACGTTTTCGACCGCTGGGTTGAAGCCTGCTCGGTCTTCCCCATGTGGAGGGGAGAGACCGGGTTTCACTACGATGATTACTACAAGAGCCTGGCTGTGGCGCGCGGCAGCCTGGCAAGAATCGGACAGAAAGATAGCAACAGCTTCAAGTACGCTGTGGCCCTGATGTCTCCGCCCAATTACGGCGCCCGCCGCACAGGGTCTCTTTCATCACCAGGCATAGCAGGTCAGAGCACAATCTGATAATTCACTGGAAGTGGCAAGCCGTCAATCCGGCAAGGCGAAGCTGAAGACGTCGCTTCCCGCGGCAATCGCAACGTACTGTTTGCCATCCACGGCATAACTCATTGGGGAAGCATGCATCTCCTGCCCCGTATTGAAATACCAAAGCGGCGTGCCGTTACGGGCGTCGATGGCCTCAAGGCTCTCGGCATCATCGCCGAAGAAAACCAGACCTCCTGCGGTGCTCATCGTTCCACCCCAGGAGTTTCCCCTGCCAACCTGGGGATAGCGCCAGGCGATTTCCCCGCTGTCAACGTCGAAGGCCACAAAGGTTTTCTGCCCCCGCTCGCCCGGGATCCGTTCAACGCCCGTGTTGTAATAGCTCTCGCCCTTGACAAAAGGTTGAGGCGTGGCGCGGCCGATGTTGCAGGTGCGGAGCGCCATGAAATAAAAAAGGTGCGTCTGGGGATTGTAGGATGGCGAGAACCAGTTGGTTGCGCCCACAATGCCCGGACAAACCCTGGTGCCGTCGGGAGTGGGCTTCACGCCTGTGGTTATCGGCCGGCCTTTGGCGTCGATGCCTTTGGCCCAATTGACAGATGGCTCGAAAAGCGTGGCTCCGAGAAACTTCCCGTTTGTCCGGTCGAGCACGTAGAGGAAGCCGTTCCGGTTTGCTTCCACCAGCAGCTTTCGAGTCTCGCCCTTGTAACTGCCATCGATGAGAACAGGCGTTTCGACAGCGTCAAAGTCGAACAAATCGTGCGGAGTGAATTGGAAGTACCACTTCAGCTTTCCGGTATCAGGGTCAAGTGCGAGCACGCTGGCGCTATAAAGATTGTCACCAGGGCGTTGCGAACCCTCAAAGTCCGGGGCCGCGTTTCCGGTGCCCCAGAAAAGTGTGTTTGTTTCGGGATCGTACGTACCCGGCATCCAGGCCGTCGCGCCGCCGTGCTGCCAGCTATCTCCCTTTCCCCACGTGCCAAAATTCGGTTCCCCCGGCCCTGGAATGGTCCAGAAGTTCCACACAAGTTTGCCGGTTTCGGCATCAAAGGCTTCAATCCTTCCTCTCACACCTGCATCACCGCCGACGGGGGCAACAATCACCTTACCGTTAACAATCAGCGGGGCGCTGGTGGCGCCATTCGCAGGGTTCTCTTTGATGTCGCCAAACGTAACATCCCAGATCAGATTTCCGCTGCGGGCGTCCAAGCACAGGAGGTGAGCGTCGTCGGTTTCCATGTAAACCTTGGAATGCCAGACGGCAACGCCGCGGTTGTGGTGCGCGGATGCGTCCTCGATCAGGCCAGTGGTAATCGGCCGAGTGTGACTCCACAGCATGCGGCCGGTGCGCGCATCAAGGGCGTAGGCATCGTTGGCACTGGTTACATACATCACCCCGTTGATCACAACGGGCGTTACTTCCAGCCGTTGGGAATTCCTCGAATGGAATACCCATTGCGCGCGGAGACGGCCTACGTTATCGCGGTTGATCTGCGAAAGGCTTGAGTAGCGCTGACCGGTATAGTCCCCGTTGTAGGATGGCCAGTTCGCGCCCACGGGCTTTGCCAGCAGATCACTTTCGTTCACGTCGATGCGAGCAGAGACGGGGCCCTGCTGGCCCAGGCATGCGACCGAACCAAGAAAAAGTATGCCAATCCCGAGAATTAAGAATCGCTTTGGGTCTTTCATTTCAGTTGAATCTTCTCCTCCGGATTCACGTGTACCTGGCCCAGTGCGCCGCGGTCTGAACCTTGTGCGTCCTCCAGGTGGACTGAAAGCCATGCCACCCCCGGCGGGACCTCAATGGTCTTGTCGAGAGTTACGAGATCGAGAGGAGAAACGCTCATAAGGGGGACATCGATGACCGGCATTCCCTGACGATCATAGAGGTGAACAATCAGACGACCTGCGTAGAACACTCCGAATGTTCCTCCCAATTTGAGGCCGCCTGCCGTCTGCGCCACCGTGAGCGGATCACTGACCAGGCCGGCGTAACTCACGGTCTTGAAATTCTCCCCCACGCGTGTCGGAAACCACTCGGTATCAAACGCATAGGTTCCTCCCGCCGGAAGATGGACCATGGGGCTGTTCAACTCAGCTTCCATGTAATATGGAGTGTCAAGCACGTTCAATGGCCGCAGAGCGGGCATCCCATTCTTGTCCAAATGCAGCTGCGGCCCATTCAGATAGAAAATGACCGACGCTTTGCCGGGATACTCTTCCGTCTTCTGAAATTTATACCGCTCCACCATGGCATATTGCTGCAAGCCATCCACAACTGCCACCCAACCGGCCGGCGTATCCAGCCAGACTTCCGCCTCCAGATATTTCCAATGCAAAGTGAACATGTTTCCGTCGCGGATTGAGAATGAAGGGTGATCGCTCGGTCCGCTGCGCACGTGGTAGCTCTCAAGATAAGCGCTGTTTGGATTGATAGGCGTAAATGCCCAGAACTGGTGATTATATTGCGACCGGTCGCGCGG
>DATLWV010000140.1:0-7380 GCA_035576145.1 Terriglobia bacterium
GCGAGTCCTCTTCCTCTTGCCCTGAACCTTCTTGGTGCTTTCCATCGGTAACACTCCTTCTGGCTCCTCCTGGGAACCTTGGTTTTGGAGTGTTACCCCTTTTCCTCAAGAACTTTCGCTCACGATCTGGTAGTTAGCCCACATTTCTGCACCTATTGCTAGCTGGCGGGGACGCGCCGATCTTGGTCGATACTCCAGAAGAAGGTCTAGATAACGAAGGTGTGTACACGGAGCTTGTTCCCGTATTCCGAAGAACAAAAGAAAGTCGTCAAATATTCGTCATTACACACAATGCGAACATCCCTGTAAACGCCGATGCGGAGCTGATTGCGTGTCTTGAACCGATCGGCACTGTTGACCGAGAGAAGTTGAATAATTGGGTCGCAGAACTCAAGGGCAGCGGGCAGGAGGTAAGTATTGATCATCTGCTTGATCTTTTGGGGCCAAGGGACTGGGACCGTAAAGTGAATGAATACCTCTCCAAGAAGGATTGGGATGATCATTCCATCGCAGGACTTGTTGAACGGATTGTCTTAGAAAGACGCGTTGAAGGAAGAATCCGGCGCTGGAGGTCGAGTGGACAAGAACCATTTGAGTCCTCGATAGGTGCCCTGGATAAGAAGTCTGTGAAAAGAGCTGTTCAAGACATAATGGAAGGGTCGGAGTTCGCGTTCCAGCGACGCCGCGAGAAGTATGGGATCCCCTAAAATTGTTTCAAGTCGTGGTGCCTCTTGATGAGGCTATGGAGGCACAAGATAGCATGGCTCCGCTACAATCTCACTACCATCCGTCTACTAGTGACCTTTTCGGTGAAAATAGAATTGCACTTAACCACCGGAAATTAAAAGGAAAAGAATGGACCCGGCGAAGGGAATCGAACCCCCGACCTACGGTTTACGAAAACCTTCACAGGGAGGGCCACGGTTTCTTTAACCGTTGCACTTCATATTCCCACTATCTCCCCCACCGCCACGCCAGGATTTGCGCCCTGTGGCGACCTTTACCAGATGTCCCATCTGATCATGCATTATCTTTGGCGGGTTGAACGTGCCTGGAACCTTGCCGAATACCTTAACAAGGTCAGCTTTCAGTAGCTGCGGCGGATGGTACAAATCTAGGAACTCCGCCTTTGTTGCAAGGAAGACAGGCCATTCCCTTATCCGACGATGGTACGTGGCATCCCAGAGACGGATTGCATGAGATGAATCCAGCTCTGCGGCAACTCGTTTTTTTATTTTCGCTGGAGGATTCTGGTTTGTGAATTCGAACGCTTTTGGGAGACTGCCATTCACCAGGCAATTACTCGGGATAGGGCACCCTTGCCCTACATACCAGCCAGCGGCTTCATCGTGATTAGAGAACCTACGGCAGACACGAAGAATCGCAATCAGACGCCAGCCCGGCTCTTGGTCTCCAGCATACTTGTTCTTGACAGTCAAATATGCCACGCGGTCGCCCACTCGGAGGCGCGGCGCGAAATTACCCGCTCGGCACAGTGCTGTGATGGAAGGAAAGCGTGATTCGAAATCAGGTTCGCGCCGACACGACCCGTCGATGAATGGTGGCAGGCTATGGCACTTTGCGGCTGTGCGACCCTTGGCAGTCTGGACGAGAGGTCGAAATGTTGCTAGAAAGCACCGTGTGGTCATGGCCTTCGTTCATGCTACCAAATGTTTCAACGCTCACTAGTCGCGTGTTCCCAATCTTACAAACCAGCTAAGAATTGTGGAAACCACGACGGGCAGAAAAGCGTCGATTGAGTGCAGCGCCGTACTACAGTTTTACTACAATCAGCCTTTTTGTGGCCTTTCCAGCAAAATAGAAGCCCCATGTAACTATTTGAAATCAAAAGGAAAATGATGGAGCCGGCGAAGGGAATCGAACCCCCGACCTACGGTTTACGAAACCGTTGCTCTACCGACTGAGCTACGCCGGCCGAATTGCTGAGAGTACCACCGCTTTGGTGTGGCTGCTGTGAGCGTCCCCCTGCGAGCATCGCTCACAGCGGGCAATATCCGGTACTCGTCATTCAAGAAGCCTGAAGGACGAAGTTGATTCTCAAGCCGCCGGAAACCTCTCGTTTTCAACCCCAAGGAACTGGTTTCCGACAAGCAGTTATTTCAGCCTTCCTGATTATCGTACCTGACTGGCCATGAAATGTTCAAGCACCGTGTTTGACTCTGCGCTGGGCTGTGTCTGTCGGCATCCGTTCATTAAGAACCTTTCCAGCACAAACAAAAATGCCCACCCGACAACAGGGCCTTTAATCCCCCTGGATCCGCGGGTGAGCATTTTTGTTGAGAGGAGAATAGAACGGCGGACGCGCTCCGCCATCTAAACTCGGTTGGAGTGTAATTAAAAGCGGGCAGTCATGTCAAGCAATTTTTCGGAAAATAATTGGCCTATAAGTTTATATTTTACAATTACTTACAGTGACAACACTTTCGCCGAAAACCCTGAAAAATTTCCTGAAATTCGCCTCGAGAGGGCGGCTCTTCTGCTTAAGTCCATTTCCTGGTTAGGGTTACTGCTATTTCAGGTTCAACCTGATGATGGAATCTTCATAGCCGCGGGCCCAATCTGAATGGGGAAACCATCGGGCCGCCATCCGGCGGGCAGCGAAGAGGAGGAAGCCTCCAAGCACCGCCATGCCGACCAGCAGGAGAACAAGAATAATGTTGCCTATTATCAGCTCGAACATTTGCACAGTGACAGGCTTGCCCGGAGGCCGCTGGTCCCAGCTCACCTGCTCTTCGAAGCTCAACCGGCTCATTAGACGCTGCGCAACTTCTTTTGTTTGCGCGTTCTGAACCAGGAGGACGTAGCTTCTTTCAATCTTTCCAAAGATCGCGCCAGCTCCGTTCTTTTGGTTAACGTCGAGGCCTTTTTGGAATTCAGCGAAACGGATCCGAGCGATTGTGCTGGTGGGATAGCTGATGAAAACCAGCGTAACGGGCCTCCCGTTGAGCTGGTAGTCGGCCGTCTGCAGCTCAGCCCCCATTTGGAAGCCAACCAGATTCGGAGGGATTGACGGAACAGCCCGCTTCATCGCCACAGGTCCCAGAACGTATTTGTGTGAGCCCGATATAATTCCTTGCGCCGGCAGTGACGGTGGCAGCAGCGCCAATGAGTTGCGGGAAGGCGCTGCTCCGCCAATCGCGACCAGCGCAGAGCGGAAGTTCTCTTCAGGCATTTTGGCAGGCCGCATCACACGGACAAAGAAAGCTCCGCGCGCCATCATGGCCTGCTGCGGTCCAATGACGGCAAGCTTCATCCCTCTTCCAGGTTTCATCGATTCGTTCTGATAGAAGGTCAGCAGTCCGTATGCGGATGAAGGATCGGGTGTCGTTTCCACGACGGCCTGGAGCGTCTGATTTGCCTTGCCGTAGGTTCGGATTTCCACTTTTGTCACGCCGTATTCACGATCAACGAGCGGCTGAATTCCCCATTGGCGCACATCGTTCAAGCTGACGTTCCGGCTCTCTCGCACCTGCCATTCCGGCAGGGAAGCCAGGTTCACAATCGTGGTGCGTTGAGCGCCCACAAGGGCAGGACTCCATGCCAGAAAGGCCCAGAAGATTACGCTGAGGGGGGTGATTGACTTCATCAATCCCTAGCATAGCAGAAATTGCCTCAGGCAGTATGGCGGCCGCGTGGCCCGCGTTCCGGATGCATTCAGCAGCGAATTGATCTCTTTCCGAGCTTCGCCGGGAAGGGTAAGTGTAACCGCAAAATGGCGTAACCTCAGCTCGTGACAGGCAAGGCAGCTGCACCTCCGTCGCCGAGGAGGGCAATGATGCCGCCGTCATGGTCCTCCCAAACGTCCAGACATTTTCCGGACATTTTACCGTGTGCTCTGGGCCACTCGAACGCTTCCCAGATTGCTGATGTAATTTTCGATGCCGTTGAAAAGGGCCTTGGCGACCTGCTCACGGTAGGAAGGGCTCTTGAGCAGGCGCTCAGAGTGGGAATTTGAAAGGAATGAGATTTCCGTAAGTATAGAAGGCATGTTGGCGCCAATCAGGACAACAAAGGGGGCCTTCCGCACGCCCCGGTTGTGGATGCCGCGTGAAATTCTGGACATGTGCTTGTAGAGCCCGGCCTGGATGTCGCGAGCCAGCTCCTGTGATTCCTCGATCTTGTTGTTCAGGGCGATTTTCTGGATCAGGTTTTGCAGTTGGTGGACGGATTCCTGCGATGTTGCGTTTTCACGCGCGGCCAGGCGAAGCGCTTCGGGGTCGCTGGTAAAGTTCAGGAAGTAGGTTTCGATGCCCCGCACACGATGGTCGCTGCTGGCATTGGCGTGGATTGAAATAAACAGATCCGCACCGTCCTCGTTGGCGATGGCCGTTCTTTCTTCCAGCGGAATAAACTTGTCCGTACTGCGCGTCATAAAGACTTCACTGTTGGTTTGAGTCTCAACCAGCTTGCGCAGCCGGAGACCAATATCAAGAACCAGGTCTTTCTCTCTCAGGCCTGAAGGGCCAATGGTGCCTGTATCAAAGCCGCCGTGGCCCGGATCGATCACAATACGCGCAACCTTCAACCCCAGGGCGCGCGTAAGCGTCTGTGAGCCGTTGATGGTGGGAGAAGCCGGCTTGGTGGAGAAAGGCAAACCGTCATGCCCGGGTTCGGTGGAGGCTGCTTCCACTTTCTTTTTCGCTACGGGCGAAATTTTAGCTGCGGAGGCAACTTCCTCTTCCGGTTTTGCAGTTTTTGGAACTTGATTCCTGGAGGCCGCTTCCGCGTTTGGTTTTACGGTCTGAGGCGCTTGAGGACCTGGCACAGCTTTGGTTTTCTGTTTCGCGGCCTCTTCAGTAAGGTTTTTTGCCCCGCCCTGGGCCTTCTCCATCACGGCCTGCTGGTCATCAAACTCTATGGCGTTCCCGGTTTTCGGCGGGGCCTGCAATTCAACCTGCCTGGCAGCTTCAACTTCCTGTTTTTTCGTGCCGGCTGGCGCTTCCCTGACTGCCGGAGCTTTCTTTTCAAGCCGTGCCTGCGCAATCCGGCCTGGCTCCGTGGCGGCTGGCGAAGGGGGTTTCACCTGTTCCGGCTCATTGTTTGCCATCTCGGGTGACGATCCGTGAACGTCAATGATGAGCCGGAAAGGATTTGGCACCGGGAATGCAGAAAAGTCGTTGATGTCTTTGACGTCCAGCACGACTCGCGTTACATCCGGCTTGAATTGGCCCACGCGGATTTCGCGCAAAAACGCTCCGTTGATGGGAACACTCTTCTTCAGCAAATCGCGGCTCAGGCGAGTGTTCGGCAGGTCAAAGACGATACGGTCCGGGTGCGACAGGCGGAGCGTGGTGTATTGGAACGGCCCCTGCGCTGCGATAACCACCCGCGTATAACTGGGTCCCACCCAGTTGTGGATCTCCGTTACTTCTACGGGGTTGGCGGCGGAATGATCGGT
Organism: Terriglobia bacterium; assembly: GCA_035576145.1. Classification (GTDB taxonomy): domain Bacteria; phylum Acidobacteriota; class Terriglobia; order UBA7540; family UBA7540; genus SCRD01. Next base: position 5,420 of record DATLWV010000140.1, read on the forward strand.
GTCTGAGACTGAGGCTTCAGAGCTCCCAGTGGCCGGGCCGGCGCTGGCAGCGCGAGCGGATTCCTTTTCCTTTTGCGCAGCCTGCGCGTCGGCGATTTCCTTCAGCTTCCTCTTTGCCTCGCCAGCGTTCGATGAGCGGGGGTATTTTTCAAGAAACGACCGGTAGGCGTCGGCCGCCTGGTCCGGGTCGTTTAGATTTTCGAGATAAACATCTCCTACGGCCAGCGCAGATATCCGCGCCATGCTGGTACCGGGGTACTGCGAAACCGCGTACTGGTAATACTTGATGGCGGACTTGAAATAAGCGGGCTCATGAAACTGCCGCCCCATTTCCACATAAAGGTCGCCCATGGTCTCCGCCGCCACCGGGGCCTTGACGTAGGCAAAATCGTAGTAATAAACGTTCCGGAATTCGCGGATAACGCGATTGTATTCTGCCGCCGTGCGCTGCCCGGCGGGTTTGGCCTGGAGTTTCTGCTGCAGTTCCACGGCGCGCAGGTAAGCTTTTTGTGCAAGCGCCGAGTGGCGTGTGGCGGCAAAGCCGGGTGTAAGCACAAGAACAATCCAGGCTGCCGCCAGCGCGACAAGCCTGAATTCAAGCCGTTTTGCTATTCCTGTTTGTAGCCCTCTTGCTCTAGCTTCCGTTGTTTCCCCCATGGTTGGCTCTGTTCGCCGCGACGCCCCGTCGGCCGCGGTATGCCATTCGGCTACTCGGCATTGGTAAAGTGGATGACCCCTTGCGAATCCTCGTAGCGGACAATTGGCGCAATCCGCGCTGCCGGTACCGCAGCGGCAGCAGAGCCGGCGTCCTTCGAGTTGTACATGCGCGTAATTGCCCGCACGTAATGCTCAGTTTCAGGAATGGCTGGAATGCCCCCGGACCGGATCACCCGCTCCTCTCCGGCGTTGTACGCGGCCAGCGAGAGCGGCAGATTGCCCCCGAAAAGGTGCAGAAGATACTTCAGGTAACTGACGCCTCCCTGAATGTTCTGCGTGGGATCAAAAGGATTCTGCACGCCAAACCGCTGTGCGGTGGCCGGTATCAACTGCATCAGCCCCATGGCCCCTTTGGAAGAGACGGCTGATGGGTCGTAGTTGGATTCCACCCGGATCAAGGCGTGGACCAGTTTGGGGTTCACCTGATAATGGCTTGAGACGCGGTCAATGATGGAGTCAATTCCTGCAGGGCTCGCGAGCAGGCGATCTGCCTGTGTGGGATGGGGCTGGGTGTCCTCAGGAGTTCCGTTGATATAAACAATCTGGCCGTTCTGGCCGGTGAGGGTGGCAATTTGTCCCGCGCGCAGGCAAGACGGACCCGGCAGGAAACCAGCGAAGAAGAAACCGCAGGCTGCAACAACGGCAGGCGTTTTGGACTTTAACCAGATTCGCATAGAGATCCAGCCTCCACGCACCCGTGGAGGAGCGGAACTCATCCCCCCGCTATCCGGCTGGAACCAGCCGGGCTTCTTGCTCGCCCTTCATCTTGCGGGGACGGCCTGGCACTCCACCCGCTGCCTGCAGCCTTGACGGGCAGAACCGTCCAAAACGACTGAATTATAACGTGCTTTTTCCGCGTCAACAAGGAAAAACAGGGCTTTTTCAAGATTTTTTCCAAGTATTGCCGCCATGCCTCAGCCAGCGCGCCTTTCTAAAACCCCGGCTCGAGCTCGGGTTCAAGGCCGTTAAACCGACGCCGGCTGGGCTACATTGGGACCGATATTTCTCCGGTTCGTTTTCTTGGCAACCTTTATTTTCAACAATATGGCCGGGTTCGTTTTTGGCTTTGTTTTTTCCACAGCTACGTGTTTTCAACAACTTCTCGGCTTCGTTTTTGGGTTCGTTTGGGTTCGTTTTTGGGACATTTCACTTTGTTTTCAACAACATCTCGGGTTCGTTTTCAAAAAAAGGTATTCTTTTTGTCCCACAATTTGGATGCCAAATTCACCAACGTATTCTTTTCA
>DATLWV010000141.1:0-36636 GCA_035576145.1 Terriglobia bacterium
GCTGAACCAGCACTACCCCAACCGGAACAATCCGCAACTGGCCATTGAATTCAGCGTTCCGGAAAAGGGGTGGGTGCTTGTGGAGGTCCTTGACGAGAGCGGCAAAAACCTGGAAGTGGTGCAGAACTCCGTCTGCGCGCCGGGTTACCACATGGCAGCCTGGAACACCGCGAAATACGCCTCCGGCAGCTATAAATACCGGCTGCGCTATAACGGCTTCGGCGAAGTGCACGACCTTGTTTTGAACAAGGCGTAACTCGGCGACCAGATTTTTTGCCAGCGGCGAATTGAGCGGGGGTGCAACCGGTGGGTCTTGTCGCAACCCGCGAACACGATGGTTGGCGACGTCCACCCGATAGTTTAATCAAGCCTTGTGAGGCTGGCGCAGGGATGGCGGCAGGTAGGAATCGCCGCACACCGGGCAGAGCTCGGCCTGTTCCGAATCCGCCTGGTAGCAGTGATAGCAGGTCCGTACGTGTTCCTCTTCTTCGTCGTAAACATCTTCCGGCAGCAGGTCTTCGGAACTTTCCAGCGATTCCACCGGCATCGAATCCATCATGGGCGGTGGTTCCAGAGCGTTGGATTCAACCGCGTTCTTGAAATCCGGATCGACATAGTCCCACTGGCTCAGGTCCAGAGGTACATCCACGTCCAACGGGAAGCGCCGGCACACCGGGCAAAGCTCTACCCCCGATGGTTGCTGTTCCGTGTGCTCGGCTGCCAGCATGGACTTGCATATCTCACACATAGCGTTTCATTGCCTTTCTGTCTCATGCTGGCGGCCGAGCATCAAGCAAATTCCCAGCCGCGGCACTTGTCAATCTCGCACTGGCTGCGATTGATGTAGTGGCGCAATTCTTCCAGGCCATATTCGGAGGCCAGTTTGCGGGCGCTCACTCCCGGCCGGCTGGCCTTGAGCACAAACCAGCCCTCGAGCGTCAGAAGCTTTTCCTGCTCCACGTCATCGCCGTGCTCTGCAAGAAGCTTGTGGAGCTTTTCCGGATAGTTGAGGTCCTGGTGGAAGACGCAGCGGTCGAGATCGAGCGTTACGCGCGTGATGTTGGTTTTGGCGTCGTGGTTGTGCTCGTCGTGGATGAGCTTTTCGCCGTCAATGTCAAAAACGTGACAGTCGGGGCACCACGTGGCGCTGACAATGTAGTAGTTGTAAAGAATGGCCTGTGCCTGGAGCGACCGCCCGGCAGAGTAGGCGCTGGGCCAGATGACCAGCTCGGCACCGTGGTTGGCCAGGCCCTCCCACAGTGGAGCCCAGTTGACGTCAAAACAGATGGCGAATCCGACACGGCCGAAATCGGCATCGTAAACCTTCACATGCTTGCCGGGCACCACGTCAAGCGGCACACATTCCTGCTGCCAGACGGGGAAAATCTTGTCATAGATTTCGACCACTTTTCCGGCACGGTCGAGAAGGACGGCGGAGTTGTAGTGCTGCTCTCCGTGCTGGCGGTCGATGGGGCACACGATATAAGTGTGATGCTTGCGCGCCAGGCGCGACATGGCTGTAACCGTGGGGCCGTCCAGCGGCTCCCTGGTGGTTTTGTTCAGCCCGCGGCAGGTTTCCGGAATGGCGATGATGTCGGCCCCTTGCGCTCCCTGCTCGTCCACCAGTTGCACAATTTCCTCAAGCGGACGCCCGGCATGGAATCCAACGCTCACCACCCGCACCGGCCGCCCGATTTGGTCCGCCGTATTTTCCGCCATGCTGCTTTCGGGCTGCGGTGATTCAGCGGCCGCTCCAGAGGCGCCGCCCAGTCCCGCCGCAAGGGCCGAAGCTCCAGCGGCTGAACCCTTGAGAAAGTCCCTTCGGTTGACACGATTTGGCATGATGTGGCCTCCTTCCGGAGCTTGCTCTCTCCCAAAGCGTTTGTAGCGCAGCGGACGGATTTCGATCCTGCGGCCTTCCCGTTGAAACACGGAAAAACCACAGCGCTTGAAAACGAACGCTGCGCTACACGCCTGGCGCATTACTGGACGCTGCACGCCCCGACGTATCTGGTGAGCTGCATCCAGGGTGGCAATGCTCGTGCTACACGTTTTCCGGCACCGTGAAGGGCGCGCGGAAAGTTCCATGGAGCATCTTGCTGGCTTCTTCGTCGCCGACAATGCTTTCCGTCGCGCCATCGAAGTTGATGGTGCGCCCCAGCCGGTAGGAAACGTTGGCCAGGTTCACCAGCAGCGTGGACTTGTGGCCTTCCTCGACGGGGGCTGTCAGGTCCTGCTTCTTGTGGGCGACCACGGCATCGACAAAGTTCGCAAAGTGGTCGCCCTTGCCGTTTGCCTCCGGTCCCGGTTCCTGGTTCGGGCCGAGCCAGGTCTTGTAGGAATCGTAGCCCTGGATGGCGAGATACCCCTTGGAACCGTAAAAGATGTTTCCAATGGTATCCGGGGCGCGCCTGCGTTGGCGTCTGCCGCCCAGACCTGCCGCCGGAACGCCGCCGCTCTTGAATGCGCCGCCGCCGATGCCCGCCTCGTGATTGGTTTCCCATCCGCGCACTTCGAATTCCATCATGCGAGTTGAGCCGTCGGGCCGCTTGAATTCATAGGCGCAGTTGATGACGTTGGGCGTCTCCTGGTCGTCGTTGAACATAAACTTCCCGCCGAGGGCCGTGATCTTTGTGGGGTAATCGACGCCCAGGCCCCAGCGGCAAATGTCCACTTCATGGATGCCCTGGTTGCCGAGGTCGCCGCTTCCGAAATCCCAGAACCAGTGCCAGTTGTAGTGGAAGCGGTTCTTGGTGAACGGCGTCTCGGGCGCGGGTCCCAGCCACAGGTCGTAGTGCACGCCTGCGGGCACGGCTGAAACAGGCGTGTGGCCAATGGTGTCCCGCCATTTGTAGCAAAGTCCGCGAGACAGGTAAACCTCTCCGATCAGACCGTCCTCGAGGTGCTTGATGGCTTCCCGGACTGCCTCGTTGGAACGGCTCTGCGCGCCCATTTGGACGACGCGATCGTATTTTTCCGTGGCCTTCACCAGTTGATGGCCGTCAAACCAGGAATGCGAGACGGGCTTTTCCACATAGACGTCTTTTCCCGCCTGGCAAGCGTAGATACCAATCAATGAATGCCAATGATCGGGCGTGGCGACGGAGACCGCATCAATGGATTTGTCTTCCATCACCTTTCGGCAATCGATAAAGCGCTTAGGCCGCGGCTTTCCCATCTTTTCCACCTCGGCCAGCCTGCTGTCGAGGATGCTTTCATCCACGTCGCAAAGGGCGGCGAGAGAGGCGTTCGGAAGACGGCCGAAGGCGTGAATGTGGTTGTTGCCCCGCCCCCGGAGGCCGCATACGGCTATCCGGACGCGGTCATTGGCCCCAAACACCCGCTCGGGTTTGGTAATGAACGTAATTCCGCTGAAAGCCGTGATGCCGGCGGCGCCGGCCTTGGCGCCGGTTTTGAGAAAATCTCGCCGGCTGACGTCCGGCTTCTTGGATTCTTGAGCCATCTCTACTCCTCCTGTCGTATTTGTAAACTCTGATTAGAACCGGTTATAAGGCCATGGTTTCCGCCGCCGCAAATAGCGAAAAGTTCAATTAACCAGAGTTTCGCCAAGACAAACGCGGCCACGGGCGGGTTTAACTGCGCCCCTGCGATGTAGCAAATCAAGCCTGTTACGACCGGCCTTATAATTCCCCGCTTGTATATCACTGATTCGACACGAAAACAACCTCAATCTGGAGGGCGGCGGCCTCGCTAGGGCGCGCCGTGGCCGTTGTAAAGCTGGAATTCTCGAATAGCCGGCGTGTGCGAGGCGCCCACGATGTTGAGCCGCACGCGAGTGCTTGTAGTGCTGGGGAAAATATCGATCACCTTATGGCCGATTGATGTGCCGCGATGAAGCGTTTTCCAATTGCCGCCAACCCAGGCTTGGACCTCGTATCCTTCAACATTCTGGCCACGATTCAGCCATTCCATGGTGACCGTGCGATCGAAGGTGACGAGTTTCGGGAATCGCACCTCCAAAGCTGCGTGATAGTTGTGGGGAGGGGCAATCCAGAAGGTATCGGGACTGTTGTCAAATGCCGCGCGAACATTGCCACCGGCGCTGGAAGAGGGTGTGCCTTCGAGCGCCAGGTTGTGGGCATAGATCCGGCGAATCTCCTGGCCAAACTCCCGCAGGCGGGCGGCGTCGAGCGCGGGCAGCAGACCCTGTTCATCGGGCGAGATACCCAGCATCAATTGGCATCCGTGGCCCACGGAGTTCTCAAAAATCTTCATCAACTCGCCAACCGACTTGAGCGACTCCGCGTCATTCGGATGCCAGAACCAGTGGCGCTTGTGGAGCGGCGTGTCGCACTCCGCAGGACGCCAGCGCAGATAGCCCGCGCGGTCAATCACGTCCCAGTTTTCCTCAGGGGCGTAGCCGGCCTCGTTGCCCACCCAGCGGATGTCCCCCCACTTCATGAATCCCACGTCGGCAAAAACCAGCGCATTGGGCTGGTAGATGCGCAGCAGGTGGAGATAGGAATCGAAATCGTACACGTGGCCCTCGCTGCCGGCTCCATCCAGCCAGAATTCTTCAATGGGGCCGTAGCGCGTCAGAAGTTCCTGCATGAGGCCTTGGTAGAACTTGTCATACTCCGAGTTGGAACTGTAAGAGGGCTCATGCCGGTCCCAGGGCGAGAGGTAAATGCCGAACTTCAAGCCGTGCCGCCGGCAGGCTTCTTCCACCGCCCGCACAACGTCGCCGTGCCCGTCTTTCCATGGACTGCTGGCCACGCTGTATTTCGTCAGCGGAGTGGGAAAAAGGCAGAAACCGTCATGGTGCTTGGCCACAAAAACCAGGTACTTGGCTCCGGCTGCCTGAGCCGCCTCAACCCACTGGTTGGGATCGAACCTGGTGGGTTTAAAGACCGACGCGCTGACTTTTCCGCTGCCCCATTCCTTGTCCGTAAAAGTGTTCAGTCCAAAATGGACGATCACGCCGAATTCGAGGTCCTGCCATTCAACCTGCTGCGGACTCGGAGTGATGTCGGCAAAATTCTGCGCCGTGGATTGCACTGGAAGCGTTAGGGCCGCAAGACCGGCCAGGATGAGGAGCAAAACTATACCCATCGCGCACCGTGCGAGCACGTGAGCAATCATTCGGCTTTTTGTCCGGACGTCTAATGAAACAAGACGCTTTTGATTTCGCATGCCGGGAGTTATACCACGAATCGGGCACGCGTAGAAATCGCGCGCTTGGGTGTGCAGAGTCTACAGTTCACGCAGGGCCTGGGCAACAGGCTGGCGTGCGGCATGAATGGCGGGGAGCAGGCCGCCCACGATACCCATTCCCAGCGCGAAGATGATTCCGCCAATCATCAGGTTCGGCGTGATTCTGAAAGCGAAAGCCAGATGCGAAAAAGTCTGCCAATTCATGGCTCCGGTAGTGAAGCCGTTGAGGGGCAGCACAGCGATGGAGCCCAGGGCCCCTCCGACGAAAGAGATCAACACGGCTTCAATCAGGAATGAAAAAACCACCGCTGCCGCTCCGAAGCCTAATGCACGCATGACGGCGATTTCGCGGGTGCGCTCGGCGACGGCGGAATACATGGTATTGAGAGCGCCGAAGATCGCGCCAATGGCCATGACGCCCGCAACAAGCCCGCCGAGAATGGTAATCAGCCGCGTGAACGTTTCCGACTGCTTGGCGTAATAATCAATTTCCCGGCTGACGTCCACGTTGAGGCGCGGGTCTTTGCTGGCGGCATCCTTAAACTTCTGGAATGCGTCCGGCGAAGTAAGGTGGACGGTGGCAGACTGAAAGACCTGCCCGGGACGCTTATAAACGCCGTTCAGGACGCGCGCGTCGCACCACACTTCGGAATCGAAGGCGGAGCCTCCGGCGTCGAAAACCCCGGTGACGGTCCACTCGCCGCCGCCGAAGCGGATTTTGTTTCCCACGTTCATGCCGGCATAGCTCTTCACGGCATTACTCCCCACCACCAATTCGGCAAGGCCCGGCCGGAACATGCGGCCCTCAACAATCTTGATATTTGGCCGAACTGTAAGCACGTTGGGTGAAACGCCGCGCACCTGCACGTTGGCGTCGGTGTTCGTGGGAAGGAGCGGGAAAGGGGCGACTACGACAACCTCAGAAGTGACAAGAGGCTGGCCGTTCTGGCGTGCCACCCCCGGCTCGTCCTGGAGAATACTGATATTGCTGAGCGTAATGCCGCTTTCCATTTCGGAATTGGCGCCGGCGCGCAGAATGATGGCATTGTCCACCGAGCCGGAGGAGACCAGCGTGGCGCGAAATCCCTGCGCCAGCGCCAGCATGGCCACAAACACGCCAACAGTTCCGGCAATGCCCAGCACCGCAACGATGGCTGAGGTCCAGCGAGCCTTGGCACTGCGAAAGTTATAGATGACGGGTATGACAATCATCAGATTCTCCTGAGCGCGTCGACCACCCGCAGACGCATTGCGCCAATACCAGGCAGCAGACCACTTATGACACCTGTCGCCAGTGCGAAACCGACGCCGGCGGCTATCATGGAGTTGGACAATATGAGGTTTGGCAGCAAACCATTGAGGGCCGCACCGAGCACGGGAATGGCAAGCGTGGCCAGGGCGAGTCCAAGGACTGCACCTACAAAAGCAATCGCAAGCGCTTCGGTGAGCACCAGGAGGAGCACTGTTCCGTCTTTAAACCCGATGGCCTTGAGGATGGCAAGTTCTGCCGTCCGCTCGCGCACCGAGATCGCCATGGTGTTACCCGTTACCAGAAGCAGGGTGAAAAAGACCACGCTTCCGATGCTGAGAATCAGGAATTTAATGTTGCCCATCTGGTTCACCCAACTCGCCGCGAACTGGGATTCGGTGTCAGTCTTGGTTTCGTAAGGCGAGTTGGCAAACTCGGCATCGATTGCCTTAGACACGCGCAAAGCATCGTCTGGCGACTCGAGCTTCACAACATACCAACCGACCATATCTTTGAAGTTGGGCGGTACATTCTGTTCGAAATACTTCCACTGGAACCAGAACTGGGATTCGTCATCCGTCCTCCGCTCGCCGTGATAGATCCCGTCAATGTTAAATTGCCATGCCTGGCCGCCGAAGTAAGCAGGGGACTTGATAGAAATGCGATCGCCCACCTTCCAGCCAAAGCGTTCGGCCGTGCGAGCACCCACAATCGCGCCCTGCTGGTCTTTGAGAAAGGTGTTCCACTGTCCGTCGCTAACAATGAGCTCCGGCATCACCGTGCGCTGGTTTTCGGGGTCGATAACGAACTGGGGAAAGAAGTTCTTGGGATCCTGGTAGACGCCGCCGAACCAGTTGTTGTGAGTCACGGCCTCGACGCCTTTAAGGGCGGAAATTTTGTCACGATAGGAGAGAGGCAGAGGCTGAATGAGAGAGACGCGATTGATGACGACCAGACGGCTGGCGCTGGCAATGCCCCCACCCCGCGTGAATGCCTCTCTAACCACCGCGAGGAAGGCGAAAAGGAACAGAGCCACGGTAAAGGAGCCGATTGTAAGGAGCAACCGGGCTTTCTTGCGGAACAAATTGGCTTGAACCAGTCGGCGGAATCTCATGCTCCATCTCCGGCTGCGACGTTCCGGCCCGGTTTCGCGGCTTCAACCAGAACTCCCTTTTCCAAGTGGAGGAGAGTATGTGCCCGGGCGGCTACGACGGGATCGTGCGTAACCATCAGGACGGTCTTGCCGTGCCGGGCGACGAGTTCTTCGATGAGCGCCATGATTTCGTCCGCGCTCCGCCGGTCGAGGTCACCAGTGGGTTCGTCGCAGAGCAAAAATGTGGGATCGGAAACAATGGCCCGGGCAATGGCTACCCGCTGCTCCTGCCCGCCGGAAAGCTGCCCGGGAAAATGGTGCATGCGATCGGCAAGGGCCACGATGGAAAGAGCTGTTTCCACATGCTCGCGCCGTTCGGACTTTGACAGTCGCGTCAGGAGCAATGGCAGTTCCACATTCTGGTATGCCGTGAGCACGGGAATAAGGTTGTACATCTGGAAGATGAATCCCACGTGGCGGGCGCGCCATTCGGTGAGCCTGGACGAAGACATGTGAGTGATCTCATCGCCGGCCACAGAAACCGTTCCTGCCGTCGGAACATCAAGGCCGCCCAGCAGATTGAGCAGCGTAGTCTTGCCGGAGCCGCTCGGCCCCATGAAAGCCACGAAGTCGCCCTGGTCCACGTCGAGGTTGAGACCCTGGAGGACCTGAATCTCCTCCCCGCCGCGCCGGTAAGCCTTGTTGAGGCCTCGAACCAGAATCAGTGCACTGGAATCGCCATTGTTATTGACACTGGCCATCGACTGCTCCTATCGCCGGATTTCAACCTTCATTCCGTCGTGCAAATTTTCCGGGCCGCGTACCACCAGTTCGTCTCCTGGGTTGACGCCAGCCATAACTTCAACATTGTGCGATATCGTTTGACCCAGGGTGACTGCGCGGCGCTCCACCTTACCGTCGCGCACGGCGAAGACATAGGACTTTGCTCCGGTCCCACGCACAGCGGCTTCCGGGATAATCGCCCGGGCCGTCGCCCCGTGGGCTTTGGTTTTCTTCGCCGTATCAGGCTCATTCAGGAAGGCCACTTTTACACCCATGTCGGGAAGAATTCTAGGGTCCAGCTTGTCGAACGTAATACGCACCTTGACCGTGCCTTTGTCCCGGTCGGCAGTCGGAATCACGGTGCGGACATGTGAAGGAATGTGCCAGTCAGGGTAGGCGTCAAGCGTGGCCATGACTTTCTGGCCGCGATGAACCCGGGCAATGTAAGCCTCGTTGACGTCCACCTCGATCTCATTCGAATTCATATCCACAATGGTGGCGATGCCGGTGCGGGTGAAGCCTCCGCCGGCAGAAATCGGCGAGACCATTTCGCCCACCTGGGCATCCTTGGATACGACGATGCCGCCGAACGGCGCGTTGATGATGCAGTTGTCCACGCCCTGCTGAGCTGACAGGACCCGAGCTTCAGAGGCGGCCACTTGATCCCTGGCCAGAAGTATCCTGGCCTTCAGGCTGTCAACGTTGGTGCGCGCGGTGTCGAGCGCCTCCTGACTCTGGACTTTTTCGGCAACCAACTGCTGCGTGCGGCGCAGCTGGATTTCCGCGTATTTGAGCTGAACCTCAAGGTCCGCGATGGCAGCCCGAGAGGCATTGCGGTCAGCGATGGCGGCGTTGAGCGCACGATTGGCGTCTGAATCGTCGAGTCTGGCCAGAAGCTGGCCTTCCTTCACGCTCATGCCTTCCTCGAAAAACACTCCCGTGACGCGACCGGTGATCTTGGCGGCAACGGTGGCGCGGCGACGAGGGGTTACATAGCCGCTGGCATTAAGCAGCGTTTCCGCCTGCGGACTGTTTGCCGGAAGCGCTCCGGCAACTTCCACCCCCGGCGTCTGCGTGCGGAACGCCAGAACGCCGCCGATGACCAGAATCAGCACACCCAGCGAGGCCGAAAATATCCGCAGAATTTTACCGCGGACGCCCTTCGAGCGGGCCGAGTCACGAATCTTGAGTGATGAAAGGTCAGCGTTGGGCATGGGAATTATGAATGCTCCGGCGGTTTCTGACATGCCTTGGGAAAGGGTCTATTGGTTTGCCTCGCGATAGCCCGCATCCCGCCTACAAAAAATTCTACGGCCTGATTTGCGACGAAAGCAATGAATTCCGCACGAAAATGTCCGCCTGGAACCACCCATGCGGCGCACATTTGAATTATATCCACAGTTTAACGAGTCCTAACCTTGCCCGGCAACTGAAAACGGTATGGTCGCACGCATGGGTAGGACCCTCGGTTGAACAAAGGACTTCCATCTTTCGTGCCGGTGTCATAATTTGATAGGTTAATGAAAGGACCGTTGCTAGTGCGGCGAGCTGCCGATTCTGGGTCCTGTGGTATTGTCCTGCGTTTCGTTTGGTCGTCTTGGATACGCTATAGCCTCCTAAGGGGACTGAACAATGAATGGGAGACAAGATGAATCGTCGGAAATTTATCAGGAAGCTGGGTACGGGAGTGGGCATGGCAGGAGTGGCAGCCTCATCCAAACTTTCCGCTTCCCTTCCCGACGGCGAGGCCGCCGGCAGGCAGTCTCGTCCGAACTTTGTGTTTCTCATTTCCGATGACCAGAGTTATTCCGGCGCTGGATGCAACGGAAATCCTGCCGTCCACACTCCGAACATTGACCGACTGGCTCGCGAGGGCCTGCGCTTTGAGCGCGCCTTCGCGCCCTCTCCGTCCTGCAGCCCCAGCCGGTCGGCCATCCTGACCGGACAGTCTCCGCACGAAACGGGCACCTCGCGCTTCCGTTCGCCCATGCCACTTGCGCAGAAGACCATCCTGGAGTACCTGAAAAGTGCGAATTATTACACCGGCGCCTTCAAGAAAGTTCACCAGGGAACCGAGTTTTGGAAACGCTGGGACTTCAAGGGATTGCACAAGCCCGTCCACACATTCTTTGAGGCGCGACCGAAAGACCGCCCCTTCTATTTGCACATTGGGTACCACGATCCCCATCGCCCCTACCTGCCCGGTGAGCGTTACCCCGAAAAGAATCCGCGTTCTTCCATAAGCGTGCCGAGTTTCCTGCCGGATACTCCAGCCGTTCGAAAAGATATCGGGCATTATTATGAGGCCATCGAGCGACTGGACGTGAACGTAGGAAAGCTCATGGAGCTCCTGGAAAAGTACGGACTAGTGGAAAACACGCTGGTTTTCTTCACCAGCGACCAGGGCATGTCATTCCCGGGCGCCAAAGGTACGCTATACGATCCGGGGCTTCATGTTCCCCTCATTGCCCGTTGGCCGGGGAAGATCAAGGCGGGACGCGTATCGCCAGAGCTGATATCGCTGGAGGACCTTGCGCCCACATGGCTGGAGGCAGCCGGAGTGCGTGTGCCGTCGGCGATGGGCGGCAGGAGTTTTCTGCCGCTCCTGCTGGGGAGGCCTTTCCAGCCGCGCCAGGCTGTATACGCAGAGCGCAACTTCCACAGTCATTTGGATCTGATCCGGAGTGTGCGGACCACTCGTTTCAAGTTGATCGAGAACTATCTTCCAGAAGTCCCCTATCTGCCGCTCAGTGACATCGCGCGGTCGCCAAGCTGGCGCTCTATCGAGGTCCTGGAGCACCAGGGTAAGCTCCCGCCTCCCCTGCTGCAACGATATTTCAAGAAGCCGCGCCCGCAGGAAGAGTTTTACGATTTACAGAATGACCCCGGCGAACTAAACAACCTGGCGAGCGACCCCAAGTACAAGACGGAATTGCTCCACCTGCAGGAACTGCTCAGCCGGTGGATGATTGAGACCCACGACTTCCTGCCGCCGCCGATTCCCCCACCCGCAATCGACCAGTTGGTGGAATAGAGGGATTACGGGATTGCGCTGCCGTCTCTTTGATTGACCCGGCAGGCCCCAACGAATAAAATCCTTGACTGGGCGGCCGGGACCCCGTTTGGGTTGCGGCCTATTTCTGCAAAGCAAGGGCGCGACCATAGGAAAGCCGTCGCAGGCATACGATACTACACGAGGGAGTTCAAGATGGAACTCTACCCCAAGGTTTATCAGATTCGATCACTCTACGGCGGCCGGAATCTCTTCCAGTACCTTTTTGTAGGCGACAACGTGGTGCTGGTGGATACGGGTATCGCCACAACTCCCGAGCAGACGATCTTCCCGTTCTTCGACAGCATCGATCTGAACCCTCAACGGTTGACGCTCGCGGTCACCACGCACGCCGACCTTGACCACCAGGGCGGCAACGACGCCATCAAGCGCATCTCCCCCGGCGCCATGCTCAGTTGCGGCGAAGCCGACCGGGAACTCGTGGAAAATCCCGCGGCACTGTACGGCAAGCGGTACAACTTTCTGAAGGAAGATCACGAGGTGGGATTTGATGCCGACCCATCACCTGACGCAGGCAGACATCGACATATGGACGTCACGTTTTCCGGTGGTGAGAGAATTCATCTGGCCGAGAACTGGTGGCTGGAGGTACTCCATGTTCCTGGTCATTCGAATGGCCACCTGGCGCTGTATGATCGCAGGTTCGCGGCATTATTTTCGAGCGATGCGGTGCAAGGACGGGGCTGCCCCAAGGCAACCGGCGGAATGGCGATTCCCGTCACCTACTATCACGTGGATACATACCTTTCCACCATCCAACACTTCGAACACCTGCCCATCAGCGTTCTCTATTCCGGCCATTGGCCGGTGATGCGCGGCGAAGAAGTAAAGGACTTCCTGTCGGAATCGCGGCGCACAGTGGAATTTGTGGATCGAGTCATCGTGCGCACCCTGCAGAAACACCCTGCCGGCCAGACCATGAAGGAACTGATCAACGCCGTGGCTGAGGCTGTAGGAGACTGGCCTGACGAAGGCGTTTTCCTTGCCATGTTCCCCATCAAGGGCCACATGGACCGCCTGGAACAGCAGGGGCGCGTGAAGATTGACCGTGGCAGCCATCCGGCGAAGTGGGTGGCGGCTTAAAGCTTAATGGACGATGGGATGCCGCCGCATCGCGGCTTTTGCAGGCAGGTCGCCGGCGTCTCAGCGGTTGTATTTCGGCGTCACACCGCGCAAGCGGCTCCAGACTGCGTTGCATCGCTCGAGCACATCGTTTGAAAGTTGAGGACCCGCACAAGCCTTCAGGTTTTGCTCCAGCTGTTCCAGCTTGGAAGCGCCCAGGATGACGGAATCAACCTGCTCCTGGCTCAGCACCCACTGCAAAGCCAGATCGACAATCGTCTTCCCTGCATCGCGAGCAATCGCCTTCAGCTCTTCAATAGCGGCGAAGTCATCGTCATGCCAGTAGCGGTCCAGGTACATCTTGTTCCCATCAAAGCGTGAGCCGGCAATCGGCTTGCTTTCACGCGACTGCTTACCGGTCAACAATCCGCCTGCCAGCGGATTATAAGGAACCACGGCAATGCCGTATCGCTTGCAGAAAGGCAGGTATTCGTCCTCAATGGCGCGGGCCAGCAAGTTATACATGGGCTGCGAAATGAAAGGCGGCTGGCACCCCTTCCTCTGCGAAATGCAGTGGATTTCCGCCACCTGCCAGGCGGCATAATTGGAAATTGCAGGGTAACGTACCTTTCCTGCCTTCACCAATTCATCCATGGCGGACAGGGTTTCCTCGATAGGCACGTCATAGTCCGGTTGATGGAGATAGTAAAGATCAACGTAATCGGTCTGGAGACGCTCCAGGCTGCTGTCAATGGCTTTCTGTATGGCTGCGCGTGAAAGGCCAGACTCATCGGGACCATCGCCCATTCTGCCGCGCACCTTGGTTGCGAGCACGACTTTATCGCGGCGACCTTTCAGAAGCTTTCCCACAATAGTTTCAGAGAGGCCTTTGTTATAAATATTTGCGGTGTCGATGAAATTCACGCCGGCATCAAGGCAGAGATCGATCATGCGGCGGGCTTCGTCCTCATTGGTTTGCGAACCGAGAGTCATGGTCCCAAAAGAAACCCGCGAAACCTTTAGGCCGGTATTGGGGAGAATGCGATAGTCCATTTACGCCTCCTGGAGTGGTGGTCGTTCGATCCTGTCAACTGAATGCTGAGTACGCAGAGGAATGCGTAGTCCCTGAACCGCGAACCTACCATCATAACTTATTGAATAGAATTCGGGGCAGGCCTATCCGATGTTCCGGTCGGAATGATATTGTCCCTTAAATTGGACGCTTATAAAGCTATCATGGCACGGACGGGCAGGTATCCGCAGTCAAGATGGGCGAACCGGCGGGCAGACGCCAACCGGCAGAAGATCACGCCAACGAGTCAATCACGCTTAAGCCCTGGCCTGTGCAATACGGCGGATCAAATCTTTTTGCTCATCCATGCTTTCGGCGCCGATGGTCATGGCGTCCAGTACGCCCAGTGACAGCGCAAAGGACAGCGCCTCATCCTGCCGCGTGCGCATATCACCCTGGCCAAGGATTTTCATTCCCACGATGCCCTTTCCAGCCTTCTTCATTTGGCGCAGGACGCTCGTTACGGTTGCCGGGTCGGCATCCATGTGGGAGCCGATCGGGTTAATCCTGGCGAGGTCCACTTCCACCCAGGGTGAGGCGGCCGCAGCCCTCAGGGCGCCGATAGTGTGGCATGAGCAGCCGTGTGCGTGGATGATTCCTTTCTCCTTCGCTTCAGAAAGCACGTCCATGGTTCGGCGGAAGCGCGTTGTCCAGTCGTCCTCGGTCATGTCATGCATGAGCACAACATCAATATAGTCGGTTTGAAGTTCGCGCCGGTAGCGGTCAATGTCACGCCGCATGCCTTCCGGGTCCCGCGTGTCGGACTTGGTCAGCACTGTTACTTTTTCGCGCGGCAGGCGCTTGAGGGCCCGGGCCACGGCAGGGTGCGATCCGTAGGAATCGGCGGCGTCAAAAAACCGCAAGCCGCGTTCATAACCGTGCACGAGCAGGTCTGCCAGGCCGTCTATCCCAAGACGGGTCTGACGAGAATGTCCTCCAAAGCCAACCGTGCCGGTTCCGCACGCCAGCCGGCTGGTCGAAATCCCCGTCTTGCCCAGTGAAACTGTGTCTGAAGCGCTGAAGGTCTTTGCCGGAGCGTCAAGAAGCGCGGTTCCGGAAAAGGTCCTCGATCCCAACAGCAACGCGCCTGCGCCGCCCGCGGTCCGGGTAAGAAACTCACGTCGTTTCATGGGAGCACCTCACACCAAAAGATTGGAAACCGTTCTGCCGCCATCCAGTTCTCCTACCGCTTTCCACCGACTCTATCAGCGAAAGGCGTCCTTTGCAAGGAAGCGGCGCGTTGGCCGGGTGAAGAGAAATTGTAGGTTGGGACCGTCGCCGATCCCGTGGCAGGCGAGCTTCATATAACACGATTGTGCCGGGTGGTTTGTGTTTGACTTATCAGTCCAGAGATCCAGCCTCAGCCTTTTCTTCTGGTTTCGGAGCGTGGGTGCCAAGATGCTTCTGGATGTCGGCAACAATCTGCTTGCCGTGGAAGCGACCGTTTTCGATGAAAATCTCGTTGGTGTGGCGCCCTGAAATGACTACGCCGGCCAGGTAGATGCCCGGAACGTTGCTTTCCCGGGTCCTGGTGTTGCAATTGGGGCGGGAGGTCCTGGTGTCAACTTCAACACCCACATGGCGCAGGAAATCGAAATCCGGATGGTACCCGGTAAGCGCAAAAACGTAATCATTCTCAATGCGTGTCCGCTCCCCTTGCGCGTTTTCGATCCACACGGCGTCCGGCGTAATCTCTTTGACAGTGGTCTCCAGGTAGGCCCGGATGGAGCCTTCTTTGATGCGATTTTCGATGTCCGGGCGAATCCAATATTTGATGTGCCGGCTCAGCTCAGGTTCCAAATGGATGATGGTAACCTGGGCGCCATGGCGGAAGAGGTCGAGCGCTGCAATGGCTGCCGAGTTTGCGCCGCCAATAACGGCCACTTTTCGCTGGTAGAATGCGTGCGCCTCGCCGTAGTAATGCGAGACCTTCGGCAGGTCTTCCCCTGGCACGCCGATCAGGTTGGGAATATCGTAGTAGCCGGTCGCGATGATGACCTTGCGGGTGCGGTAACACTTTTGTCCACCATTGGTGGTGCTGGCATGGACTTCGAAAATCCCGTCCGTCCCGGCCACGCCGACCACGCGCTCCTGGTAATGCACAGGCACATGATAGAATTCGGCAACGCCGCGGTAATATTCCAGGGCTTCAGCCCGCGTTGGCTTGACATTAACGCTGGCAAAGGGGATGTCGCCAATTTCCAGTCTCTCGCGAGTGGTGAAGAAAGTCATTCCGGGCGGATAGCTGAAAATAGAATTGACGAGGCATCCTTTCTCCACTACGAGTACGCTGAAATTGCTTCGCAGAGCTTCTATCGCGCAGGCCAGGCCCGTGGGCCCTGCGCCAACCACCAGCACATCCAGAACTTCTTCCATCCTGCTTTTTCCTTTCCTGAAAATCCCGCTTGTGGCCGCTGAGGCGGATCTCCACCCCGGTGAGCCTATACCCGGCGCATCCCAAAGTCTCCTGTCAGGAGGCGCCGCCCGGGGCGATGACCTTCCCTCACCCAGTAAACCCAGGCCCGCATTTCGCGCTCACCAGCAAGCCTTACCGTTGTTTCTTTGCGCTCGAACATGCTCCATTCCGGCCTTGCCGGATCGTAGCCCTCGAATCTGTCGAGCGCTCTAAGGGCTGTTGCAGCCCGCGGCAGAAAATAAACCTCGCCTTGCACGCGTTCACCGGGGGTGCCCGACCACTTGGCTCCAGGATACTCGCCCAGATTATAAAGCCGTCCTTGAACATGTCCATTTCCAAGGAACCGGGCGTGATGCCTTTGCAGCAATTTGTGCGCGCGAAATCCTCGCCGCAGCGTACCATACACAAACAATCGCGCGCCGTCGATTGTCAGCTCCTGATTTTCAAATTCCATTTTAGCGTGCTTTGCTCTTCGGGGATCGGATCCAGTGGCCGCGGCATCCTGGCCCCTGCTGCACACGAGACCTCGAGAACACCCGACGGAAAGATTTTAATACGCTGGAAACATCATGGAAACTCGTTGGCCGCAATGCCTGGCTTTGGATTCAGCCTGCCGGCGAGGAAATGAATACATTGCAGCGGTTCAGTCTTGCCTTTCGAGCTCTTCCAGTACGCGGCGCAATGTGGCGATGACCTGCTCGCGTTTGACCTCACCTTTTTTGAATTGCAGCGTCAGTTTGAAATCCCTGCTCGGCGGGACGTAGCGGAAGGATCCGTTGCGGGGTTTACTTTTAGGATTGCGTTCCTGGCGGGCCTGCTCGCGATTTAACGTTCCCTGCGCAAAACGCCGAACCGTGTCGCGCATTTTGGCTTCAGTGGGCTGCCGGGCAACCTGGAGAAGCTGTGACTTGGAGATTACTCCACTTTCGATGCAGACGGCCTTAATGTCGTCAGGGATGACGCGAAGGGTGAGGAGCTCAGTCACGGAGGAGCGTGCCTTCCCGATTTTTGTCGCAATCTCCTCGTGTGTCAGGCCAAATCTGTCTCCGAGCGCCTGCACTCCGTCTGCTTCCTCGAACGGGGTCAGGTCCTTACGCTGCATATTCTCAATGAGGGCCAGTTCCAGAGTTTCGGCGTCGTCAGCGCTCTTTTCGATGCACGGAACTTCCGCAAGCCCGGCCATGCGGGCTGCGAAGTAACGCCGCTCACCGGAAATAATCTGGAATTTGCCGGACTCCGGGTTCTTGCGGACCAGCAAAGGTTCCAGCACGCCCTTCTGGCGGACCGACTCCGCCAGGCCTGTCAAATCTCCGCGATCTTTCCGCGGCTGGTCGGCATAGGGCTGGATCTCGTCAATCGCGATCATCCGTCCGATAGCCGCCCCGCTCCGCGAAATAATATCCTCGACATAATGCGCGCTGTGGCGCATCTGGATCGCTAGCGGCAATCCTGCTCGTCTAACCGACACGTTGCAGAACCTCCTTCGCCAGATTGGCGTATTCGTGCGCACCTGATGATTGCGGGGCAAAACTGAAAATCGTTTCCCTGTAGGCCGGGCTTTCCTCCAGGCGGACGTTCTTGGCAATAACCGTCTTGAACACCTTGGGGCCAAAAACTTCCCGGACCTGCTTGTGTATGTCTCGCGCCAGGTTAGTCCGTTTGTCATAAAG
Organism: Terriglobia bacterium; assembly: GCA_035576145.1. Taxonomy (GTDB): domain Bacteria; phylum Acidobacteriota; class Terriglobia; order UBA7540; family UBA7540; genus SCRD01. Next base: position 17,594 of record DATLWV010000141.1, read on the forward strand.
GGTGATCAGGACGCCCAGCAACTGGAGCTCGGGGTTAGGCCGGGCGCGGATTCTCTCCAGCGTCTCCAGCAGGTCGTCGGTGCCCTCCAGCGCGTAGTAGGAGGCCTGGATGGGAACAATCAGAAATGAAGCCGCCACCAGCGCATTCACGGTGATGATGCCCAGGGCCGGCGGCGTATCGATGACAATCATGTCAAAGTCGTCGCGGCAGGCGGCGACGGCATCCTTCAGGCGGAAGGGAGCGTCAAACTGCCCCACCAGTTGCGCTTCCAGCTTGGCGAGAGAAATTCGCGATGGCACCAGCGAAAGATTCATCCAACGAGTCGGCTTGACCACCTGAGACAGCTTCAGCTTGTCACCGGTCAGGACATCATAGACAGAACCGTCAACTTCGGCCGGATTAATGAATGTAAGGGTGCTGTTGGCCTGGGGATCCAGATCAATCAGGAGGGTTCTCTGGTTGTGCAATGCCAGCGCGGCAGACAGGTTAATTGCGGTTGTGGTTTTGCCAACCCCCCCCTTCTGGTTGGCAACGGCTATAACTCTTGCCACTCCTTGACTCCGGTTGAGGCAGGTTGGGCTATTCAGCGGCCGTCTCTCCGAAGAGGACAGCCTTGACTGCCTTCACAAACTACATCTTATAACGGCCAATGTCCTCGTCGTTAAGGTTCTCCAGCCATTTGCGCAGTTCGTCGTTGTTGGCTTTGTCGGTTCCGGCGCCGGACACCTTGGAATTCTTGAGAACTTCATCCTCAACAAATATCGGACAGTCCACGCGCAGTGCGAGCGCCAGGGCGTCGCTGGGGCGGGAATCGACAGAAAAAGTTTCGCCATCCTTCTCCAGCCAGATGAGCGCGTAGAAGGTGTCATCCTTCAGCTCGTTGACGACCACTTTCCTCACGTGTGTTTCCAGGCCGAGCAGGAGGTTCTTCAGCAGATCGTGTGTCATGGGCCGGGGAGTTGTCACCTTTTCGATTTCGAGCGCGATGGCGTTGGCCTCGTAAATTCCCACCCAGATTGGGAGCACGGATGCGCCCTCGACATCTTTGAGAATCACAATCGGCATGTTGGTGACAGGGTCCATCATCAGACCGCGAATCTTAACCTCAACTTCCATAGTGCATCCTTCCTGCAGCGCTTGGGCAAAGTGGCCCGGCTGCTTATGGCTGAAAAGCATTCAGGCGTTTGCATGCCCGGCAGCAGGCTCCCCCACCCGCTGGCCGACCAGGCTATTCGGTCCTGACGCTGTCACTCGCACCATCATGTACTGCCCTACCCACGATGGCTCTCCGGAAAAGTTGATAACCCTGTTGCTCGTGGTCCTTCCCACCGCCTGTCCCATGCGGGGGTGAAAGCCCTCTACCAGGACCTCATATACCTGTCCGAGGCACTCCTGGTTTCTTTGAATCTGAATTTGCCGTTGTTTTTCTTGAAGAATCAACAGCCGCCGCCCCTTTTCATCTTCCGGCACTGAATCTTCAAAGCCGCCGGCTGCAGTCCTGGGGCGAGGTGAATACTTGAAGGAAAAAACCTGGTCGTATCCGACTTGGTCGAGAAGGCTGAGAGTTTGGCCAAAATCGTCAAGCGTCTCACCGCAGAAACCCACGATGATATCCGTCGAAATGCTAATAGCACGCTTGGCGCCGCGGATGCAATTGATTTTTTCGAGGTATTCTTCACGCGAGTAGGTTCGAAGCATGCGCTTCAGGACGGAGTTTGCACCGGACTGCACGGGCAGGTGAATCTGGTCACACAACGCCGGGTGGCTGTCAATGACATCGACAATCTCTTTGGTGAAATCGCGCGGATGCGAGGTGGTGAAGCGCACCCTCCTGATGTCCGGCGTTTCCGCCACGCGCGACAGCAATTCCGCGAAGGTCATCCTCAAAGGCGAAGGGTCAGCATAAGAGTTGACGGTCTGGCCGAGAAGTTGAATTTCCGTGAACCCTTCATCCGCCAGGCGGCGGGTTTCGGCCAGAATCTTGTCAGCAGGCCGGCTGCGCTCTGGCCCGCGGGTCTTCGGGACCACGCAATAGCTGCAGGCCTTGTCACAACCCTCGATGATGGTGATATAGGCGCGAAAGCGATTGTCGCGCCGTGTCATCTCGGTTTCAAAACAATCTTCAGTGTCGAGGTCGAGCCCGGTTACCCGCCGATGGCCCATCTCAAGTTCCGCCAGCAATTCAGGAAGCTTCGGGTAACTTGCGGAACCGCAAACCAGGCTGACGTGCGGCGCGCGCTCGAAGATGTTCTCGGCTTCCTGCTGGGCGACACAGCCCAGCACGCCAAAAACCTTGCGCCCGCCCGCGCGGATTTTGCGGAATGTCCCAAGCCGCGAAAAAACTTTTTGGGCCGCTTTCTCTCGAATGCTGCAGGTGTTGTAAAAAATGATTTCGGCGTCGTCGGGAGTCGCTACCGGGCGGTACCCGCGCGCCATCAGAACGCCGGCCACCTTTTCGGAATCGTGAACGTTCATCTGGCAGCCGAAGGTCTCGATGTAGAAAGGCTTGCCGTCTGTTTCATAGCCGGCTGGGCGGCTGGCCTGGCCCTTTGCGGTCTCAGCGCAATGATCGCCGCCGGATAGGATTGGAAAAAGATCACTGCTCATCAGAGAAAAAGTCGCCTCACTGCGTTCAGTATATCTTGAGACGGTTGCTTTGGGTAGAAGTGATGTTCCGCCGCCAGATTTTTATTCTGCCATGAGAACTGAAACGAAATCCAATTTAAGCGGAAGCTTGTTTCAACATGGTGGCGGCGTGCTTCAGAACAGCATCGGTTACCTGCGAGCCGGATAGCATGCGGGCCAGTTCTTTGGCGCGTTCCTTCTCCCCTTCCAGGCGCCTGACGCTGGTGTGCGACCGGCCGGCGCGCTCGAACTTCTCCACATAGTAATGGTGATCGGCAAAGCAGGCGATTTGCGCGAGGTGCGTCACGCAGATCACCTGGGCAGTCTGCGACAGGCGCTTGAGCCGCTGGCCGACACTCTCCGCCACGCGGCCTCCGATGCCTGTATCCACTTCGTCAAAAATGAAAGTCGGCCCCTGAGTCTTCTTCGCGCCGTTTTCCTGGCCGAGCCTTTCCGTGCCGAGCACAGTCTTCAGCGCCAACATAATGCGAGAAAGTTCCCCACCTGAAGCTATCTTTCCCAGTGGGCGCAGATCTTCTCCGGGATTTGGCGAAATCCTGAACTCGATGACGTCAATTCCCTTTGGACCTCCTGCGCCAGTGTCTTTCTCTGAAGCCGTTTCAAATTGAACGGCAAAGCGGGTCTTCTCCATGCTCAATGCAGCAAGTTCTTTTCCGTACCAGTTTTTCCAGCCTCGCCGCTGCTTCATGGCGCCTCTCGGAAAGCCGTTCCGCCGCCTCATGATATCTCGATGCGGCCTGTTTCAACTCGCGCGTCAGCTCTTCGCGCCGTTCATCGGAATGCTCGAAACCGGAAAGTTGTTGCCGCACCTTTTCACGATATGCAATCGCTTCCTCGATGGTCTTGCCGTACTTCCTCTTGATTCGATCGAGGAGTGCGAGGCGGTCTTCAACCTCTTCCAGCCGGCGCGGACTGGCGTCAAGGTTCCTGGCATAGTCACGGAGGGTCAACGCCAGGTCTTCGAGTTGGGCCTTTGCCTCGCGCAGCGGTGCGGCGTGGGCGTCGAACGACGAATCGTAGGCCCGAAGGTCATCAAGTGCCCGCCCGGCGATCCCAACCCGTTCGCACGCCGAATTCTCCTCATCATATAAGGCGCCGTAAATCGTGGAAACAGCCGACAGGATTTTTTCGCGGTGCGCGAGGACGTGTTTCTCCTCTTCGAGCCGGGTATCTTCACCCGGCTCAAGCCCTGCCTGGTCCAGTTCACGAAGCTGGAAGGTCAGCAGATCGATCGTCCTCAGGCGGTCCTGTTCATCCTGGCTGAGGTTTTCAAGTTCCGTTTCAATCTGCCTGCGGTGTTCATGGAGTTCTGACACCTGCTTGAGCAGTTCGTCCGCTCCCGTGAACCGGTCAAGCAATTCAAGCTGAGCCTCCGGAGAAAAGAGAGTGACTTGCTCATTCTGCCCGTGAACCTCGATCAGAAGATCGGCCAGCGCCCTGACGGCGGAGACCGTGACGGGCTGGTCGTTCAGCAGCAGTCGGCTGCGGCCGTTCGAATGAATTATCCTGCGAAAGATGAGTTCTTCTCCGCCTGCTTCTTCCACGCCGAATTCTTCCAGCCATTTTCTCCACGCGGTCTGTGGAGGCGCCAGGAAGACGGCCGTAACCGTAGCCCTGTCGCAACCCGTCCGAATGACATCCGTCGTGGCCCTGCCGCCAAGAGCGAGACCCAGGGCGTCAACCACGATGGACTTGCCGGAACCGGTTTCCCCTGAAAGCAGGTTCAGGCCGGAATGAAATTCCACGGTGAGATCGTCTATGACAGCATAGTTCTGGATATGAATTTCATGAAGCATAAGAACCTGCGCGCGAATGCACTGTCAACTCTTATGACGACTGCTCCCCTGTGCAAGAGGGGATAGCCGATAATACCCCGGAATGCTCCGGTAGGAAACACGCAGAAACGCTCGCACTCGGAAGAAGAACCTTAAACCTGACCTCCAGAGTAATTGACGGAATTTGTTGCGCTATGCTAGTTTCGAGAATTGAGGGGGTGGCACGATTCATGGCATCGAAGGAGGTCTATTGGTCCCAGCCCTACTCGTTTTTTTTCAGGGTGATATCTGGCAATACCTGGCGAGCACCGGTCTTGTCGCACGCCTTGTTCTCCTGATTCTGCTTTTCTTCTCCGTTCTTTCCTGGGCAATCATCTTCCACAAGTACAGGACTTTTAAGCGTGCCCTCCGGGAGTCCGGGGAGTTCCTGCAAATATTCCGCCAGAGTAAAAAGCTGTCTGAAATTCGTTCCTCCTGTTCCATGCTTTCGGGCAGTCCTTTGCCGGAAGTCTTCCAGGCAGGGTACCGCGAGATTGAGAGCCAGGCCACTGTCAGCGAGAACCCGGGGAAGCCGGTGATTCGCAGCCTTGATGCCGTGCGGCGCTCATTGCAAATCGGATCCACGGCAGAACTCACGCGCCTGGAGAGTTGGATGCCGTGGCTGGCAACAACGGCTGCCGCCACCCCTTTCATCGGACTTTTCGGGACTGTCTGGGGCATTATGGATGCGTTTCATGGTCTTGGGACCACGGGCGCCGCCAGCCTGCGCAGCGTGGCTCCGGGTATTTCCGAGGCGCTGATTACGACAGCAGCCGGACTCTTCGCTGCAATTCCGGCCCTGATTGCCTACAACCAGTTCGTTCAAAAACTAAAGCAGTTTGGCACTTTGCTGGATGATTTTGCGCTGGAATTCCTCAACATGACGGAACGGTACTTCACATAGAAAACAGCACTCCGACGGGACCTCCGGCAACTCCGTTCCAAGGGTTTTACATCAGGGCGCAGGGAGCCACTAGAACACTCAGCGAGGTTGAACATGGCATTTACATCCCCCAAAGGGACAACTCAGACCTCGATGTCCGACATCAACGTCACCCCCTTCGTGGATGTGATGCTGGTGCTGTTGATTATCTTCATGGTTACGGCTCCTCTGCTGGAATCAGGGATTGAAGTGGACCTGCCGAAGACCCGAACCGTGAAGGTGCTGTCTGAAGAGCGGGTGGTGGTGACCATCGACAAGCGGCAAACCATCTACGTGGGGAACGATCCGGTCAACATCCATCGCCTGGGTGACATTGTCCGCAAGCAATTGAAAGACGCCGATAAATCTCCGGTTTATATCCGATGCGATCAGGCGGTATCATTTGGAGCGTTCGCGCAGGTAATCGATGCCCTGAAGCAATCCAAGCTGACCAACATCAATATCGTCACCGAACCGCTCAATACCAAGGGGACGACGTAACTTAAGAGGGGTAGTTCATCCAAACCGATTTAGCCATGGATGCTGCATCGCTTCCAGTTTTTGACCACCGCGAGAGCCTTCGGGGTGCGCTCACGGCGTCGATTATTTTCCACGTGGCGCTGACTCTTTCCGCAGTCGTGTATACCCTCTGGGGAGCGCGCCTCGGCAAGGGGTGGGGCGTGTCACTCAATACCGGCAGCGCCGTCCACGTAAATGCTGTGGCTTCCCTGCCCGGTGTCCCGCTGCCGATGCCCAAGATCACCACGCCGAACACCGTGGCGGTTGAGAATCCGGGCCTTTACAAGAACGAGCCCGTTCCCAAGCCTCCGCCATCGTTGATGAATGAGCAGAAGATTCCCAAGTTCAAGGAAGCTATCAAGCCTCCCAAGCCGAAGGTTCTTGCCAACAAGCGGATTCAGAAGGAACAGATTGAGCCCCCTCCCAACGCCGTGCCTTATGGCCAGGGCGGACGGCCCACCATGAGTTACAGCCCGGTAACAACGCCGTCCGGCGAAGCTGGTATCGGCTTTGGCCAGGAGGATTTTGGCCAGCGTTACGGCTGGGACGTCCAGGCCGTAAAAAACCGGGTCAGCAGCAACTGGCTGCTTTCCATGATCAGCCCCAGCTTGCAGAGCGCCCCGCGCGTGTACATCGATTTTGACATCAATCGGGACGGAAGCATCAGCGACGCGCGAGTTAAGGAATCAAGCGGCATCCCGGAGGTTGACCGTTCAGCTTTAAGAGCAGTCCTTGCCTCCAGTCCGCTGGCCCCGCTTCCGGCCGATTATTCCGGCAGCAAAGTTTCCGTGGAAGTTTACTTTGATCTGAGACGGTAATATCCCGGCCTTCGGTTTCGGGACGCCGACTCAGAGACATCCATTTACGGCGGTGTATCATTCGAGCGATGAATAAACGAATCCTGAAATACGTTGTCTTGCCTGCAATCCTTGTGGCGGTTTTAATGGGTCGCGCCACAGTGACGGAGAGCCAGGGCCAGGGCTGGTTCCGTTTCGGCATCAACATGGGGCAAGCCATCGTCCGAATTGCCGTGCCGGACTTCCCTGCCCGGTCAAATGACCCACGCCTGGTCAGCCTGACGAAGGTCTTCAACCAGGTGCTTTGGACCGACCTGAACAATTCAGGAATAGTGGACGTCATCAGCAAGAGCCTCTATCCCATCAATGTTCCTCAGGAGCCGCAGGATGTGGATTTCAATGGCTGGAGCAACCCGCCCGCCTCAGCGCAGATGCTGGCCTTCGGCTACAACGAATTGCGGAACAACAGCCTGGTGGTCACCGCCCGTTTGTTTGATGTGCATAGCCCCCAGAATCCCGGTGTGCTGGCAAAACGCTACGTCGCGGACCTGAACGAGTTGTCCGCCCGCGATGCCGCCCACCGCTTTGCCAATGAAATCATCCAGACGCTGGGTGGCGGTGTTCCCGGAATCAACCTGACCAAGATCGCCTATGTCAGCAATCGTACGGGAAAAACGGAAATCTGGGTGATGGACTACGACGGCTACAATCAGCACCAGGTTACAAATTATCCCTCTCTCAACCTGACGCCGCGCTGGTCCCCGGACAATTCCATGCTGGCCTTTACCAGCTACGCGACCGGCAACCCTGAAATCTACATTTACTCTTTGCTTACCAACCGCCGGATATCCTTTCCAACGTACAAGGGGCTCAATACCACGCCTGCATGGTCTCCGGACGGAAAGAGGATCGCATTCTGCTCAAGCATGGGCGGCACCCAGGAAATCTACGTTTCGCAAGCCAACGGAATGGGCCTGCAACGGCTGACATTCTCCCCGAGCGTCAACATCTCCCCCGTCTGGAACCCCAAGACGGGCAATGAAATCGCCTTTGTGTCAGACCGCAGCGGCACTCCGCAAATTTACATCATCAACGCTGACGGATCCAATTTGCGCCGCCTCATTACCGCAGGGGGCGACGCTGAAGCTCCCTCATGGTCGCCCAACGGACTCTTTATGGCCTTTTCATGGCGCGTTACGGAAACCGGGAACTTCGATGTTTACATCATCGAGATCGCAACAGGACGAATTGTGCAGCTTACCCACGACGCGGGAAGGAATGAACATCCGTCGTGGGCGCCGGACGGCCGGCATATTGTATTTGAATCCACGCGGACAGGAACGAGCCAGATTTGGACCATGCTTGCCGACGGGTCCAATCCCCATCAGTTGACAACAACAGGAAAAAACTGGAATGGCAATTGGTCTAATTGATCGTCGCTTTCTGCCGCGCTCGGCCAGGTAGTCTTTCTCAATTGGCAAACGATCCAACGTTGGTACCGGGTAATTTCGCACCCAAGGCCGGCCTGGGGAAGCTTGCTGGCGGGTCATGAAATCCTCAATATTTTTTCACCTGAAAGGGTTGAGTTTCCACTGAATTTTAATAGAATCTAATATCGCGCGGCGTATTATTAAAAAAGAAGGGTTGTATTTTCTTTTTGTTTGATGCTAGGATGCAGAGCTTTGAAGTTCGTCTTTGTGGTTTGCGGCTTAAAATGAATATTTTCTCTTAACCGTTTCATTACATCTAGTTTTATCTCACCATTTTGACATTCTTTGGGAAAGCAAAAGTGCCCACCGATCAAGGAGGATTCAACATGCGACAGAGGAAACGCAGTATCGCGCTTCTCGTCGGTATTCTGGGAGTAATTATGTTGGCGGCTTCCTGCCACAAGAAAGCGGTAGCCCCGCCGCCACCGCCGCCGCCACCTGCGCCGGCTCCGGAAAAGCCGACCGTCAACCTGACAGCCGTTCCGAGCACCATCGAGCAGGGCCAGTCGGTCACGCTGAGCTGGACATCGGAAAACGCCACGAGTCTTGACCTTCAGCCCGGCGTTGGTGCCGTCCAATCCAGCGGATCAACCAGTGTGTCACCAACCGAGTCAACCACCTACACGGTAACGGCAACAGGCCCGGGCGGAACCGCCACATCCACGGCGCGTGTCACAGTCACCAGTCCGCCACCGCCGCCACCGCCACCACCGCCTGCTGTGTCTGAAGCTACGCTTTTTGAACAGAACATCAAGGACGCCTATTTTGACTACGACAAGTCGGATATCCGTCCGGATGCTCAACAGGCATTGACGGCCGATGCCGACTTCCTCAAGGAGCACCCCAGCATCAGCTTCACGATTGAAGGCCATTGTGATGAAAGGGGCAGCGAGGAATACAACCTTGGCCTGGGTGACCGCAGGGCCAACGCAGCAAAGAGCTTCCTGGTGAACCTGGGCATTTCCGCCTCACGGATCACCACGATCTCCTACGGCAAAGACCGCCCCTTCTGCACCGAGAGCAATGAAGCGTGCTGGCAGCAAAACCGGCGCGGCCATTTGGTCATGGGCGGCTCGCAATAGCAATAACATGCTCTCCGGGAGTCCCGGCTTTTTGCATGAAAGATGGCCGGGACTTCCGGGGTATTTTCGTCTCTGCGAAATTGTCTTGCTGCCCGGTCCGGACGGACGAGGCGAAGCCAATCTGGAAACTTACCCTCGCAAATTTCAAGGCCGCTGCCTTGCAGGTCCCCTTGCTCTGCCTTCTTCTGTCCTTTGGCCAGTTGACCGGGTCGTTATTCAGAGGATAGACTGACAACTGTTTGAATCTTCTTGCCGGAGGTTGAACTAACCTTGAAAAAGTATGCTCTGACCATCCTTTCGGGTGCTTTGCTGTCAGTGGTCACTGCTTCCCCGGCCTTTGGCGTGAGCCGTGAAATCATTCAGATGATGCAGCAATTGGACACGCTGCAGCAAAGCGTTCAGACCCTTCAAAATACGGTGAGCACGCAAACCGCAATTCTGCACACCTTGCTCCAGCAGACGTCGCATGATGTCACCCAAATGAAGTCCCAGATGGCCGACTTGCAGAAGAATACCGAGCAGAACCTGGCGGCTTCATCGTCCAAAGTAGACTCGATGAGCACGCAGATTCAGGCTCTCAGCTCGAGTCTGGAACAGGCTCAGGCGCAACTCACGAGACTCAGCGAACAACTAGCGCAAACGCAAAAGGTGATTCAGACTTTGAACGCTCCGTCGCCTGCTGGTCCAGTTATGCCTGGTGCACCTGGCTCGCAGCCTACGGGCGCGGCCGGTACGCCTCTAGACGTTCCCGGAGCCGGCGGGTCCCCCCAGGCTACCGCATCTGCTCCAGCCAATGTTCCAGACCCGAATTCGCTGTTCAATTCCGCCATGGGCAGTTTCAATAGCGGGCAATATGCCCTGGCCATCCAGGGTTTTCAGGAGTTCCTCCAGTATTACGGGACCACCCCCCGCGCCTCAACCGCCCAGTATTACATTGGAGAGTGCTACTACAACAACGGCGACTACAGGCACGCGGTTGAAGCCTATGACAAATGCATCGAGCGCTATCCCAACGGCGATAATACTCTTGCGGCTCGGTTGAAGAAGGGTTATGCTCTGCTCGCCAATGGCGACAGAGCGGCCGGCATCCGTGAACTTCGTGCCCTGGTTGAACAGCATCCCCAGGCTCATGAATCGGAACTGGCCTCACAGCGCCTGCGGCGGCTGGGCATCATCATTCGCGCGGGAAGCCAGGGGTAGCCCCAAAGTTTCTGCCGGACGGCAAGAGTCTGAACACGAGCGAGGTTTTTATGGCCGGATCTGTAAATAAAGTCATCCTGATTGGGCGTGTCGGCCGGGACCCCGAGGTTCGCTACATCTCGAGCGGAACTCCCGTGGCCACTTTCTCCGTTGCCACCGATGAATCATTCAAGAGCCGGAATGGCGAACAGCAACAGCACACGGAGTGGCACAAAGTTGTAGCCTGGAACAAACTGGCGGAGATCTGCGGCGAATATCTCACCAAAGGCAAGCTGGTTTACATTGAGGGAAGCATTCGAAGCCGCCAATGGGAAGACCAGTCCGGCAACAAGCGTACCGCCTACGAAATCATAGCTCGCAACATGCAGATGCTGGGTTCGCGCTCTGACGCTGAACGCGCTGCGGCGGCCGGCTCCCGTGCAGCGGCTTCCCAGGGGACTGGTTCCGAAGAACGCTACGACGCAGGCCCGGAACCTGCCCCGGAAGGCGAAATTACGGACGACGATATCCCTTTCTAGCGTCGTTATCACCCGGCAACGAATCCTCTTCCCGTCTTCCGCTGTTCGGGACAGAACGTCCACTTATCCCCTGGCACAACCACGCAGAGTAAATACACTCCAGGTCGAACCCAAAACACGCACGGCCATTCCACGATGGAGGGTCGAGCTCCACCCCCTATTGCAACCGCACAGGGTTCTGTTACATCATAGATGAAGGTGCCCAGGGGGGGACTATATTGCTGTTCTCGGAACGGTTGAAGTTCTAATGCTGATTCACAAGGAGAACGTCCCCCTATGCGAAAAGTGCTTACCTTTGGGTCCGTCTTGGTTTTCCTCGCGGTTCTTTCAGTACCAAAAGCTTACAGCCAGGTCGAGCTTTACGGCGGCTATTCCCACCTGTCATTGAGTGGTACCCCGTCAAACATCGGATCAAGCTCGAACGGCTGGGCCGGCGGCGCCTACCTGCACCTGCTGGGCCCCTGGGGCATTGAGGCGGACTACAGCAACCATTACGGCGTCAATCCGAGCCTCACGTTGGGCGGCAGCCCCTATTACGTCCCGCGGCTCACCCAGCTCTACGGGCCGCGCTTTACTCTCGCCTTGCCCAGGATACACCCCTATGTCCACGCCCTTGCCGGAACGGTGAATGGCACAGCGCAAACCTTCACTGGCCGCGTCAGCGAAAACGCTTTCGGCATGGCCTTCGGCGGAGGCCTCAATGTCAAGGCCACACGCCACATCTGGCTTCGGCTGGTGCAGGTGGACTATCTTCGCGCCCAATTCACCAATAATTCGCAGAACGATACGCGTGTCTCGGCGGGCCTCATTTTCCGGTTCGGCGAGTGGTGAAATCTCCGTTTCGGGTCGCGCTTCTCCTGCCAAATAATACGGAACCGGCGGCCCGAAAGGCCCCTTCCGCTTCTTAGACCGCCAGGCAGAAACAATCGCCTATGCGCGGATGTATACTGGGCGTGCGGCCAGTCACGCCGCGTCGTGACAGGCGGCACAGACTGCCCGGGACGGAAGGCGCAGGCTGATTTTAGTTCCAGCCGGAACGGGAGGCTCCAGATGGAGATTCATCAGCAGGACGCTCTCGATTATCACCGCAAAGGACGCAAAGGCAAAATCGAGGTTGTCGCCACAAAGCCCTGCCGGACGCAGTGGGACCTGAGTTTGGCATACACACCCGGGGTGGCGGAGCCCTGCCTGGAAATTGCAAAATCTTCAGACCTCAGCTTTGAATACACAGCGCGCGGTAACCTGGTGGCCGTGGTCTCAAACGGCACCGCTGTGCTCGGCCTGGGCAACATCGGCCCAGCGGCCGGCAAACCCGTGATGGAAGGCAAAGGCGTGCTCTTCAAGCGCTTTGCGGACATCGACGTCTTTGACCTTGAGGTTGACTCCAAAGATCCGCAGGAGGTCATCAAGTTTTGTCAGCTTCTTGAGCCGACCTTCGGCGGCATCAACCTGGAAGATATCAAAGCGCCGGAATGTTTTGAGATTGAGGAGACGCTGCGCCGGACCATGTCGATTCCCGTGATGCACGACGACCAGCATGGAACAGCCATCATATCGGGCGCGGCATTGCTGAACGCACTGGAAGTTGCGGGAAAGGACATCGGCAAGGTGCGAGTGGTTTTTAACGGCGCCGGCGCTTCCGGAATTGCCTGTGCGGAGCATTACATTCGCCTGGGAGCAAAGCGCGAGAACGTGATCCTTTGCGACTCCAAAGGAGTTGTCTACGAGGGGCGCGAGGAGGGTATGAATCCTTACAAGGCCCGACTTGCTTCCAGGACGAGCGCTCGGACACTTGCTGACGCACTGAAGGGAGCGGATGTGTTCGCGGGGCTCTCGATTCCCGGCTGCGTCACTCAGGACATGGTGCGCTCCATGGCCAACCGGCCGATCATCTTTGCCCTCGCCAATCCGGTGCCTGAGATCAGCTACGAGGACGCCAAGGCGGCACGCTCGGATGCCATTCTGGCCACAGGACGCTCCGACTATCCGAACCAGGTGAACAATGTGTTGGGATTTCCGTTCATCTTCCGCGGAGCCCTCGATGTCCGTGCCCGCACCATCAACCAGGAAATGGAAATTGCTGCCACTCGCGCTCTTGCCGCGCTTGCCCGGGAAGACGTTCCGGACGCCGTGCTGCGGGCCTACGGACTGCGGCGTCTAGGCTTCGGGCCGGAATACATCATTCCCAAACCCTTTGACCCGCGCGTGCTGATCTGGGAGTCGGCGGCTGTAGCGGAAGCCGCAATGAAGACCGGGGTGGCAAGGGTCCAGGTAAGGCTTGAAGAATACCGTGAATCGCTTTCCAGGCGGCTGGGCCGCACCTACGAGGTCATGCAGGGAGTCAGGCAGCGGGCCAAGGCGGCGCCCAAGCGCATTGTTTTTTCAGAAGGCGAACGTGAAAAGATCATCAGGGCCGCCTACCAGATCAACGAGGAAAAGATCGGCAGGCCGATTCTGATCGGCCGCCAGAACGTGATTCGGGCACGACTGGCTGACCTCGGCATCCAGCATTTTGAGCCCGACATCATTGAACCGGAACAATCAGACCGGCTGGATGCCTATGTGAAGGAGTATTTCCGCCTTCGCCAGCGCCACGGCGTTACATTGAGCGAAGCGCGCGACCAGATGATCAATCCGAATTACTACGGCGCGATGATGGTCCACATGGATGACGCGGAGGGCTTCCTGGCCGGCGTGGCACAGCACTACCCGGAAACCATTCGCCCCGCGCTGCAGATCATCCGGGTGCGGGAAAACGTGCGCCGTGTCTCAGGCGTCTACGTGATCGTGACCAAACAGCAGGTTTATTTCTTCTCTGACACGACGGTGAATATTGAACCCACGGCCGAAGACCTGGCGGAGATAGCCCTGCTGGCGGCGGAAGTGGCACGTGATTTCAACTTTGAACCGCGAGTGGCGATGCTTTCCTTTTCAAATTTTGGCAGCACGCGGCATCCGATGTCGGAAAAAATGCGAATGGCAGCTGAACTCGTGAAACAGGCCCATCCGGAGATGATGGTGGATGGTGAAATGATGGCGGACACGGCGGTGGTCCCGGAACTCCTGGAGGAAGATTATCCCTTCTCCACACTGAAAGGCGGCGCAAACGTGTTGATATTCCCCGACCTTGGATCAGCGAACATCGCCTATAAACTGATGTTGCGCATCGGAGGCGCAGAGGCTCTTGGCCCCATCCTGGTCGGTATGTCGAAGCCCGTCCACGTGCTGCAGCGCGGCGCCGCAGTTGAAGAGATCGTCAACATGGCCGCCATCGCCGTGGCCCACGGCCGCGTGATCGCTTCTTCCGCGAAGGCTCCGTAGGCATCCAGCCTCAGTTGCCATATTTTACAGAACAGCCGTAGGGACGCGTTACGGGTGTCTTAACCTGCCCGCCCGCCAAGGACTCTTCGAGCGCCAGCTTCACGTAATTGGTTGCGGTGGGAATGTCTTCAAGATCGGTGGTAGGCTTGTCGTCAATCGCGCCATCATAGATCAGAATTCCCTGCGGGTTAATCACAAACATGTGCGGACTTGTTTTTGCGTTGTAGAGGTGCCCAACCTCCCCGCTGGGGTCCAGCAGGACGGCCGTCGGCGAAGCATTCATCTTTTTCACGAATGCGTTCTCTTCTTCGGCAGTCATGTATCCCTGCTCCCCCGCCGCCGATGAAATGACGGTGAACCACACCACGCCTTTGGCCGTCCATTCCTTCTGCAACCTCTGCATGTTTCCGCTGGAATAATGCTTATGGACGTATGGACACTGGCGGTTGTGCCACTCAAGCACCACGTATTTCCCACGGTAATTGGAAAGCTTCTGCACCTTGCCGTTTGAGTCTTGGCCGTTAAAAGTTGGGGCCGGGTCGCCTACCTTGACAGCCCATGATGGGACTGTCGCCAGCAGGACGGCGCACCCCAGAAGGATGGGGATGGCAATCTTGGTTGGCATAGCATTCATCTGGAAGGCACCTTCAATCTGAACTTTTACCCGGTCTCCCTTCGGAGACAACGGGCGCCGAGATTTCATACACTTTACCATGGTCCAGCACCAGAACTCCCTTCAGAGAATCCAGTGGCTGCAATAGCTTCTCTGACTTCCGCAGTGACAGGCGGATGCCCTGATTAAAAGGGCTTGCCTGCTGAGTCGCCGCATCTTCAATCTGCAACGGCGTCAGAGGAAAGAAAGTTGCGCTTGGTTCCCGTGTTCCCGTCCTGATCGTGAGAACGAAAGACTCTTGATTGGAGACGGCGGTCACGTTCCACACGGCTGGAGCGCGTTTTGGCAGTTTATCGCGCGCGCGGGCAAAGAGGCTTATCCAGCCCGAGTCGGACTTTGCCCCGTCTCTCACAACCGGCAGAGCAAGGGTCACCGTCTGGCGCTCAGGAATGCAGATGTCATAACACACCAGCCACTTGATGTTTGCTTCAAGCTTTGCCGTTCCCCCCGGCTCGATGTCCGCAGGTGCGCGTATTGCCGACATCAGCAGGACTTCGTTTTCGTATCCGTAGTCAACCAGAGGGCCGTTTTCAAGTCGTCTTGGCGCAGGCCACTCTAATGGGCCGGCGTGGAATTGCGGCGGAAGTTTCCACTCCACTCGCGGCGGCTGGCCTGAATCGCCCGGGTTGATCCAATAGATGTGCCAGTCCTTCTCCAGCTCAAAACGCAGTCCCACACGGATATCATGTCCCGGCTGGATTGATGTCTTTTCGGAAACCAAGGTAACTTTTGCGTGGGGAGTGACGGCAGGCGCAACGGCCAGTCCGGCCGGTTGCAGAAAGAACACCCAGCCCATCAAGGCTCCATGCGTATGCCGAAGAACCCGGGAGAACATGGCACCATCCAGAATCGCCACTGAACAAGCAGTGGGAGACGAATCCAGGGCTAATCTTCGCGCAAATGCCGCGCCCGCCATTCATCAATTGCAATGGGGGCCGCGACGGACGCTTCTCAAGGTGAAAGCGCTCGACGCAATCCGGGGCCGCACAGCCGGCCCGGGCTTACTTTGCGGGCGGGGGAGGCGGCTGCGCCTGGCGCCTGGCTTTCTGCCTTCTTGCGTCCCACCGCTTTACCATTTCGTTGAATTTCTCGACTTGCTGCGGGTTTAAGATCTTCCGAGTTTCGGCGCGGGTCTCTTCACGTATAGCCTGGAACTGTGGCGCAACCTGGTCACGCAGGTCGGACTCTTTCTGGTCCATAGTGCGGAAAATCTGCTCCAGTTGCTCGGTCTGCGTTTGCGAAAGGGCCAGCTCCTTCTGAAGATAATCTATCACGCGATGACGGCTGAACCCGCGGTGCCAATGGCCCGTATACCAGGCGTAACTGTACATCCCGGCGGCCCCGATGGCGATGCCCAGCACGAACACCAATGCGAAATAGACGTAGGCGCGCCGCTTCATCTGGAACCTTGCGCCTCCGTGTTTTCGGTGACTGCCGGCGAATCCTGCGCGTCCCCGGGGTCTACGCCATCAATGCCCAGCACCTGTTCGTTCGCCAGCGTTGCAACCTGATTCTGCACAAGAATAGATTCTGAAACTCCGGAACTGCGCAGCGGCCCTGACGATGGCAGCGCAAGGAGCAACGCGAGCATGAACGCCACCATTAAAGTTGCGTAAACGACCCGCCTGGCGATCTGGTCAATGAGCTGCTGGCCAAATGGAAATTCCGCCGGAGCATCCTCCAGCCGGCGCATCAACCGGGTTGTAAAACCAAGCATCGGCTCAGGAGGCTCTTCCGCCCTGAGAGCAACCAGGCCGGCACGGAGAGTCTCCCACTTCCGCAGGTATTCCTTGCAGCCTGCGCAGGATTCCACGTGGGCCTCGACCGCAGGCGTCCTGGTCATGCCTTCTTCAACAATTTGCCGGACAGCGTCACACCTCATGGTTCACCGTCCCTCCTGCCATTTTTCAAAATCCCTGACCATTCGCTTCCTTGCACGATGCAAGCGTACTTTAACAGTGCTCAGTTTCAAACCCAGAATTTCCGAGATTTCCTCCACGGACCTGTCTTCGAGCTCCTTCAAGGTCAATATCACACGGTCTTCAGCCGGGGCCCTTGCCAGCAATTTGTCGGCAAGGTCACCCACCGCCAGTTTTTCCGAACTGTCCAGTCCGCCGTCAGACGGGCTGTGGCTGTGCGATTCAACCTGCCGCTGCCCTTCTTCCGACATCTCCCAGAAGTAAGTAACTCTTGACGACCGTTGCCGTCGCAGGTAGTCGTAACAATGATTGACGGCTATGCGATTCAGCCACGTTCCGAACGACGACTGTGAATTGTAACTCTCGATCGCCGCAAAAGCCTTCATAAATATTTCCTGGACGATATCCTCCACGTCATTTCTGCGCCGGACCAGATGGAAAACAATGGAAAATATTCTCCGCTGATAGGCGTCAACCAACGGCGCAAAAGCTTCCGACTCCCCAGACTGGGAGCGCCTGATCCAATCAGCTTCCTGGCTGGGGTCTGGTCGCGCGTGTACCATTCAGTATCCATAGTAGCTCTTTTCCTGTGTCTTATGACGAAGATAAGTCGCTGTGGGTTACAGGGGTGGATGGAAATTCGGGGATATTGCTCCGCCAGTAACGGTATTTTCTATTGACTTATCGATCACCATATGGAATAATGCCGACCATGGTTATAGGTATTCGCCTGAGGAAGTTACGCGAAGAACGCAAACTTTCCCAGGGCGACATTGAGAAACGCACGGGTCTCCTGCGCTGCTATATTTCCCGGGTCGAGAACGGGCACACAGTGCCTTCCCTCGAGACCCTGGAGCGATTGGCTGCAGCTATGGAGATCCCCCTCTATCAGCTTTTTTATGAGGGGGAAAGACCACCGGACCTCCCTAATCTAACCCAGCGCAAGAGCACCGACGAGCTGGCCATGGAGATTCCGGCAGACCGTGATTCGCGGTTCTTCCAGAAGGTTAAGCGCCTGCTTGGTAACATTAACGACCGCGACCGACGGCTTCTGCTGTACATGGCACAGAAATTAGCGAATCGCTAACCAGGGCGATTCGTCGTTCGGGGATCCATGGGATGCGCGAGGGCTGTATGGAGGGGGAAGCACTCATTCCCACTCGATGGTTCCCGGGGGCTTCGAAGTAATGTCGTAGACAACTCGGTTGACTTCCTTTACCTCGTTCACGATGCGGGTGGCAATCCGCTCCAGAACGTTGGGGGGAATTTTTGCCCAGTCGGCTGTCATTCCGTCCTCGGAAGTTACGGCCCTCAGGGCGATGGTGGATGCGTACGTCCTGGCGTCACCCATAACCCCAACGCTTGAAACGGGCAGCAGAATTGCGAACGATTGCCACAGTTCATTGTAGAGCTTTGCTGCACGTATTTCCTGCTCCACAATCGCATCTGTTTCACGAACAATGCGAAGCCGCTCAGGGGTAACTGCGCCCAGGATCCTTACGGCCAGCCCCGGCCCTGGAAATGGTTGACGGGAAATGACTTCGTCGCCAAGTCCGAGCTCCCGCCCCACAATCCTCACCTCATCCTTGAACATTTCCCTTAACGGTTCGATCAACTGGAACGTCAGGTCAGATGGCAGCCCCCCCACGTTGTGGTGGCTTTTGATGGTGGCCGCGGGTCCTTTGACGGAAACCGACTCAATGACGTCCGGGTAGAGTGTTCCCTGCACCAGGAACCGAGGCTCGCCCAGGGCACGCGCCTCCTGCTCAAAAACGCGAATAAATTCTTCCCCGATAATCTTCCGCTTCTGCTCCGGATCCGTGACGCCGGCAAGCCGAGTGAGAAACCGCTCAGAATAGTCGACCGCCCGCACGTTCAGGTGGCCCTGTGTCTTGAGAGCCGCCGTCACCTCTTCAAATTCGTTCTTCCTCAGAAGGCCGTTATTCACAAACACGCAGACGAGCTGATCTCCAATCGCCCGGCTGACCAGCGTGGCAGCCACGGCGGAATCAACTCCGCCTGAAAGCGCGCACAGAGCTCGTTCCCTGCCCACTTCAGCCCGGACCCTCTTTACCGTTTCTTCAATCAACGATTGCGGATACCAGTTGGCGGCAGCGCCACAAACATCCTCGACAAATCGC
>DATLWV010000142.1:0-29689 GCA_035576145.1 Terriglobia bacterium
TAATGTTGAAACTGCTCCGTCCACTCGATTACTCTTCTCATCAGGGTGTAAGTCTCCTTCTTTAAGGATTCGGTCTCGCTTGCAGGCGATACCAACTTACACCCCCCTCCCTTTTACACACTCAAATTTACATCACCCCGCCTCGGGCGGCCGTGGCCAGGCTGGAGGCCTTGTCTCTTGCAGGGTGCCTGGACGACCGCAATGGATCAGCCGGCCTCTGGTTGGGCCAGCCGGCGTGGGCCAGCCTCAAGCACAGGAACGTCATCCTGAGTCTGGCCGCTATAATGGGAGTGGTGAAAGGTCGAAAGCATCGAAGGCGGGTGAGGTGCAATGGACCGTTGCTGCGAGAACAACGGGGCGGAAATGGCCCGGCATATCGGGCAACAGGGACGCGTGCTTTACGCCGTCTTTGCCGCGAACGCGGCAATGTTCCTGGTGGAATTTACAAGCGGCTGGCTCGCCCGCTCCACTGCCCTGCTTGGGGATTCACTTGATATGCTGGGCGACGCCTCCGTATACGGGCTGACGATTTACACGTTGCGTCGAAGCCTGCGCTCACAGGCGGGCGCGAGCCTGCTGAAAGGCCTTGTCATGCTGGCATTCGGGTTTGCGGTGGTGGCCGAGGCTGTGCATAAAACCTTCTGGGGGACGCAGGCGCCGTCGGTTGCTTTGATGGGCGGAATCGGATTGCTCGCGCTGGCCGCCAACGCTCTCTGTTTCATGCTGCTCTACTCTCACCGGGACGATAACCTCAACATGCGTTCCACCTGGATCTGCTCGCGAAACGATGTGATCGCAAACGTGAGCGTCATCGGGGCCGCGGCTGTTGTGGCGTGGACGGGGTCCTTTTGGCCCGACCTTCTTGTCGGCGTGGCGATCGCTGCTTTGTTTATCGGGTCTGCAAGAAAAATCCTGGTTGAGTCTCTCCATGCCCGGCACCTTGACTGATCGGGAAGCTGCGCTCGGCGTGGCATTTTAAATGCTGGCGCAGTAGCGTAGATTTGTTAAGGAAATTCCGCCGCGTGCCCCTCTTCGTGCGTGCCACCCAACCTGCTGCGGTGATATAGTGGGTTGGTCTATGACTCTCGATGACTGCCGTCTCTTCTATGCGGATGAAGTTAGAATCGTGGCGGGCCTGGATTCGCCTGCGCTTGTTGCGGCATACTCCCGCGTGCCGCGCGAGAAGTTCATGGGTCCCCCACCATGGAAGATCGCATCGCCGGATATGGCTTCAATGGCTTTCCTGGGACTGGCGGGCGAAGCTTACATAACCACAAACAATCCCAGGGACCTTTATCACAACGTTCTGGTTGCTCTCGACCCGGAGCGTTACTTGAACAACGGACAGCCAAGTGCGCTGGCTCGATGGATTGCCGCACTTGATCTCAAGCCGGGAGACCGAGTTTATCATCTGGGGTGCGGAGTGGGTTATTTCACCGCGATCATGGCTGAAGTTGTTGGGCCAGGCGGCCAGGTGGTGGCCAGTGAAGTAGATTCGGGCTTGGCGACCCGTGCCCGAGAGAACTTGGCCGCTTATCCGAATGTTTCCGTGCACGCGGGAGACGGCGCGGCGTTTGATCCCGGAGGATGTGATGCGATCTTTATCAATGCTGGCGTCACTCATCCACATTCTCTTTGGCTCCAGCGGCTGGCTGATGGGGGCAAGCTCGTTTTGCCACTCACGAAGGATATCGGCACCTCCAACTTCGGTTCAGGAGTTTTAGCAAAGATTAGTCGCGGTGGGAGTAATTTTGCCGGACAGGTGGTGACGCCGGTGGCAATTTACTCCTGTACGAGCATCCGCGACCCGGAAATGAGCACGGCCCTTGCAAAGAGTTTGGCAAGCAAGGCGCTCATGAAGCTAAGGTGTGTGAGAACCGATCCACACCAACAAGACGAGACCTGCCTGGCCCACCGCGAAGACGTATGCCTTAGCGTTGCCGATCTGACCCAATAGGTCAAGGGAAGTAAAAACTTGATTGGGCAGCCCTTACGCGGGTCCCCGTTGTCTGGCGCACCTGTCTTGATCCAAGGCAAAAAGTTTTGCGTGAACCGCTCATCCACAAGCTGACGGTGGGAAATTTCGCCCGCTTGCCAGTAAATCTTACCTTGAAGAAATCCGAGCACATCTCTGGATTGACTGTCTTTTCAACGACTTCCATAAACTGGTGATATTGGCGGGCCCCGTGCAAATTAACGGGCAGGCGGGTTAATCAAGCCATTTAGGAGGATCACCGTGAAGCTTTCAGTAAAACGGGTAAAGGCCCTGTTAGCTAGTCTGTTTCTTCTGGCTCCACTGTTTCTGGGCGGGCGCCTTGAGGCAAAGAACCAGGTGCTGGGGCAAATCCAGTTTGACGCGGCGAACAAGGCAGCCAAAAGCTCCGGCGTATGGGTTGACGGCCAGTACATCGGCTTTTTGAAAGAGCTGAAAGGGTCCAAGAAGATCCTGCTGCTGCCCGGAAAACATCACGTCGAGGTCCGTCAGTCCGGCTACCAGAACTTCACAACGGAGGTGAATCTGGAGCCAGGGCAGAAGGAAATTATCGCCGTGGCGATGCAGAGAGACATCAACGCCCGTTACGGCACCCAAACGGCGGTGGTCAAGATCTCGGGCAATCCTGAACGTGCCGCGGTGTTTGTAGACAAGCAGTTTGTGGGGCACATCGACCAGTTCAACGGCCCCGGCCAGGGAATGCTGCTGACTCCTGGAAAACACGAAATCAAAGTCTCGCTGCCCGGCTACCAGACGTTTGAAACCGAAGTGACCCTGCTGCCTCGCCAGAAGCTGAAGCTCAAAACCAATCTCATGCCCGTGCCCGCACTCGAGCGCAGAGCCAGCCGCTGAAACATCTCGACAGTTAACGCTGCACGTGGATTCAGCGTGCGCACGCCCGAATCGCGTCTCCAATTGCATCCATCCGCGATAAACTGGAAGCAGTTGGGAGACGAGATGAAGGCGTGCGTGCTGAACTCAACGGGAAAAATCGAAAGCCACCCGCTTGTGTTGACCGACGTGCCCATGCCCGAACCTGCGGATGACCAATTGCTGGTACAGGTTTCCGCGTGCGGCGTTTGCCGCACAGACCTGCACGTGATTGAAGCTGAATTGCCGCAGCGCAAAATGCCGGTGATTCCCGGCCACCAGGTGGTGGGTGTGGTTAAGAGAGCCGGCAGCCGCGTAACGCGTTTCAAGCCGGGCGATCGCGTGGGCATCGCGTGGTTGCACCGGACGGACGGGACGTGTGAGTACTGCCGTGCCGGCAAAGAAAACCTGTGCGACAACGCCGAGTTCACAGGTTACACCGTGGACGGCGGCTACGCCGAATATGCCCTGGCTGCCGAACAGTTCACCTATTCCATTCCTGAAGGATTTCCTGACGAGCAGGCGGCGCCGCTGCTGTGCGCCGGCATCATCGGCTTCCGCTCACTGCGGCTTTCGGGCATCGGGCGTGGAGGAAAACTGGGATTTTACGGGTTTGGGTCAGCAGCGCACGTCGCCATCCAGGTGGCGCGCCACTGGGGCGTGAAAGTGTACGCATCCACGCGCGACGAGCGGCACCAGAAACTGGCGATGGAGCTGGGCGCCGAGTGGGCAGGCGGAACGCTGGCCGAGCCTCCTGTGAAGCTGGATGCAGCAATTGTGTTCGCTCCGGCAGGAGAAATCATTCCTGCGGCGCTGAAGGCGTTGAAAAAAGGTGGCACACTGGCGCTGGCGGGAATCCACATGAGCCCCACGCCGCCCATTGACTACAATCTGCTCTACCAGGAGCGGGTGGTCCGCAGCGTGGCCAACAACACGCGGCAGGACGGCGAAGACTTTCTGCGTATTGCCGCCGAAATTCCAATCAGAACTCAGGTGGAAATTTATCCGCTGAGAGACGCGAACCGCGCTCTTGACCATCTGAAAAACGACGCGATTCGCGGCTCAGCGGTACTGCGAGTAAACCCGGCCGAGAGGTAAGTGAGGTGGTATAATTCAGCTGGAGCATCGCTGCGGAAAATGCGGGGCGATTGCAGGCGACTCCGCTACTCCAGTTCCTGGATGGCGATCAGGAACCAGCGGAACAGGCCTTCACGGTAAGGCGTCACCTGGTAAGTTAATCGGCAGAGAACATCCCTGTTCCGTTCGCGGCGATAAACCCTGGTTTCAACGATATCGGTTTTCGGGTTCAAGAAAACCTCCGAATGCCGGGTTTCGGGGAGCAGGATGCTGGTCAGGCAATAGGACTTCAGGACCGATCCCAAAGTTCCTGCCCCCCGAATTCAGGGTCCGGCATTGTTTATAGCAATCGGCCCGCCAAAGTACTGCCTTTTAACGCATCTTGCAGAATTGAATGCAGATATCCAAATTATTATAGTTTACTTAATGGTAAACAGGTGGATGGATAGTCCCCAAATGCTGACACTTATATGCTGTCCAATGCACAAAATGGAGTCAGTTGGCAGCACCAGGTAAGGATAGAACCTTAAGGGAGCCTCCGGAAAACCCAGAGGCAAAGTTGCTGTTGGCGTGATCTTTCAAGCGGCGCTGAAGAACTTCGGCGCGTGCGTGGCAGGAACGGCCGGCTGATGATAACCCGATGGCGCAAGACCTGAAGAGTGGCGTTGCTTGTCTCTTTTACTCGAGTTCCTCTATGCCGATCAGGAACCACCGCATCAAACCCTCCCGAAAGGGCGTCACTTCATATGTCAACCGGCAGAGGATGTCTTTATCCCTTTCGCGACGGTAGACCCTTGTTTCAAAGATTTCGGTTCGCGGACACATAGAAGCCTCCTCAAGCTGCGGGGACATTTGGATTGTGCCCCGCGCCGCGAGGTCCGCAAAGGACCGCACGCAACGCCCCGTTTCTCGGTTTCCGCAGACACAGACTTGTGGAGCAACCGACGTGCCAAAGCTCAGAGGATTTGCGGATCTACTGGCAAAGGCGGAGGATAATGCCCGGAGCGACAACCACCATCAGGCACGCTCCGAGCACTATTGCATTTCCGGATTGAAAGTTGTTACCCGGGCGACGTGTAATTTTGAACGGGCCGGCAAAATCTGCCTTGGACCTGCTTTCACCGCGTGTAAACCGGAGCCAGATTGACGACCTTATCGCTCGATTTTAAAACCAATCTTGACTTTGACCTGAAATTCTTCGATCTTCCCTTCCCTGATGCGGGCGCTTTGGCCGTCGACTTCAAGCCAGTCCATGTGGCGGACGGTCTTGGCGGCCTCGGCAACGGCGGCTTTTGCTGCCTCGGCAAAACTGACGGGTGAGGTTCCAACCAGCTCGGTGATTTTGTATACGCCTGACATGTTGCAAAGTCTCCTTTCCACGATGAAGGGTGCCAATCGCGGGAATTCGAATGCAGGATTTTTCCCGTAAAGAAGTATACACCCGCGTGCGCAGGGAAATTTGAATGGGCAGGCTGGCTGGTGGCGTCGCCTTCGCATCTCAGTCTATGATGGTTCGATTGAGAACGAAACTGGTGGCGCCCAGGTACACGGTGGTTTGCGCTTTCCAAGCTGCACTCGACAGGGCCTCTGCTATTGCTTTTGTTGCCCGCGTTGCCGGGACAGATGCCTTCAGGCATCACGTGGCGAGCGACGAGACTGATAAAATGGAATTTGTTTCATGAACGAACGAAAGCCCATTCTAGTAACGGCAGCCATCATTGTAAGAGGACAGGAAATGCTGGTTTGCCAGCGGCACAGCTCCGATCCTTACGGCCTGCAATGGGAATTCCCGGGCGGAAAGGTCAGGGACGGCGAAGGGCTGGAAGCGTCGCTGCAGCGCGAACTGCGCGAAGAACTGGGAATCGAGGCTGAAATCGGCGAGGAAGTCTACCGCCTGCGCCATCGCTATCCTGACCGTTACGTTGAGGTCATTTTCTTCCGCGTTGACGCCTACCAGGGAGTTGTTGACAACCGGGTTTTCGAATCCATCGAATGGGCCCCGCGCAAGAATCTGGCCGGGTACAATTTTCTTGAAGCTGACCGCGAACTGGTTGAACGGATAGCCGAAGGAGCCATTGTTTGAACGCCACTCATCGATTCATAGCCAAGCCCTGGACCTGCGCCGCTGGTGTTCTGGCCCTGGCGCTCCTTCTCTATAACATGCAGACGCTGCACGCGCGGCCACGCGGCGGTCAGGTTGAGATGGTGCCGTCATCCCAGGAAAACTATGTATGGGTGAACGTCGGGAACGTGGAGGGCCATCTCGCATTGAACGCCTCACCCGCAGGCGCCTTTGCGCCTGACAGTTCGGCGCTTGCCCTGGTCAACAAGGATAAAATTGTAGTAAACAGTCTGGCAGGAGGAAACATCCGACTCGAAAAGGTCCTCCATCCGGCAATCCAGAATCTTCGCGATCTGGACATTCAGTCGGCGAGTTTCCTGGACACGAACACTGTATTTCTGCTCGGGACAGGGATTACGGAGGCGAAGAAGGGGGGAGGTTACCCGACGCCCCTGCTGGGATTCCGGTGGAACGTTCAGCAGGATGCGCTGGACGGGAAAGCGCTTAGTTTCGGTTCGGGCGGAGGGTTCGGGCGTCCCCGCTATTTTCCTCAACTCAAATATCTGGTGATGTACAAGGACAGTTCGTTCATTCTTTGGAGTCCAATCAACAGCAAGGCCGCGGAGGTGAAAGTCCCGGAACTGACGCGAGAGCCGCACCTCTACAGCTTTTCTCCCGACGGCCACTGGCTGCTGCTGGCGCAGATTGCAGGAGGCGGCTCACCGAACCCTATCGTGGTCCGGTTAAGCGAGCAGAAGTTTGTCGACGTGCTGTCGGGTTTCCAGGACACCGTTCTGAGCATGCGCTTTTCAACGGACGGCAAGAGGCTGGTGACTGCCAGCGAAGACGGGGAAGTCAGGATCTGGTCAGTCCCGGACTGGAAACTGCTTGAAACGCTCTCCGGCCACAAGGGTCCGGTGCGCTGGGCCGAGTTTTCGCCGGACGGACGCTGGGTGGTGTCCGGCGGAGAAGACCAGACCGTCCGGATCTGGTCCGTTGATAGCGGCAAAGCCTTTCAGACGCTCAGCGAAAGCCGCGCGCCGATTAATACTGTCTGCTTCTCACCTGATGGAAACTATGTTGCAGCCACAACTGACCAGCACGTCCTGATCTGGAAGAAGACACCCACAGGGCCTTAGCGCAGCGCTGCGATGTGATAAAATTACTTAACATTTCAGTAACGTATTGAAATGGGGTAACGAACGCTTTTATGCCCAAAGTAGGAATGGTCAGCCTGGGCTGTCCCAAAAACCTGGTTGACAGCGAAGTGATGTTGGGATTGCTGGCGCGGCAGGGGTACGAATTGACCCCGCATGCCGAGGACGCCGACATTCTGGTGGTCAACACCTGCAGCTTTATCGAACCCGCCAAGCAGGAATCCATCAACACCATTCTGGATATGGCGGAGCATAAAAAATCAGGAACGGCAAAGAAGCTTGTGGTGGCCGGATGCCTGGTGGAACGCTACCGCCAGCAGATCCTGAAAGAAATCCCCGAAGTTGATTTTGTGATCGGCACGAATGAGCTGGAACGCGTGCTTGAGGCCTGCCAACTGGATGGCGAAGGGCGCGAATCGCAGCAGGCTGCCGAGCCCTATCTTTATCACGAATTCACGCCGAGAATACTTTCCACGCCTTCATATTCCGCCTATATCAAGATCGCCGAAGGCTGCGACCATCCGTGCTCATTCTGCGTGATTCCGCAAATGCGGGGGAGCTTCCGTTCACGGCGTTTTGAATCCGTGGTGCGGGAGGCCGAGCAACTGGCCGCGCAAGGCGTGAGGGAAATCACTCTGGTGGGGCAGGACACCACCAGTTACGGCGAAGACATGGGAATTCGTGATGGATTGCCAATGCTGCTGCGCGAACTCGGCAGGATACCGGAACTGGTCTGGGTCCGTTTTCTCTATTGCTATCCCAACCGCGTAACCGAAGCGCTGATTGACGCCGTTGCGGAAACGCCCAAGGTGGCGAAGTATTTCGACATCCCGCTGCAACATGCCAGCCGGAAGGTGCTGAAGGAGATGCGGCGCGGCTCAAGCGGGAAACATTTTCTGAAGATGCTGGAACAAATCCGCTCGGCGGTTCCGGAAGCGGCCCTGCGCACTTCGCTGATTGTAGGCTTCCCGGGAGAAACCGAGGAAGATTTCCAGGACCTGATGGACTTTGTCACCGAGGCCGAGTTTGACCATCTCGGCGTTTTCCTCTATTCGAACGAGGAAACGTGCGGCTCTTACGGCCATCCGCAGCAGGTGCCGGCAGCGATCGCGCGGCGCCGGCGGAAGAAGCTGATGGCGGCGCAACGCAGAATTTCACGCCGTAAGATGCGTGAAATGGCGGGCAAGGTTTTGCCCGTTCTGGTGGAAGGAACCTCGGAAGAAACCGAATGGCTTTTCCGGGGCCGGCTGGAAACACAGGCGCCGGGCATCGACGGACAGGTTTACATCAACGACTTTGCCGGGCCGGAACCCAGGGCCGGTCAGTTCCGCTGGGCCACTATTACGCAAAGCGGGGATTACGACCTGGTGGCGCGGCTTGAAGAAACCGTCTTTGCGGCACCCGCAGGCGCGACAGCAGGCAATTCACCGCGGCGGGACCTGGTTCAGATCGAGCCACCCGCCGAACGTGTTTCAACGAGGGGTCATGCGGTGCCCCATCTGTAAACAGGAAGTCCCGTACGCAGGAAACCCTTTCCGGCCTTTCTGCAGCGAGCGTTGCAAACTGCTTGACCTGGACAACTGGCTGGAAGGACGGTACCGCGTTCCAGACACCACGAGTGGAAGGCAGGATCGCCGCGAGCCCGGTGCGGAGGACAAGGGTGACAACGGAAATGGCGATTGAGAAGAGGCGCACTCCGGCTGTGTGGATCGCATCGGTTGCAGGCGCTGGTTATCTTCCAGTCGCGCCGGGTACTGCCGGATCTGCAGTAAGCGTAGGCATGGTGGCAGCGTTGGATGCACTGCCCCTCTCAAGAACAGGGCGCATTGCGCTGCTCATCCTGGCGGCCGCACTCATTTTTCTGGTTGGCGTATGGGCGGCAAGACAGAGTGAAAAGTATTTCGAACAAACGGACCCGCGGCACGTGGTAATCGATGAAGTTGTGGGGCAGATGGTGGCCTTTTTGATGGTCCCTCATGCCTCCTGGAAACTACTCGCCGCCGGGTTTGTCTTGTTCAGGGTTTTTGACGTTACCAAGCCGTTCCCGGCGGGCCGGGCGGAGCGTTTGCCGGGCGGTTGGGGTATCATGGTAGATGATGTTGTTGCGGGCGTATATGCACTGGGGGCGCTCGCGCTTCTGGGTTATATAATTCGATGAACTTGTGGAAAAAGGACACTAAAACTGACCGCGCCACGGGCAAGGCGCACAAGACCACGGGCAGGTCTGCAGGCAAACCTCTGGTGGAACGTGTAACGCCGCAGGCGGCAATCCCCGGAGGTGAAATTTCGATCGAGGGAAAGGGTTTCATATCGAACGGCAGCAGCCGCCCCACCGTGCGGTTCGGTGACCAAGCCGGAAGTGTGTTGCTGAGTTCTTCCAGCCGTCTGGTTGTCCGCGTCCCCGACGGCGTGGTGAGCGGTGAACTTACCATTGATACGGGCAGGGCCACAACTTCTCCAACGACCGTCGCCGTGGGCATTCTGCTCACCGATACTCTTCACCCTGTCGCCAATCCGGCCATCGATGCAGAGGGAAATATCTTTTCCACCTTCAGCGGCAGCCGTGGACAGAAAGTGCCGGTCTCTGTCTTCAAGATTTCCAACCAGCACGTCGTGAAGCCGTTCGTCAGTGACATGATGAACCCAACGGGGCTGGCCTTTGGCCGCGACGGCATGCTCTTCATTTCCAGCCGCATGGAAGGCACCATCTTTCAGGTCACTCCGGAAGCCGAAGTCGCCACCTATGCGGAAGGCATGGGTGTGGCAACGGGCCTGGCATTTGACAAGCTCGGTAATCTCTACGTGGGTGACCGCACCGGCACGATTTTCAAAATCAGTCCGGACCGGCAGATTTTTGTATTCACGACGCTCGAGCCGAGCGTTTCCGCCTATCACCTGGCATTTGGACCAGAGGGCAACCTCTACGTGACAGGTCCCACGACCTCAAGTTTTGACAGCGTCTATCGCGTTTCGCCCGACGGCGCCGTCAAGCGCTTCTATCGCGGACTGGGCCGCCCTCAGGGAATGGCTTTCGATACCGCCGGCAACCTTTATGTTGCGGCATCACTTTCAGGGCAAAGGGGAGTTGTGCGGATCACGCCTGAGGGTAAGGCAGAACTGTGCGTCTCCGGATACAACATCGTAGGGCTGGCGTTTACGCCCCGCCACACCATGATTGTGGCCACCAACAACTCCCTGGTGGAGTTGTTCCTGGGAATCAAAGGCCTGCCATTGCTGAAGCCGGACGGGAAGTGAGAACAACCTCCTCACACGGCCCTGCTATCGTGGCCCAGATGAACTGTCAATAACTTCCGGCCGCTCACCGTTAATCCAGAATGGACGCAGAAATCATTGCCGTCGGCTCGGAACTTCTTACGCCCCATCGCCATGACACAAACTCCCTCTATCTCACTGGCAAGCTGAATTCTCTTGGCATCGAAGTGCGTTTGAAAACTGTGGTTGGCGACGATGCTGGCCGGCTGGGTTCCGTCTTCCGCGCCGCGCTTGACCGCAGCAAGCTGATCATTGTGATGGGCGGGCTCGGCCCCACCGAGGACGACATCAACCGCCAGGTTATCGCAGACGTTCTGGGTCGCGCACTGCATGAAGTCCCTGAAGTCATCGAGCGCATCGCTGCGCGGTACGCGCGAACAGGACGCAAAATGCCGGCCAACAACGCGCGCCAGGCCCTTGTGCCGGAAGGCGCCGACTGGCTCCCTAACAAGAAGGGCACGGCGCCGGGAATCTGGATCGAGCACGACGGCAAAATGATTGTCATGCTTCCAGGACCACCGCGCGAACTGGAGGCAATGTTTGATGAGCAGTGCATGCCGCGTCTCAGAAATCGCGTGTCCGGGAATCAGATTCGTACTCGCGTCATCAAAGTGGCAGGACTGCCAGAATCTGAAGTGGACGAGCGGATCGCGCCGATTTATAAGCCCTACAGCAATCCTTCAACCACCATCCTCTCCACCGGCGGCGCCATTGAAGTCCATCTGAGCGCGCACGCTCCGACGCAGGAGGAGGCAGATGCCTTGCTGGATGAGCTCACGGACAAGATCGAGCCTGCCCTGGGTGACCACATTTTTTCCACCAGCGGCGAGACCCTGGAAGAAGTGGTGGGAATGTACCTGGTGATGAGACAGAAAACGCTGGCCACTGCAGAGAGTTGCACAGGCGGGCTGCTGGGCGAAAGGATTACACGGGTTCCGGGAAGCTCCGAATATTACCTGGGCGGCGCCGTGTGCTACAGCAATGAACTGAAGACCCGGTTGGCTGGTGTCTCTCCCAAACTGCTCGAAACCTACGGCGCCGTTTCAAAGCCTGTCGCCCAGGCATTGGCGGAAGGAATCCGGAGGAAGACCAATGCTTCAATCGGCATTGGAATCACCGGAATCGCCGGCCCGGGCGGCGGAACAGAAGATAAGCCCACCGGCATGGTCTTCATTTCCGTCGCGGATGAGCGCGGCACGGAAGTTCGGGAATTCCGCTTTCCCGGTGACCGTGAACGAGTCCGGCTGCTCTCTTCACAGTTTGCTCTGGAGATGCTTCGGCGGCGAGTCAGGAATTAGAACCCCAGGCGGCATTCCGTTCTTCTGAATCTGGCGGAAGACATGCGAGCATTCGTTGCAATTGAATTGCCGGGGTCCATCCGCGAGGCGCTCGCGCGCGAGCAGGCGCGCTTTCGCGCGGTGTGCCCGGACGCCCGGTGGACGCGGCCTGAAGGGATCCATCTGACGCTGAAATTCCTGGGCGACATCTCTGCCCAACAGGAAGCACAGGTGAAAAGGGCCTTGGGCCAGATGGAGAGGTTTGAGAAATTCACTCTCCGCGCCCAGGGTTTCGGATTTTTCCCGGACGCCCGCCGCCCGAGGGTGTTCTGGGCTGGCCTGGAGGCTCCGCCTGACCTGGCACGGCTGGCGGCACAGGTTGAAAACGCGTTGGCGCCCCTGGGGTTCCCACCGGAAAACCGTCCCTTCAAACCCCACCTGACCATGGCGCGCTTCAAACTGCCAGGCCCGCAACGAAAGCTTGAGTCGCTCGTGGCCGTACTGGACAATCCACTACTCGGATCCTTCGAGGTCTCAGAATTCTTCCTCTGGGAAAGCCGGCTGATGCCCGGAGGCGCCGAATATCACAAGGTTGCGCGCTTCCCCCAGGACCTGTCCGTTCCGCAATGAAAGCCGAGCAAGTGTCCGCGCGCTCCAACCCAATCCCGCCCAGAATGACCTGAAAACAAAGGTTTAAGTTGCCAGCCGGAAAAGTACAACCCAACTGTAGAGCTGTAATCGCTTACGGAGTCTGGCGTGTTGCTTCGCTCAAGTTTTGTGCATTCAGGGCCGAAAATTACAGGGGTGGAGTGAGCGCAAACCAGATGAAACAGGTCCTGCCCAGGCGATTGAAAATCCAATATATCCTGCTGCTGATTCTCGTCAGTATCAGCGTCCTTCCTTTATGGTTCTTCGGCGCCCGAATGGTCGGCATGAATAAGGGACGGCTGGAAACACAGGAAAAGATCCTCCAGACGACGCTCTCCAAATCGCTCGCCCAGCAGATTCAGCTCTACATGGAAAACGTGCGGCAGCAGGTGAAGGAACTTTTTGACGCGGTTATTCCACTGGCTGTCGCGGTCCGAAACTCAAAATATGAGGATGACCCGCGGATGGAACGCGCCCTCGAAGATTCGCTGGCCGACCAGCCGAGCGTGATTTATGTGACGGTTCTCAACGCTGAGGCCCGCGGACGCGGCGCCCAGGCCACTCAGGCCAGCGGATTCAACGCAGGCTCCGATACCTTTGTCCGTAAGACACTGGAAGCCGCGTTCCTGGCGGCTCGCCAGGGGCAGCGGTATGAAAGCAACCCGCTGACTGCCGTGGGGCCACGGGGCAGTGAACTTGTGATGGTGATCGCCGAACCCATCCAGCATCAGAACGCTTATCTCGGCATGATCGCGGCTGTCGTAACCCTCCGGCCCCTGGGTGATGAACTCGCGGAGTCGAGAAGACTGGGCCTCGAGGCCTGCATCGTGGACAATTCCGGCCGCACGGTGGCTTCAAACAACCCTGACCAGAATGTCGCCGGCATCGACATGGTCAGCGATCCCATCGTGCAGAAATTTCTGGCGTGGCGCGGCCGCGCCCATCTCACCGAGACCTCTGAATACGACCTGGTCCGCAGCGGCAGGATTGTTCCCATGCTTGGGACCTATTCCCCCACGCTGAGCGGACGGTGGGGAGTGATTCTCCAGAAGAAAAAAAGCGATGCTTTTATGACCGCCATCGAAATGCGCGACGCGACAATCCGGCTGGGGTTGCTGGTTATGATCATCAGCCTGATTGTTGCCGTTTTCGCCTCCAAGTCGATTACGCGCCCCATCGCCCATCTGGCCCGAACGGCCCGCGCTATTGCCGCAAGAGACTTCAGCGTTCGCGCTGACGTCCATAACCGCACGGAAATCGGCGAGTTGGCCCAGGGCTTCAACGTCATGGCGGAAGACATCCAGCAGTACATCAGCAATCTGAAGCGGGCCTCGGAGGAAAACCGGCAGCTCTTTATCGATTCCATTGAAATGATTGCGGCCGCGGTTGACGCCAAGGACCCTTATACCAAAGGCCACTCGAGCCGCGTTTCACAGTACTCGGTGATCCTCGCCAAAGAGATCGGACTTGACGAACAGGAGGTTGAACTGGTGCGCGATTCTGCCACCCTGCACGATGTCGGGAAGATCGGCGTGGACGACCAGGTTCTGCGAAAGCCCGGAGTACTAACCGATGAAGAATTCGAACTGATGAAGCGCCACACGATTATCGGCTTTGAAATTGTTCGCCAGGTGCAGCAGCTTGCCGATACCCTCCCGGGAATCCGCTGGCATCACGAATCGCTCGATGGCTCCGGTTATCCCGACGGCATCAAGGGTGATGAAATTCCACTGCTGGTCAGGATCATCGCCGTTGCAGACACCTTTGACGCCATCACAACAGACCGGCCCTATCAGTCAGGCCGGGACTATCCCTCCGCGCTGGACATCCTGAAAAAACACGCCGGGACACGGTACGACCCCATCGTTGTGGACGCGTTGCACTCAGCCTACGCCAAGGGATACCTGCGGAAGTTCGAATTGATGCGCAGCTCACAGATCCCCGTCGTCGAGATCAACTCCTGACCTTTCCCTCGTTTGCGCTACAATAAAAGCCCATGGTGCAAACTTTATTCGGTCCGCAGGAACAAAAAAGCAATCTCTTCAAGCGGCTGAAGCAGGCGGTGGCTTCTACCAAGAGCCAGCTGGTCGAACGGCTCGACCAGGTAACCGAAGGCAGGGAGAACATTGACCCGGCCCTCCTGGACGACCTGGAAGCCACGTTGATCATGGCAGACCTGGGCGTGAAGACCTCCAGCGACATTCTGACCGGCCTTCGGGAGCAGACCCGCCGCGGAACTCTGAAGGACGCGAGAGAAATCCGGGGTGCGGTGGAACAGGAAATTCTCAGAATTCTCGAGCATCTCCCGAACGGCGCCGGAAGCCGGGCAGTCCCCCAGAAGCCGGCCGGGGGCCAGCCGGAAGTCATCCTGGTTGTGGGCGTGAATGGAGTCGGAAAGACAACCAGCATCGCCAAGCTGGCCCGCTACTACAAAGACCAGAATCGCAAGCCCATACTGGTGGCAGCCGACACGTTTCGTGCGGCCGCGATTGAACAGCTTGACATCTGGGCGACGCGCCTGGAAATGGAGATCGTCAAGCAGAAGGCCGGCGCCGATCCTTCCGCTGTGGTCTTTGATGGCCTGAAAGCAGCGCGGTCAGGCCACTTTGATCCCGTCATTGTTGATACCGCCGGACGGCTGCACACCAAGCACAACCTGATGACAGAGCTCAACAAGATGTGCCGCATTGCCTCGCGGGAAGTGCCTGGCGCTCCACACCAGGTGCTGCTGGTGATTGACGCCACGACGGGGCAGAATGGCCTTTCACAGGCGCGCCAGTTCACCGAGCATGCCGGGACAACCGGTATCATCCTCACCAAGCTTGACGGAACAGCCAAGGGCGGGGTTGTTGTCGCCATCGCTCGCGAGTTGGGACTGCCCATCCAGTTTGTCGGAATCGGAGAAAAGATTAACGATCTGATTCCTTTCAATCCTCGTGACTTCGTTGCCTCCCTGTTCGGGGCCTAGCTGGAGGAGCCCGGGAAGAGTCGTCCAGAAGATCACAAGGGCTTGCAAAAGCCGTTTCGAAGCGAGTAACCAACCTACCGTCAGGCCCATGCACACGCACCGACACCTGACTTAAGGGACTCCCATCGATCTGTTTCCGCCCACTAGAGCCACCCAAATATCTTCTTCGGCGAAGTGTTGAACGGGCCACATCCCTCGTCGTGTCTTTTTTGCCCTCGAATAGGGGAATTACCTGATTGCGAGTTTCAGGTTCTCACAGTACCTTTGGGCACGAGACGCACAAGAACTCAGGAAAGCGGGGCAATGGCTACGGGGATTGTCGGCTTGGGAAACCGGGCACCTTTCAATGCGAAGTCCCTGGTTGTGGGGCTCAAGGCGTTATCCTTGAACCCAAGCCCGACCGTTGCGCCAGGAATCTGATCCCGGAATTGGGCGCTCGGCTTGTGGGCAATTGCTAACTTGCCGCGGGTCAAAGTGACAGGTTCCGGTGCTACAGGAATCTGAGTTCTTCTCGAAGTTGCGACGAACCCGACAGATCCCGCACAACAGTTGCCGCTCTACTTCACGCTCCTGATGACGCAAACTCAATTGAAATCCAGGCCTCACACCGTGAGCAGCCCGGCCGCTTGATCGGGGGGGAGACAGGATGAAGGAACAAATCATCAGGTTATGGTTTTACAGCCCTGACAACAGCTTTGCGGAAGTACTGGCACGGGCGCTGGGCCCCGGGTATGAGATCTGCCAGGGCGGACTCGACAGTATCCAAAGCGTTTGGCAGCAACGCCCGGAGGTAGACGCAATCCTTCTGGATGTTTCGGCTACCGGCCCTGATGGATTCGACGACATACTGCGGGCGGTGAGGCGCCTGTTGGAATCATCCCCCGTGCCGCCACCGGTGATCGCGATGGTCCACGAGGACGAACAGGATGTTGTTCGCACTTTGATTGAAAACGGCGTCTACGAAACACTGGCCAGCCCTCCAGACATCCGGGAACTCCGGCTGGTGCTTCGACGGGCCTGTCGCTACCATCAGATCGAACTCGATCTGACCCGGTCGAGCTCGAGGCACCAAACCTCTGGCCAACTGGGAAACCTGGCAGGTTGCTCGGAAAGCATTCAGCAGGTCTTCGAGATGGCCCGGAAAGTCGCCGCATGCGATGTCAGCGTCCTGATCATGGGGGAAACCGGGACAGGCAAGGAATTACTGGCGCGGGCCATCCATCAACTGAGCCCACGCGCGACCGGACCTTTCGTTCCTTTCTCATGTGCAAACCTTCCGGAAACGCTGGTTGATGACGAACTTTTCGGCCACGAAAAGGGAGCCTTCACCGGCGCATTTAATGCACGCAAAGGGAGGTTTGAAGCCGCCGACCAGGGAACAGTATTCCTGGACGAAATTGGTGATCTGGCGCCAGGACTCCAGGCGAAACTGCTCCGCGTGCTTCAGGAACGCTCCTTTGAACGTCTTGGGAGCAGCACTCCCCTGAACACGAACGTGCGTGTGGTTTGTGCAACCCATCAGAACCTGGAGGATATGGTCCAAGGCGGCAGCTTTCGGATGGACCTCTATTTCCGGCTGAACGTTGTCCAGCTTCGGGTGCCTCCGCTCCGCGAACGGCCGGAAGATATTCCGTTGCTGGCCCACAAATTTTTGGGGCAGTATGCACAACAGTTCGACAAACCGGCAAAGCGGATGTCCCAGTCCACCCTACACGCGCTTGAAGAATACTCCTGGCCAGGCAACGTTCGGGAACTGGAAAACGTAATTCAACGGGCGGTCGTCCTGGCTGAAAGTGACACCGTTGAACCCGTCCACCTGCCTGAAAAAATCCACAATGGCTTCGTCCGGACCTCAGCATCTTCCCTATACGAGGAAGAGGTGCAGGAATTCAAGCGCCGCTTGCTGGTCAGGTCGTTGCGCCGATGCGGAGGAAACAGGACTGAAACAGCACGCCTCCTGGGTGTCACGCGAGGCTGTCTCCATCGCTTAATCAACCAATTCAGCCTCCGTGAGCAGGAAGACCAGTGCGTATCGCCGGCAAATGGTCACGAAATGCATGAATCGCCAGTGTTTCTGGAACATCAATAATTACGTCGCCGGGCTCCACAAGCGATAATCCAAATGCTTTGATTGCAAAGGGTCTTTATACAAGGCCGCAGAAGGTCGGGCTATCTCCCGGAAAGCATTCCAGACAAAGATCGCGACCCGTACAGCCTGAATGAACGTCCCCATGGGTCACTGATATAACAAGCGAAAAGTGCAACCTAATGCCTGCGAGACGAATCAAATTCTCAGAGGTTCGCCTTGCAAAGAGGGACCTTTGAGGGCATATTTAGAGGTAAAGAGGGTGAGCAGGCTTCGCAAGGAGATCAACAGCGAAGCCGGATAGGGCCGGGGGAGGAAATTTTATGTTGAAAGCAAAGGGAACACTGGTCACAAGTCTCCTTTTGGCTGTGGCATTGCCCTGCCTGGCCCTTGCAGCGCAGGATAACCCTCCCGTTCTCGGCAGCCCTCCAAGTGGGGTTGCGGCAAACACCACTGCTCCCAGCAGCGATGCCGCCACCGCCAACAACAAGCCCACAGCCTCCCTGCTACCCGCCGGCAGCTCGCTGCACGTGAGGCTGCAAACCACTTTGACATCAAAGACCAATAAGACGGGCGATAAGTTTTCCGGTTACGTCGAGCAGCCCATAATTGCAAACGGAAAGACAATTGTTCCGGTCGGCAGCCTCGTGGACGGCCACGTGGTGATGGTCAAAAATTCAAAACGCATCAAGGGCGTGGGCCAGATGCGCATCGTGCTTGACGACATTACAACCGAGAATGGTGACGAGTTCCTGCTGAACGGATCGCTCGAAGAAGCGCAAGGCAGCCCTTGCGCCAAGACAGCAAGCGACTCCGAAGGGACCCTCAAGGGGTGCGGCAAAAGCGCCAAGGACGCACTGAAAGGCGCGGCCATCGCCGGGGCCATCGGGGCTGGCGCGGGAGCGACAGTTGGCATGGGCCACCAAATTGAGTGCAACTATTATGGCAGGTGTGGCGGTCCCAGTTTTGGGGCCGACATCGGGTACGGCGCTGCGATCGGCGCGGGCGGAGCTCTCATCTATAACGTCTTCAAACATGAAAAGCCGCTTGTCCTTTTGCAGGGTACGCACCTGACTTTTGTCGTCGACCGCAGCGTCACTCCAAGGCCCATGCCTGCTTCGGCCAGCATTCCTGCAGTCGAGAACTGATTCTTTCCGGACCGCTGATCAGGCTGTTAACGTGCCGGCCGTGAGAAGTGAGCCGGCCCACACTTTCACCCCACAACTCCTGCATTTCTCCACTTGCAGACGCGCAGGTGCGGCTATAGACACCCGACTCACGAGGAGGTCTCTGGCAGGAGCGATACTTCGTCGAGCCGGATGAAATCCTGAATAACATCTTCATGCGATTCGTCAAGCTCGCTCATCGGGCCAAAATAGGCCACGCGGCCGTCCACCAAAAAGACAACACGGTCAGCCAGCTTGCGGGCCAGCTTCATGTCGTGAGTTACCACCATGGAAGTCAATCCAGTCTGCTTCTTGAGTTTCAGGATCAGGTCGCCGATCGTCTGGGCCATCAGCGGATCCACCATTGTGGTCGGCTCGTCATAAAGAATGGCTTCAGGCTCAGCCGCAAGCGAGCGCGCGATGGCGACGGCGCGCTTCATGCCCGTGCTCAGATCGGAAGGCATAA
This sequence comes from Terriglobia bacterium, assembly GCA_035576145.1. Lineage (GTDB taxonomy): Bacteria > Acidobacteriota > Terriglobia > UBA7540 > UBA7540 > SCRD01. The sequence goes on from DATLWV010000142.1 coordinate 19,044, forward strand.
GGTCACGGACTTCATTCAGGTCCACAAGCGACAGCAGTTCATCCACGCGGGTCTGGATGGCATCTTCATCAAGGCGCTCTCCGCGGGCCATGCGTTCACGCAGCGGGTAAGCGACATTCTCACCAGCAGTCAGGGAGTCGAACAGCGCTCCGGACTGGAAAACCATGGTCACGCGGCGGCGCACTTCAAAAAGTTCTTCCTCTTCCAACGCTGACACTTCCCTGCCAGCAACCAGCACCCGGCCGTCATCGGGTTGAAGAAAACCAAGGATATGCTTGAGCGTGACGCTCTTGCCCACTCCGCTGCGGCCCAGAACCACAACCATTTCTCCGCGCTCGACTTCGAAGCTGACGTCAACCAGCACAGGGATTTCACCAAACGCCTTGTAGACGTTCAGAAACTGGATGTAGGGTTGCTCTTTCGATTCGTTTGTCTCACGCTCACGCATAATTCCTCAGCGCATTCCGTCTTCAGCGCTTTTCTCAGTTTAGCCCCAAAGCGGCCAGGATGGCGTCCGATTCCTTCAGGCAAATGCCGCTCCTGGCGCTTCAACCCTTCTCCTGGCGTACTCGTAGTCTTGTGGCGTGTTCATGTTGTCGAAAACAGAAGTCCGGAACCCGGCGTCAGCCAGTTCCCGCCACTGGATGGTGGTGCAACGAACCATCGGGAAGAAGCCACTGAGCTTGTTTTCTCCCAGAGTCAACCTCGTCCGCACGGCGTAAAGCGCCCGGCGGCGGTAGACGGCGCAAAGCGGTTGAGGGCGGCCATCTCGGGAACGGGGAATGGTAGCGTCGCTTCCGTCTATCATGGCGCGGAACACCAACCAGGCCAGCAGGCTTCGGTGAACGAAAGGCAGGTCGCAGCCCAGAACCAGGTTATATTCCGTCCGGCTTTCAAGCAGCGCTGTGTAGATTCCAGCCAAAGGTCCGCGGCCGGCAATGGCATCCGTGAGGGAGGGAACATCGAATTCGTCGAGGTAATCCGAGGGGCCGCCCACGATGGCGACCCGGCGCGCCACTGACCGAAGCACCCGGATTTGCCTCTCCAGCATGGATTCCCCATCCAACAGAAGAGACGCCTTCGTGCGGCCCATACGCCTGCTGGCCCCTCCCACAAGCACAAAACCCGTTAATCGATAGTCGCGACGAGGCATGTTATAAGATTATGGCTTCGAGACGTTATCCCCAAAATCAGGCTACCAGGCTGTCTTCTTCGGCATTAAGTTTCAGGCTTTCTGAGCTCACGGGGCGGGCCGGGTTACTTCTGCCAAAGTACTGATCCTGCCATCGCGCCCGATTTTGCGAACCCGGGGAATCCACTCTATCCGGTTATCGCCGGGCGTGTGCAAATATTCGAGGACAAATATTCCATTGCCGGAGAGCGCTACGGCCGTGGGAGCCCAGGGGGGTTCTGACCGCAAGACAGTTCTGACGGGCCCTTTTTCCGGAATGGCGATGACAGAGCGGCAACCGCTGGCGGCAACATAGACCGTTCTTTCCCGGGCAACGGCCAGACCGCGAAAATAGGGGAGTTTCGGCGTCTCTGGAGGGGGATCGGAACAATCGGCCACCTCGATATTTTTGCGCAAAGCAGAAACCTTACCGTCGCGCCCGATCTTGTATATGTGGGCGTCGTCCGTCGCGTAGAGTGACTTTCCGGGCCCGGCGGCGATGCCGTTAACCCACCGCATTTCCTCTTCGCCAGAATTGATCGGCAGGCGAGCCCAAACGGTCCGTTGGCCGTCCGGCGCTCGACGGACAAGGTCGCGCGGCCCTTTGGGGTTGTACGGAACATAGTAAAGCCAGCCATCCCCGCCCACCGCGATAGGAAAGTCGCTGGAAATGATAAGCGCGGGTGCGGCGCCGAAAGGCGTTATGCGCTCGAATGAGCCGCGATCAACGTTTCCGAGGGCCGGAGACTTTGCGAAGCGCCCCTCTACGTCGATGGCCATAAAGTGGTACGCCGTCCTGCTGATGAGGGTCAGTTGTCCGCGGGAATCGAGCTTCCAGATTCCCTGCCCGGTGTCAACAAAGTAGATCTGCCCCAGGGCATCCACCACAATGCCTGCGCCGGGATGGGCGTCAGCGGTGGCTGTGAATAGGGCCAGCAGTACGATCAGGACAAGAAAAATGTCGCCAGCATAGCAGCGCAATCTTCTCACTTGACGCTTCCTTGCACAGGAATTTTCCTGATTAGCAACCCGGCAGGCCACAGTATACGACCAATGTGATGGTTCGCACGGTGTTTCCTCTATTCTACCCAGCCACGCTGCGGTGAACATCGAGTCGCCTCATAGGGCGCCAATTCCCGCCCAACGTCGTTCTGACCTCACTCCCGCCTGCCAACTGAGCCACCTCCCGATAGATCATCAAGCGCCTTTGTTTCCTGACATGCGCGGGCCTGCACGTCGCGGCACGGAAATATCCGGTTCCCGCAGAATCAAGGGCCCACAGACTTCGCGGAAGGCTCGAATTCCCTGCAAAATTCGCGCAACCAATTGAAACTACAGGGCAGGCTAGCCCCGACTCTCCGGAAAAAGCAACCATCGCAGAATCAGATGCATATCATCATGACCGCAGCATGCAGATAAAAAGGGTTGAGATTATGAATACATGTGATAAATTCGGCAAATATGGCTTGGGGGACGTGGAGACCTAGGAACGCTTTGGAGCGTCTGCAGCTTACCAAGTGGCGCAAACCGCTGATCATCGCGGCGGCCGCTGTGATTGTCATTGAAATCTCGGCCCTCGCGTTCATCCTTCACCGGCGAAACGTCGCCGAGAATGCTCTCGCCCAGGAAAAAATCCTTGCAGCGCGTGACGCCAAGGTCATAGCAGCGAAGCGAGAAGTACGCCTGACCCGGGAACTTCCTCCGCGGACAACCTTCAGCGATTTTCTATCCGAACAGGGACTCGAGGCGAGCACCATCCAGAAGATGGTTGAAGACATCCGCCCGGTTTACAACCTGGCGAAGGTACGTGCCGGAAATCAGGTCACGCTGATCTCGTCAGAACAGGACGGCCTCAAAGAGATCGGCTACGAAATTGACCAGGAGCACGTGTTGTGGATCCGGAAGCAATCACCCGGATTTGACGCCAGCATCACGGTAATACCGTTCGTCACAAGAGTAGCCCATCTGGCGGGAACGGTTCACAGCTCACTCTTCAACGCGGTTGAAGATCAAGGCGAGCAGGACCAGCTCACGCTCAATTTTGCCGACATTTTTGCGTGGGACTTTGACTTCAACACCGACACGCAGGACGGCGACCGCTTTGAAGTGATCGTTGAAAAGAAGTTCCTGAACGGGCAGTTTGCCACCTACGGGAAAATTCTGGCGGCGGAATATGACAGCGGTAAGCAGAGTTACCAGGCCGTGCTTTTCCGCGACCCCTCCGGTGACCCGGCCTATTATGCGCCCGACGGGAAAGCCGTGAAAAAAGCCTTCCTGCGGTCGCCCTTGAGGTTTGCCGCTCCCATCACCTCACGCTTCAGCTATCACCGCTTCCATCCCATCCTCAAGCATTACCGGCCCCATCTTGGCATCGACTACGGAGTGCCGGTCGGTACCAAGGTGCAGGCGGTGGGCGCCGGAACGGTGGTGTTTGCCGGTTGGGACGGCGGCGGCGGCCGCGAAGTCAAGATACGGCACGCCATGGGGTATGAAACTTTCTACCTTCACTTGTCTCGCATCCTGGTGCGTCCGGGCCAGCGCGTTCAACAAGGGCAAACCATCGCGCTGAGCGGCCGCTCCGGTCTCGCTACCGGGCCACATCTGGATTTCCGGATCGAACAGCATGGCAAATTCCGGAACTTCCTCGCGCTAAAGCTTCCACCCGTCCGGTCCGTTTCACGCCAGGACTGGCCGGAGTTTGCGAAGGTACGCGACCAAATGATCGAGGATCTGGCTACCCTGCGCGGCCATAAGGAAGGCCTGGAGCAGGCCTCACTCCACACACCGGGACCCTCCAAAGCCGCAAGCCGGTAATGGGGATAGACCAGTCCAAAACACCCCTCGCAACCACGGGCCTGAAAAGATCCTCCCGGCCTGCTACTCGTTTCTTTCAAACCGCTTAAGACCTGTCAGGCGATAGTCGGGACCGGCAGTGAACGTCGGGCGGTAGCCGTTCATCCTCCCGTCCCCGAGCCTCAGAATAAATATATGGTCTTCGGGGTCAATTTCCGGCCTTGCGGCGACGGGGATTTCAAAGATGTGGTCGTCGATAAACTCCGGCCACACATTCCGGATCGTCTCACGGAAGAGCTCCAGGGTCGGCTTTTTCGTATTGAGAAACTGCCCGGGATCAATTAAGGAATATGCCGTCTTAAAATCATGCAAGTGAAGCGCTGCGATGAAACTGTAAAGGACGTAATCCTGGTTATGCGTATATTCGGTCCGCAGCGGAATGTAAGCATCGTTTTTCCAGACGTAGGCGGTAGCCACCTGAAACCCTCGTCCTGTCTGTTCCTGGGAAGCAGGAAACACCAGTAACCCCGGGTCCGCCTGCCCGGCAGCGATCATGACCGGAACATTGCCTTCTCCAGCCTTTTCAAACTGGACGGAACCAAAAGTGTAACCGGCGTAGGAAGTGGAATCAGAGCGTCCGTCCCAGACAAGCGAAGCATGATGGTCCTGAAGCCGGAAGATGATCGGATAGGGAACAGCAGTCGCACCTCGGTAGATGACCACAGCAAAAAGCGGCGCCGCGCTTCCTTCCGTTGCCAACACCTCAACCGTGAGGGCGTCAGCAGCCTCCATAAGGTACGACGCCTGCCAGTCCACGCCGTCCCATGAAAGCAGAAAAAGTTTAGGTTCATCTTTTGCAGGCTGCCTCTGACCCACGGGTTGCCACTTAACGGCAACAGCAGAAATCGCACCGTGGCCAAGGCCACTGATTGGCTCCATTCCATCGGTTGAATCTTCAAAGGCCTGCTGGCCGACCTGCCCGGAACTCAAGCCAAGGGCCCCGGCCAGTAACTGAAGGCCAGGAGAATGGACCCCGGCTATGGCCTTCTGAATCGCCGCCAGGGCAGCCGTGGATGTCGCTGTACCTTGTTTTGCTGCAAGCTCAGTCTGCGGGGCCGTTGCCTGGGCCAGGATAGAAGCCGGAAGAACCGCAGCGAAGGTCTGCGTCTGGCCGACAGGAAAAACAGTCTGCATTGCCAGCAGGAAAAGGGCAACCCATCTTCCACCGCGGTTGTTAATGAAAGGTAGAATCAGGTATTCACAACGTGTACATTCAGAACGTGACAATTGAAACATCCCCTCTCTCAAATGGCCATTATAGCCCTCTCCCCTGAGGGCTCAAAGCCGGGTATTTCGCCCATCAGGGACTTGACAGGAAAAGCGCGAAGTTATAAATTAGCACTCTTGGGCCTAGAGTGCTAATTTATAGGATGCTCTGGCAATCTTAATATAAGTCTTCTTGTTTCAACAATTAACAAAACGGGGGTTGGCTGTCTCCAACTCGACCCCTTTGCGATACCTCGGGGTTCGAGGCTGGCGGACGATGGCTGCCCGCGATAAAAGTAAATAAGGAAAGGAGAGAGTCCAAAATGAAGTTAAGGCCGTTGCAAGATCGAATCTTGATCAAGCGAGTTGAAGAGAAAGAAACCGTGAAAGGTGGAATCATCATCCCTGACACGGCAAAAGAAAAACCCCAGGAAGGCGAAGTCGTTGCCGTCGGTCATGGAAAGAAGACTGAAGACGGCAAGGTAATTCCTCTCGATGTGAAGGTGGGCGACCGCGTTCTTTTCGGGAAATACTCCGGCAACGATATCAAAATCGATGATCAGGAATACCTGATCCTGCGCGAAGACGAGGTTCTGGGTGTTCTTGAGACCGCGAAAGCTGCGGCAGGCAAGAAGTAAGCACCCCCGGTGGATAAATTTGCAGAAAGGAATTTCAAGACCCCGCCGACAGGCTTGAATCGCCGGGCGGACGCAAAATTTGGAGGAATTTAAAAGATGGCAAATGCAAAGCAGATAGTACATGGAGCGGAGAGCCGCCAGGCAATTCTCCGCGGCGTGAATAAACTGGCGGACGCTGTGAAGGTCACGCTGGGCCCGAAGGGGCGCAACGTGGTCCTCGACAAGAAATTCGGCTCCCCCACGATCACCAAAGACGGTGTGACCGTGGCAAAGGAGATCGAACTGCCGGATTCCATGGAAAACATGGGAGCCCAGATGGTGCGTGAAGTCGCATCGAAGACGTCTGATGTTGCCGGCGACGGCACCACCACGGCCACGGTTCTGGCCCAGGCGATCTTCCGTGAAGGAGTGAAGAACGTCGCCGCCGGCGCCAACCCGATGGCCATCAAGCGTGGCATCGAGACCGCCGTGCGCACGATTTGCGGCTACGATGAAACGAAGAAGGACGGTTCCAAGAAGCACGTCCAGGGTGAACTTGAGAAGCTTTCGAAGGATGTCGAAGGCAGCATGATTGCCCAGGTCGGCTCGGTTTCAGCGAACAACGATTTCACCATTGGCAGCATCATTGCCGAAGCCATGAAGAAAGTCGGCAAGGACGGCGTCATTACCGTGGAAGAGTCCCGGACGATGGAGACGGAACTGGAAGTCGTCGAGGGCATGCAGTTTGACCGCGGTTACCTTTCACCCTACTTCGTCACCGATCCTGAGCGGATGGAATGCACCCTTGAGAACCCGGTGATCCTGATCCACGAAAAGAAAATCAGCTCGATGAAGGACCTGCTCCCGCTGTTGGAACAAATTGCCAAGTCGGGCAAACCTCTGGTGATCGTCGCCGAGGAAGTCGAAGGCGAAGCGCTGGCCACTCTGGTGGTCAACAAGCTGCGCGGGACCTTGCAGTGCTGCGCGGTGAAGGCGCCGGGCTTCGGTGATCGCCGCAAGGCAATGCTCGAGGACATCGCGACCCTGACCGGCGGCAAGGCCATCACGGAAGACCTGGGCATCAAGCTCGAGAACGTGAAGATGGAAGACCTGGGCAAGGCCCGCAAGGTCACCATCGACAAGGACAACACCACCATCGTCGAAGGTGGCGGAAAGAGCGAAGCCATTGAAGGGCGTGTGAAGCAGATCCGGGCGCAGATCGAAGAAACCACTTCCGACTACGACCGCGAGAAGCTGCAGGAACGCCTGGCCAAGCTGGTGGGTGGAGTTGCCCAGATCAAGGTGGGCGCTGCGACCGAAACCGAGATGAAAGAAAAGAAAGCTCGTGTTGAAGACGCCATGCACGCCACCAAAGCCGCCGTCGAGGAAGGCATTGTTCCGGGTGGCGGCGTTGCACTGGCTCGCAGCATCCACGCACTGGAAAAGCTCAAGGCTGATGAAGACGAGCAGATCGGCATCAACATTGTGAAGCGGGCACTCGAAGAACCGCTGCGCATGATCGCTTCCAACGCCGGATGGGAAGGAGCTGTGGTGGTGGAAAAGGTGAGAGCCAATTCCAACGCCCATTTTGGCTTCAACGCCCAGACCGAAACGTTTGGCGATCTGGTCGAGGCCGGCGTCATCGACCCCACCAAGGTCACCCGCACCGCTCTCCAGAACGCTGCTTCCATCGCCTCACTGCTGCTCACAACCGAGGCGCTGGTCAGCGAAATTCCGGAGAAGGAAGAGAAAGCTCCTGCCGGACCTCCGGGAGGCGGCATGGGCGGGATGTACTAAGAACAGTGGTCAGTGACTAGTGGTCAGTGGTCAGTTGACTGAGGAAGAAAACCCAAGGGCGGGGATCAATTCCCCGCCCTTTTTGTTTTCCGCTTATTTTCCACGGCGTCTGGGTGGACGCGTTTTCCCAGCGCTCGATTTGGCAATAGCGGTCTTCCGTCTGCCAGCGGCAGGCCGCCTCGCAACGTTTAGCATTAAGTCAACCAGCTCAACATACGCCGGAATCACTTCCGGGGCAAAACGCTGGAGTTCCGCAATGTGCCGTTGAATGGTAGCCCAGTCGCCGCGCACAGCGGGACCCGTCAAAGACTTGCGGCCGCCGAACTCGACAAAGTTGCTCACGGTTTCTGAAACAAACATTCCAAGCATGGGGCGGATGATGCTCTTCGGCACCCCGGCCTCGCGCAGAAGCCTTTCGGAGCAATCCATCAGGGTGACTAACGTTGGGCACACAAGAAACGCGCTCAGATGGTAGATCGCTTTAGCCTCGGGCGCGATGACAAACGGTTTCCCGCCGAGCGCCTTTACCCATCGACGGGCCACCACTACGGCCTGCTGGTCACCCTCCACCGCCCAGAAACCACCTGGATTTCTCACACCCGCTGAAGGACTGGGAACGGTCTGATAGGGATGAAGCGAACCCACCGCCGCGCCACGCTCCTTGAAAGGGTCGAGGACAGACGCAGGGAGCGACCCGCAAGTGTGAAGTACGATCTTCCCTGACCAGTCTTCGCGGAAGTTCGCAAGCTTTCGAGCGACGGGACCAATCGCGGCGTCTGAAGTCGTTATCAAAATAACGCCGGCGCCCGCCAGTTGGCGGTCCTTCAGAGCGAGCGCCTTGCCGCCGCCGATGAACCGAACTGCTTTCCTGGCGCGTGCAAGTTGTCGCGCGGCAACAAACTCCACTGGAACTCCGGCAGCAAGAAGCAGTCTGCCCATGGCCTGCCCAAGCCTTCCCGGTCCTACAATCGCAACAGTTGATTCCCCCAGTTTTCCCATCGATTCACTCCTCATCAGTTCCCTCACTATCGCAGCTCCGAATCCCACCAGTTTAGCCTGCGATGAGTCCGAAGGCATCTGCGTCGCTGTTTGGTCACCAAATTGCCGACAGTTACAAGGGGTCGACTTGAGCTTAGAGGTTTTGGTGCGGCAGCCTGCAGAAGAATCCCGGGGTTTTCTCGTGATTCTCGCAGCAGGGAGGCATCTAAGTTGCTAAGAACAGAAAGGAAACTCCACCGTTATGGATGATGTTCTCTCCCGCTTCTTCGTCGTTTTCGTCCTGTTGTTTTACGCCATCATTACGGTGGTATTTGTGATTGCTGCCATTCGAAAGTGGATCTGGCGACCGATTGCCGCGAAATTTTTTGCACACCAACCTGAAAGAGGTTACCGGAAGATCAAATCAACCGGCCACGAAGGAAGTCCCTCTTAATCTTCCTGCGCCGGGGCTCCGGCTTCTTCCCCCAGGGCCGGAACAAAACCCGCTTCTTTTTCGCGCAGGGCCTTCACCCGGTCGCGTAATTTTGCGGCCTTTTCAAATTCAAATTCCTTTGCCGCTTCGCGCATCTGGTGTTCCAGGCTCCGGATCATTTCCTCAAGCTGGTCCTGTGAGGTAATTTCTTCCGCGTCAACGTCGGTGGAAACCGTCACATAGTCCGCCTCCACGATTTTCACCAGGGCCATATCGACGGGCTTGATGATGCTCTCCGGAGTGATTCCGTTTTCCTCGTTATATTGGATCTGCTTGACACGCCGGCGGTCGGTTTCAGCAATGGCCTGCCGCATGGAGTCCGTCATGCGGTCGGCATAGAGAATCGCCCGGCCGTGCAGGTGCCTTGCCGCGCGCCCCATGGTCTGGATCAGCGCGCCCGCCGAGCGCAGATAGCCCTCTTTGTCGGCGTCGAGAATTGCCACCAGCGAAACCTCCGGCAGGTCCAATCCCTCGCGCAGCAGGTTGATGCCGATCAGCACATCGAACTCGCCGCGCCGCAAATCGCGAAGAATCTTTACGCGTTCCAGCGTCTCGATTTCCGAATGAAGATAGCGGCACTTGACTCCGACCTCGGCATAATATTCCGCCAGGTCTTCCGCCATGCGTTTGGTCAGCGTGGTCACCAGCACGCGCTCGTTTGCTTCGGCGCGCTTTCGAATTTCGTCCAGAAGATCGTCCACCTGATTGCGGGTGGGCCGCACTTCGATTTCCGGGTCCACCAGACCCGTGGGCCGGATGATCTGCTCCACCACTTCCCCTGACGTTTTCGTCAGTTCATAAGGCCCCGGCGTGGCGGAAACGTAGACAGTCTGCCGGGCCCTGTGTTCAAACTCTTCAAACGTCAGCGGCCGGTTGTCGAGCGCCGAGGGCAGCCGGAAACCATATTCCACCAGGGTCTGCTTACGCGAGCGGTCTCCTTTGAACATGCCGTGGAGCTGCGGAATGGTCTGGTGGCTCTCATCAATGAACATCAGCGCGTCATGCGGCAGGTAATCGAGCAGCGTGGGCGGGGGCTCCCCCGGCAGGCGGCCGGAAAGATGCCGCGAGTAATTCTCAATGCCGTGGCAGTAGCCCATCTCCTTCATCATTTCCACGTCGAACATGGTCCGCTGATGGACGCGCTGCGCCTCCACCATCTTGATCTGTTTTTCCAGCTCGCCGCGCCACCACTCGAGCTCGGCCAGGATCGCGTCAATAGCCCGGTCGCGCTGGTCGCGAGGCATCACGTAATGTGTGCGGGGATAAATCGGCAGCCGCACCAGGTTCTCGTTAACTTGCCCGAGCAACGGATCAACCTGCGCGAGTGATTCCACCTCGTCTCCCCAAAGCTCAATGCGATAGGCGTTGTCCTCGTAGGTGGGGTAGACCTCGATCACGTCGCCGCGCACGCGAAAGGTTCCGCGGCGGAAGTCGATGTCGTTCCGCTCATACTGGATTTCCACCAGCTTCCGCAGCACATCCTGGCGCGCAACCTTCATGCCCTTCTCGAGAAGCAGCAGCATGCCGTAGT
>DATLWV010000143.1:0-19518 GCA_035576145.1 Terriglobia bacterium
TTCAAAGTTCCACCACCGCCGAAGATGGATGGTGGTGGGGACGATGTAGACGGCCCTCTGCCGCCCGGAGTCCGGGGCCTGGTGATAGGACAGCTTCGCCTGAAAGGGATTGTGCGAGACGAGGAGACCAGGACCATGATCGCCGTGGTAACGAACCGCGCCAACCTGGCCTATTTCCTCCATATTCATGACGATGTATACAACGGAGTGGTCAGCAGGATTACGCCGGACGCGATCTATTTTCGGCAGAAACCCTTGGATTCAGGCAGCCGGGCTGATGCCCGTGAGGTGGTCTTGAGGCTGGGCTCTGAGCAGCAGGAGGCAAGATGAAACGGAAATTCCATTTGGTGCTGGTGGCAATATTCGCTGTGTTGTGCCTGGTCTGGGGGGTGGCGCTACAGGGCAACGTGGAGGCCTCCGGCGTCCCGTCAAAGGAGGTCGCCAGCGCTCAAACCTCGGGCGGGGCGAAAGAGAATGTCGCAGCCCCGTCCGCAGACAAGCCACATTTGAGCAGGTTGACCGGCGTTTCGATCCAGTCAGCGGACAGTGGCGAGCGAACCACTATTGAGGTTTCAACCAGCGCTCCCACGATGTACACCGTCACGCGCATGGACCACCCCGACCGGCTGGTGCTGGACCTGGAAGGCGCCAGGAATGGGACAAACCGCTGGAGGTATTCTTCTCACTCACCGCTGTTGGAACGTGTCAGGGTGGGTAGGTTCAGCCCCGCACATGGTGGCGTTATCCGCGTTGTTGCAGACCTTCAAGGTAATCCCGCTTACAGCGTTGAGCGGCAACCCACCGGATTCCTCATCGAACTGACGCCCAAAGGAAGCAGCGCGAGATCAGGAGCGCCTCATCCTGTGGATGCCGGTGTTTCACAAAAGAAGCCGGTACCTGCGGGCAAGCCTGCTGCCGTCCAAAAGCTTGCCGAAACTGCGCCGAAGCCGCCGGCCTTGAAAAAGGAAGATGAGTCTGCCCCGCCAAAGGCCCAGACGGCCGCAATTCTGCCCGGCCCGGCGACGCCAATACATAAGGAGACGTTGGCCCCAATACAGGCGCCTGCGGCGCCGCCTGCGAACCCGGGGTCCCCGAAGGAACAGGAGCTTCCAGACGCCGTCCACGCGGCAAAAGCGGCAAAGGTTGTCGCTACAACGCAGGAAGCAGAAACAAGTCACGCCGCAATACCGGTTACACAGAACGTGGAACTTCAGAATGGTGAGAAGTATACCGGCAAGCGGATCTCACTGAACCTGAAGGGAGTTGACCTTAAAGACTTTTTCCGGCTCATCCACGAGGTCAGCGGCCTGAACATCATTGTTGACCCTGACGTGTCCGGCAGCGTGACGGTCGTGCTTGACGACGTGCCCTGGGACCAGGCGCTGGCTCTGGTGCTGAATAATAATGGACTGGGCGACCGGCTGGAAGGAAATGTGCTTCGCATTGCCAGGCTCTCGACACTGACACGCGAAGAGGAGGACAGGAAAAAACTGGCAATCGCCAGGGAAGATTCCGCGCCGCTGGTCACCGTTTTCCGCCCGTTGAGTTACGCCAAAGCGGCCACCATTGCAGCGTTGCTGAAGACCTGGGTTGGAGGGGGAGCGCTGAGCCCGCGGGGAAGCGTGCTGGTGGACGAACGCAGCAATACCCTGATCATTTCTGACATTGCTTCGCATGTTCCCAGGATCGAGTCGGTCATCAGCAAACTGGACAGGAAGGCGCAGCAGGTTTCAATCCAGGCGCGAATTATCCGGGGTACTTCAGACTTTGCCCGGAACCTTTCAACGGCGCTCTCTTTTGCCCAGAGGAACGGCTCCGGGAGCGTTGTTCTTGGCGGAGCCACGGGCAGTCCGGTTTCCGGCGAACCGCTCACCCCGCCTTCAGTAACCACTTCGCCCGCCACGGGGTTCGGAGTGTTTGTGCTTTCCAACCTGGGCAGGAATTATGCAATCAACGCCGCGATTGCGGCTGCTGAAACGCATGATCAGGCCAAAACCATTTCGCAGCCTTCCATCGTGACCCAGAACAACGTGGAAGGCACTGTCATTCAGGGGACACAGATTCCCATTCAGACGACGATCAATAACACGATCAGTGTCCAGTACGTGCAGGCGTCCTTGCAGTTGAAGGTTACGCCCCAGGTGACGCAGGACGGCAACGTCTTCCTCACTATTGACGTTGAGAATTCCACGCCCGGTCCGGCCCTCACGCTTGCAGGCCCAACCATCAACACGCAGTCGGCCACCACGCAGGTCCTGGTGCCGGACGGTGGAACGGTGGTGTTCGGCGGAGTTACGGTCCACATCAAGTCGAATTCGTCAACTGGCGTCCCGTTGCTGGACAGCATTCCAATTCTCGGACATCTCTTCAAGAGCACGACCTCACAAAGCAATGATCAGGAATTGCTGTTCTTTGTCACTCCCAAGATTCTGAGCTAGACAAACTTTTCCCGCCCGAACCTCATCCGCAATTCGTAGTAGAATCTATCTTGATGAACGAGGAGGCTATGGCTTCCTCGTTTTATTTTCAGACGATGAATTCAAACGGAAATACTCACCATTACACGGCGAGGCGGCAGCGCCTGCTGCAGCAGTTCGAGCGCAGGAAAATTGCAGCGCTGCTGGTAACCAGCCTGCCCAATATTTACTACCTCACCGGTTTCCGCGGCAGTGCCGGGGTGGCTCTGGTTGGTCCGTCGGAGAGCATCCTCTGGGTCGACCCCCGATATACGCTTCAGGCGACTGAACAAGCAGTGGGAGTCAAAGTCATCGAAGCAAAAAAGGGGCTTCTGACAGAGGCTGCCGGCTGGGTCCGGAAAAAGCGCCTGGGGCCTGTGGGCTACGATGACGCGGTCTTTACTTGCCGTGATTTTGCGAGCCTTGAGCACGCAGGCGGGCGCAGACGGCGATGGGTCCCGGCAGGGGGCATGGTCGAAGACCTGCGAATTGTGAAAGATCCCGGCGAGACCGACTGGATTCGGAAAGCCGGGAAGCTGACCGCCGAAGTGTTCGAAGAGGTCAGGGGGAGGATTCGCCCCGGGGCGAGGGAAAGCGACCTGGCGGCCGAGATTGAGTACCGGATGAAGCGGAAGGGTGCTGAAGGCGCAGCTTTTGAAACCATTGTGGCTTCCGGTGAGCGGAGCGCCTGGCCGCACGCCAGGCCGTCTGCCAAGTTGTTGAAGGAAAACGATTTGGTTATCTTTGATCTCGGTGCTATACTTGGCGGATATGCAGCTGATATGACGCGAACCCTTTATTTGGGAAAACCGCCAGCTCGGGTTCGGACACTCTACAACAGGGTACGTGAGGCCCAGGAACGTGCCACTCAGGTTGCGCGGGCGGGACGGCTGACGGGAGACGTTGATGCGGCCGCCCGGAAGGTCTTGGAAAGGAGAAAGCTGGAGCGGTATTTTACGCACAGCACGGGACACGGCGTAGGGCTTGAGATCCATGAAATGCCCCGTGTAAGCCGCGGTGATAAAGGGCGGCTTCGCCCCGGGTATGTTATAACTGTAGAGCCGGGCGTCTATCTTGAAGGTTTAGGCGGAGTCCGCATTGAGGACACGGTCCTGGTGACCGATGGCAAGCCGGAGGTCTTGACCCCGGCCACGAAAGACGCCTGGTTTATAAGTCAGGATTGAAGCTCTGAGGAAAAATATGCCCGGTAAGAAACCACCCCGCATGGAAGATGCTGAGTCTGAACGGAGCCTGGAACTCCAGGAGATCCAGCAATTGATAGATCTGCTGATCGAGCGGGAAGTTGCAGAATTTGAGATGGAGAAGAATGGGATGCGGATCCGCATCTTGCGGCAGGCATCCACGGGACCAGCGTCGGTTCCGGCGTCTCCGTCGAATTCAAGTGGAGAATCCTCATGGCCGCCGGCTGAGCCTGTTGCTTCGCCGGCGCCTGCGCTTTCACAGGAGCCCGCGGCGCCGGAGCCGCAGCCCGAGGCGCCTTCTGAGAACGCGCACGTTCTGAAGTCGCCGATCGTCGGGACGTTTTTTGCCGCGCCTTCGCCGGACGCTCCCCCGTTTGTCAACGTGGGTGACCGGGTCCACGTGGGGCAGGTGCTTTGCATTGTTGAAGCCATGAAACTGATGAATGAGATCGAGTCGGAGTTCGCCGGCGAGATCGTACGCATTCACGTTGAAAACGGCCAACCGGTAGAATACGGACAGCCCCTCTTTACCATCAAGCCCTCTTAAGAAGAGAAGTTTCAGTGTGAGCCTTGGCGAGCCGCCAAAGGGCCTGGGGCCGTACCGGCCAGCGTGACGTATGTTTGGAAAGATTCTGATAGCCAATCGGGGAGAAATCGCGCTGCGGGTGATTTGTGCCTGCAAGGAACTGGGGATTCCCACCGTTGCAGTCTATTCAGAGGCCGACCGCTATTCGCTCCACGTTCGATTTGCGGATGAGGCGGTCTGTATCGGCCCGGCAAGGAGCTCGGAAAGTTACCTCAATGTGGCGGCGATCATCTCAGCCGCCGAAATCACGGGCGCTGAGGCCATCCACCCGGGGTATGGATTCCTGGCTGAAAATCCCAAGTTTGCCGAGGTCTGCGAGACCTGTAAGCTGACTTTTATCGGTCCCCCGCCTGAAGTGATCCATTTGATGGGCGACAAGAACATGGCGCGAAAGCGCATGGCGAAACTCGGCCTGCCGGTGCTTCCAGGGACGGAAATCCTGGGCTCTGAAGAGGAAGCTCTGGGGGCCGCCGAAAAGATCGGTTATCCCGTCATGGTGAAGGCGGCGGCAGGTGGCGGCGGAAAAGGGATGCGGATTATCAACTCCGCCGAGGAGCTTCCGAAACTCCTCCAGATGGCGCAAAACGAAGCCGAAGCATCCTTTGGCTCTTCCGACGTCTACCTCGAAAAGTATATTTCCTCACCCCGGCACATCGAATTCCAGGTGATGGCTGATATGCATGGCAAGGTCATCCATCTTGGCGAGCGCGAATGCACCATCCAGAGGCGCCATCAGAAAGTGCTGGAGGAATCGCCATCCACCCAGCTCGATGCTGAAACCCGGCGGGAGATGGGCTGCAAAGTGATTCGGGCCCTCAAAGACGTTGGTTACACGAACGCCGGGACAGTCGAATTTCTGATGGACGAGAACCGCGACCTTTATTTCCTGGAGATGAATGCCAGGATTCAGGTGGAACATCCGGTGACGGAGCTGGTGACGGGGCTTGATCTGGTGAAGATGCAAATCCAGGTTGCTGCAGGTCTTCCGTTGCCCGTTGAGGGCGACACGGTCGGGCTTCGCGGCCATTCCATTGAGTGCCGGATTTGCGCGGAGGACCCTGAAACGTTTGCACCGTCGGCCGGGAAAATCACAGGATTTCATGTGCCTGGCGGAACCGGCGTGCGGGTTGATACGGCCGCTTATGCTGAGTCGATCATTCCGCCGTACTACGATTCGCTGATCGCCAAGCTTGTGGTTCACGGGAAGGACCGTTCGGAAGCCGTCCAGAGGATGGCCCGGGCGCTTGAAATGTTCATCATCGAAGGTATTTCTACGTCTATTCCGTTGCAGGAAAAGATTCTTGCCGATTCTGACTTTCGTGCCGGCAAATTTGATACCCAGTTCCTCAATCGTTTCAGCCGCAACGGCGCAGGCAAGTGATCGGCCTCCCCTCTGGTCCCGACTTATGGAATTTCGACTTCCTCCCCTCTATGCCATCATCGATCCAGTCCAGGCGCGGGACCTTGAGCCCGTGGTTGTTGCGGACCTCCTGCTCTCGGCAGGCGTCCGCTTAATTCAATATCGAGGCAAGCAAGACAACTCGCGCTGTATGTTCGAAGCCAGTTGTGCGATTGCTGAACGGGTGCGACAAGCCGTGGGAATATTTATTGTCAATGACCGTGCGGACGTGGCGCGCCTAAGCGGAGCAGATGGCGTCCATGTGGGGCAGGAGGATCTTCGGGTTGAGCAGGCACGCCAGATCCTTCTTCCCAGCCAGTGCGTGGGGATTTCAACCCATACCCGGGCCCAGTTTGAAGAGGCTGAAACCACTTCAGCTGACTACATCGCCTTTGGGCCAATATTCCCCACCGGAAGCAAAGAACGTCCTGACCCGGTCGTTGGTCTCGAAAAATTGCGCGAAATGCGGGGCCTCACGCGCAAGCCCCTGGTGGCAATCGGCGGAATAACGCTTGACAATGCGGCTTCTGTCATCGAAGCTGGAGCGGATTCCGTGGCCGTCATCCATGACCTGCTGGCTGCGAAGGACATCGGGGCGCAAGCACGGAAGTTCCTGCGAACGCTCGGCTGATGTGCGGCTGAAGGCTTGTGTCTGCATCGGGGGAAGGTCATCTCACAAAGCTAAGGGATTGCAAGCATGGCTGCAACGGTAGCCGATAACTCCGCCACGGAACCTCGCTCAGCAGAACTTGTCAAAGGGCTGGGTCTGCTGGACTGTACCACGATTGTGATGGGCTCGATGATCGGGTCGGGCATCTTTATCGTGGCGGCCGAGATTGCGCGCGAGGTCGGGTCGCCGGGGCTTTTTCTGCTTTCGTGGGTCATCAGCGGAGTCATGACGGTTTCAGCGGCGGTAACATACGGCGAACTGGCGGCCATGATGCCAAAGGCCGGGGGCCAGTACGTTTATCTTCGCGAAGCCTTCAGCCCGCTCTTCGGTTTTCTTTACGGCTGGACGCTCTTCCTGGTGATCCAGACGGGTACCATTGCCGCCGTTGCCGTCGCCTTCGGCAAATTTCTGGGGTTCTTTTTTCCGTGGATATCCGAACACAACTACCTGCTGAATCTGGGAAGCGTCACGTTTCTGGGGCATCCTGTGGCCCTGACACTTTCCACCCAGCAGGGCCTCGCCATCGGCGTTCTTTTGGGACTGGGCGTCGTCAATATTTTCGGCCTGCGCACAGGTGCCTGGATTCAGAATATATTTACCGTACTCAAAGTAGGTGCGCTGGTCGGGCTGGTGGTTGCGGGTCTGTGGTGGGAAACAAATCATAAACAGACAGCGGTGGTCCATACCAGCTTCTGGGGAGATGCCCATCTGGGCACGGCCACACTGACCATTCTGGCCGTGGCGCTTGTGGGGCCGCTGTTTTCCTCGGATGCGTGGAACAACGTCACTTTTACGGGCGCTGAGGTGAAAAACGCAAAACGCAACCTACCCCTGGCCCTGTTGATTGGCACCGGCGTTGTGTGCAGCATTTATTTCCTGACCAATTTGATTTACGTTCGAGCGCTGCCTTTTGCCGCGATTCAACACGCTCCTGAAGACCGCGTGGCGACGGCGGTGATGGAAGCCATGGTGGGATCCAAAGGCGCGGGACTGATGGCTGCAGCGATTGTCATCTCCACGTTTGGGTGCATGAATGGAATGAGCCTGGCGGGCGCGCGCGTATATTACGCCATGGCAAAGGACCGGCTCTTCTTTTCAAAAGTAGGCAAGGTTAATCCCAAGTACCACACCCCGGCAGTTTCTCTGATGGTGCAGGCAGTATGGGCCTCACTCTTGACCTTGAGCGGAACTTATAACCAATTGCTGGATTACGTGATTTTTGCCGTGCTCTTATTCTATATTTTGACTATCCTTGGTCTTTTCCGGTTGCGCAGGACGCGTCCGGACGCTCCGCGTCCGTATCGTGCGTGGGGGTACCCGGTTATTCCGGTCCTCTACATCGTGCTTGCTTTGTATATTGAATGGGCCTTATTGATGAACCGGCCGGTGCGGAGTCTGGCCGGGCTGGGAATTGTGGCAGTAGGAATTCCGATCTATTATCTCTGGCACAGGCGGAATTTGCCGGCTGACCGTTAACTACAATCTGGAGGCGGGATGTCTGACTTATGGGTGAAGAAGAGCATTGAGCAGTTGCGAGCGGAATCCGTGGACGCTGAACATGGGCTGCGTCGCGCCCTGGGGCCCATCGCCCTGATTTCCCTCGGCATCGGCGCCATTGTGGGAGCTGGAATCTTTGTCATCAGCGGCGTTGCCGTGCAGCACACGGGACCGGCCCTGGTGGTTTCCGTAATTCTTTCCGGCGTTGGCTGCGCATTTGCCGGCCTCTGCTATTCGGAATTCGCGTCCATGATTCCGATTGCCGGCAGCGCCTACACATATGCTTACGCCACCATCGGGGAATTTCTGGCGTGGATTATCGGCTGGGACCTGATTCTTGAATACGCCGTGGGCGCCACAACGGTATCAATAGGATGGTCAGGATACACGCTCTCTTTTTTACGGACACTGCACATCCCGTTCCCGGCAGTGCTGGCCAGCAGCCCCTGGACACCGGTGAGAAGCGCAGACGGGACGATGGTACACGCCTATTTCAACCTCCCGGCGTTTCTAATTATTGTCGTGATTACTGTGTTGCTGATCCTGGGCATCCGTGAATCCGCAAGATTCAACAACGTTATCGTTATCGTTAAGGTGAGCGTTCTGTTGCTGTTTATCGGAGTGTGCGCGCTCTTTATTACCAGGGCCAACTGGGTACCCTTTCTGCCTGCGAACACGGGAACATTCGGAGAGTTCGGATGGAGCGGCGTCCTGCGCGGCGCCGGACTCATCTTTTTTGCCTACATCGGTTTTGATGCCGTGTCGACGGCTGCACAGGAAGCCCGCAATCCTGAGCGTGATATGCCGATCGGCATCCTGGGGTCTCTGGGGATTTCCACGTTGCTCTACATCGGCGTCGTCCTGGTTCTGACCGGTGTTACTCCCTTTACCCGCTTGAATGTTCCAGACCCGATTGCCGTTGCCGTTGACTCGACTTCCGCTCACTGGCTCTCGCCAATAGTCAAGGCGGGCGCCATCCTGGGAACAACGGCTGTCATTCTGGTGATGTTGCTGGGCCAGACCCGCATCTTCTACACCATGGCCTTCGACGGCTTGCTGCCCAAAGCTTTTGGAACGGTCCATCCGCGCTTCCGCACTCCTTATAAGAGCACAGCGCTGGTTGGTTTTCTGGTAGCCCTGGCAGGGGGCCTTATTCCACTTCGAATTGTTGGAGAACTGGTCAGCATCGGGACTCTGCTGGCATTCGTCATCGTTTGCGGGTCTGTCCTGGCGATGCGGAAGATGCATCCTGACATCAGACGTCCTTTCCGCACGCCGGCGGTGGGGTTTGTCGCGCCGATGGGGATGATTGTCTGCCTGGCACAGATGGTGGGTTTGCCTCTCGATACCTGGATTCGACTTTTCATCTGGATGGCAATCGGGTTTATCATTTATTTCAGCTACAGCCGCCGCCACAGCTACCTTCGACGCGCAGGGAAACAGCCTTCCGCATCTTCCTTTACCAAAGCGGAAAGCTGATTTGGGAAAAGTGCCTAAATTGGAGTGAAGCGGCCCTGTTTGCCTTTCGTTGCGCCCCCAGACTTTTTCGCAGCGTCGATAGGAGACTGTTCCTTCCCTCGCCTGATGTGCCCGGGAGGATGAATGCTGGCCTCAGTTTTTAACTTGCTTCTCAGAGAATACCGTGCGCGGCCGATGGCGCGTTTTACCGCCTGGCTGATTGCCTTCGGCGTAGCCCTGTGGGTGGAAGGCACCTTCTCGGGCGGCGCTCCGGGCCTGCTTTGGGCTGTGTTCTTCATTGGGTTGGCGGCAGCTGCCGGCTATTATGTAGTCCGGTTGGCGGGGGCTTTCAAACATCACATCCTTTGGCACCTGCGCCGAAGACTGGTTGTCACCTACATTTTTATTGCAGTTGTTCCGATCGTTCTGATCCTGGTTCTGTCGGGGGTGGGCGCTGTCATCGCCAACGGCCAGTTTGCTGCGTTCCTGGTCACCCTTAACGTTAATAACCAGGTCGGGAAGATGGAGCAGTTGAACCGCATCGTGGCTCACGAGGCCTACGTGAGCCGAGCCAGAACTCCGGACCAACTCCTGGACCAGTTACAGCAGTTTTACGTCCAGCAACTTTCCCATCACTCCGAAAATTACCCTGGCCTCGAGATTGTGCTCCGAGTGGGCACTCAGGAGCGTGCGTTTTTCCTGGACGGTAAGCCGGTCACCAGGGTACCCGCCATTCCCGCGTGGTTAAAGGCGGAAGAATTTTCAGGTGTTGTTTCCGATGGCGGCAGGCTGCTTCTGCGGGCTGTCGACCAGGGCGATGCGCCGGTAGGGCCAATCACAATGGTCCTTTCCGAGCCTTTCAGCCCGGAGTTGATGGATTTGTTTGGCCGTGGTATCGGGCCGGTCGGAATTCTCAAGGCGAATATCAGCGACGTGGTTTCGATGCAATCTGTTAGGGACAGGCTGCCGGGGTCCGCCGGGACAAAGGCCCAGGAGCAGGTCATCGCGCGCTCCAGGTCCCTTTTTCTTCCGCCGGCGGCCAATTGGCTGGATACCGACGTGTTTGGGACCTCCTCGTTGAATGTCATTCTATGGGACGGGACGCAGAAGGAGTCTCTTTCCCAGCCGGTTTTTGTGTACGTGACTTCCAGGCTGTCCATTCTGAGCCGGCATCTGCTGGCTACCCTGGGCCAATATTCCCGGATTTATCTCACTTCGTTTTTGGTAATAGCCGTTGTCTTCCTTACTATCGAGACGCTTTCGCTGATTGCGGGCGTCCGTCTGGCGCGCACGATTACAGGGACGGTTGACCGGTTGTATGAGGCAACAGAACACATCCGGGCGGGTGACCTTTCACACCGGATCAATATGCCGGCACAGGACCAGCTCAGTTCACTGGGCGGGGCCTTTGACAATATGATGGAATCGCTCCAGGGCCTCCTCCGGGAGTCACAGGAAAAGACACGGCTGGAACATGACATCCAGATCGCTCGCGAAATCCAGGAGCAGTTGTTCCCAAGCGGGGCGCCAAAAGTGGCAGGGCTGGAACTTTACGGCATCTGCCGTCCGGCGCGGGGCGTCAGCGGTGATTATTACGATTTTCTCCCCGTGGGGAGCGACAGGGTTGGGATGGTGCTGGGTGACGTCAGCGGCAAGGGGGTTTCGGCGGCATTGATTATGGCGGCAATCCAGTCGCTGATCAGGACCCGGCTTTACCTGGAATCATCAGACGGGGACCCTGAGTCTGAGCGCTTCTCCACAGCGCGCTTCTTCAGCGTCCTGAACCAGCAGATGTTTGAGAACACGCCCGAAGAAAAATATGCCACTTGCTTCTACGCCCTGTATGATTCGGACACGCGCCAGCTTGTCTATACGAACGCAGGCCATCCTGCGCCCGTCCTTTTCCGAAAAGGAGAGATTGTCCGCCTGGATGCAGGAGGAACGCCTCTGGGGCTGATTTCACCGGTATCATATTGTGAATCAAAGATTGTTCTTGAGCCGGGAGATACTCTGATTGCATTTACCGACGGTTTTACGGAAAGCGAAAACAGTTTCGAAGACCAGTTCGGCGAACGCCGCCTGATTGAGGTGGTCCGGCGCGCTCAGAGAGATCCGCTGCCTGCGCTCGTAGCTGAAATATACCGAAGCGTGGAGGAATGGACGGGCGGCGGCGAGCCACAGGACGACATGACGCTGATCGTGGCCCGTGCAACGCCTGCGTGAGGGCATTCCCCGCCGTTGTCGATTCACAAGATGTTCAGTAAACTGAAATTACTTCTCTGTTGGCTGACGATTTGCCAGCTTCAGGGGAGAACGGGCCGAGGTTGGGTGGAACGTGTGGCCCATGCCGGCGGCCTTGTTTCTGTCCATACGTTCGAGCCAAGCCTGAGAAGCTCCGGGGCCACCGTCCGACCGGCCTTGGGAGGAACAAAGTAGTGAAAGGCATTCGAACTGCAGGGCTGATCTCTGCACTTCTTGTTGCTCTCATCGGTATTGGGACAGCAGGTTTCCATTTCGTTCAAGGATGGGGATGGTTCAAGTCCCTTTACACCACCCTCATGACCGTTTCCACCATCGGAGCGGGCCCTGAAAATGAGTTGAATGGCCGTGGCGAGGTCTTCAACATGATCCTTATTTTGCTGGGCGTTGCGACAGTAGGCTTCGCAATTGGAACCCTCACAAAGGCGGTGGTAGAATTCGAGTTGGGTTCGTTCTTTGGACGGCGCCGTATGGAAAAAGAAATTTCAGCCCTGAAAAACCATTTCATTGTTTGCGGCGTGGGTCGGGTTGGGCGCCGAGTTGCGTCAGAGGTTGCTGCGCGCAAATACCCGCTTGTCATTATTGAGCGGGACCCTGCAAGGGCCGTGTGGGCCCAGGACCGGGGCTACCCGGTCATTATCGGCGACGCCGCAAGCGAGGCTGTGTTGCGCCAGGCCCATATTGAATCCGCCCGAGCTCTGGCCAGCGCCGTTACGTCTGACGCCCAGAACGTCTACATCGTTCTTACAGCGCGCGGTATTGCGCCCCACGTTCCAATCGTGGCGCGCGCCAGCGAGGAAGATGCGGAATCAAAACTTTTCAGGGCAGGCGCGACCAATGTTGTTTCACCTTACAGTTATGCAGGCCAGCGCATTGCGCGCACGCTGACCAGCCCTTATGTTCAGCGGTTTATTGATATGGCGCTTTCCTCCCTTAGCGAAACCAATCTGGAGATTGAAGAGGTGCAGGTGGGCAACCCTTCCGGCCTGGCGGGGAAGAGCCTGGCGGAAACCAAGATCCGTGACCGCTTCGGGCTGATCGTCTTGGCGATTCGCCATCAGGACGGCCAGTTGGAATTCAATCCCGATTCAACCCAGACCATTGCCTCTGGCGACTACCTCATTGTGATGGGCGATTCGCAGAATCTACGGCAACTTGAATCCCAGGCAGGCGTTAAGGAATGAAGATCCTCACAGCCGCCAAGATGCAGGATGTCGACCGGGCCACGACAGAAATCTACGGTGTGCCCAGCCTGACGCTGATGGAAAATGCCGGCCGCAGTGTGGTGAAGTTTCTGCACCAGAAATTTTCTCCGCTTGAGGGACAGGAAATTGTAATCCTGTGCGGCAGGGGAAACAACGGTGGCGACGGTATGGTGGCAGCCCGCATGCTGCGCGAACTTGGCGTGGAGCCTCGTGTGCTGCTGCTGGCAGATCCTGAGCGCTTGAGCGGGGATGCCAAAGTCAACTACAAACGGCTTGCCCAGGGTGGTTTGCCTTCCGCAGTGCCGGACCACGCCTCCTGGCAGGAGATCAAGGGCAAGCTGGGCAATGCCTCTCTGGTGATTGACGCAATTCTGGGAACCGGCCTCTCCAAACCACTAGGGGGATTTCTTCTGGAGGTGGTAAGGGACATATCCGCTGTTTTTCCCAGGGCCAAAGTTGTTGCCATAGACCTGCCGACAGGCGTTGTCGCCGACAGTGGCGAACTGATCGGAGAATGCGTACGCGCCGATGCATCAGTGACATTCACGGCTCCGAAGTTTGCGCACGTTTTTCCGCCTGCCTGTGAAAAGGCAGGTGAATGGGTCGTGAGACCCATCGGTACACCGCCCGAGGCGCTTGAGAAAAACCCGGATTTTTATCTTAACCTTCTTGAGCCGCATGATTTGGAGTGGCTTGTCCGGCCGCGCAAACTGGAAGCCCACAAGGGGAACTTTGGCCATGTGCTGGTCATTGGAGGGTCCGTCGGAAAAACGGGCGCTGCTGCGATGGCAGCCATGGCGGCGCTGCGTTCCGGCGCGGGGTTGGTCACGGTGGCCACTCCCAAGAGCGCTCTTCCGGTTATCGCCTCACTGAGCATGGAAATTATGACGGAGCC
Organism: Terriglobia bacterium; assembly: GCA_035576145.1. Classification (GTDB taxonomy): domain Bacteria; phylum Acidobacteriota; class Terriglobia; order UBA7540; family UBA7540; genus SCRD01. The sequence goes on from DATLWV010000143.1 coordinate 13,628, forward strand.
GTTGCCGGAAACGAATTCCGGTACGATTTCACTGCGAGCCCTCAAAGATGGCTTTCTCGACACCCTGGTGGAAGGCAAGTCGGTACTGGCGGTGGGACCGGGTCTGGGGCGCGACCCGGAAACGATGGAAATGGCCCGGGAGGTTGCGAACCGTTACGACCTTACGGTTGTCCTGGATGCCGATGGATTGAATGCGTTCAGCGGCTGCCTTAAGACTCTTCAATCGGGAAATCGAGTTCGAGTCCTGACGCCTCACCCCGGCGAAATGGGACGGCTTGCGGGTGGAAAAACCTCAGAGATTGTGGCTCATCGATTGGACGTGGCGCGCGAGTTTGCTCAAGAACACGGTGTTCACCTTGTCTTGAAGGGGTTCCGGACGCTGACCGCAGCGCCGGACGGCCAGGTTTGGGTAAACCCCACGGGCAATCCCGGAATGGCAACGGGCGGTTCTGGTGATATCCTCACCGGCATTACGGCGGCTTTACTTGCCCAGTATCCTGACCGTTCGCCGACCGAAGTAACAGCTGCTGCCGTTTATCTCCACGGGTTGGCGGGCGACATCGCCGCGCGCGAATTTGGCGAAGCTTCCATGATAGCCGGAGATATCCTGGAGTCTTTGCCCCGAGCGTATCAGGAAATTCGACGACAACTGCATTGCTGATTTGCTTATGGGAGCTGAGAAACGGGCGCTTGAAGAGAGGACACCGGGCGTCCAGAAAGATCGGTTGGAAATTGTAACCCATTCGCCTGAAGAGACGGTTGAATTGGGCGCAAGGCTTGCCCGGCGATTGCCGCACCCCTGCCTCCTCATTCTGCAGGGCGAACTTGGCAGCGGCAAGACCACTCTCGTCAAAGGGATTGTCTCCGGTCTGGGAGTTGCACGCCAGGATGAAGTGACGAGCCCTTCTTTTACACTGGTCCACGAGTATGGAACGGAGCGCAAAGTCTATCATGTGGACCTTTATCGCGTGGAGGGCGCAAGGGAACAGTCAACCCTCGGGCTGGAGGATTTCCTGGAGCAAGAGGCCACGGTCATCGTAGAATGGGGAGAAAAGCTGATTGACCAGGACGTGGGCGCGCAAGTCAGAATCCGCATGGAGCTGCTGGAAGGTGAAAACCGTCGTATCACAATCGAAGGACTTGGCACGTAGAGTGCACTGCCAGAAAGCGGCCGGGCCGGTGTTGCTGGCTGCCTTGCTGTGTGCGGCATGTGCGTCGTCGCCTAAGACCCGGTATTACACGCTACGCACACCGCAGCCGCCGGCTGCCATTGCCAGAGGGACGGAATTTTCATTGCAGGTCGAGCGCTTTGAGGCCCCGGACCTCTTGCTTGATAACCGCATGATCTATTACACCTCGCCCAGCGAGTTGAACTTCCATGAGTATCACCGGTGGTCGTCAGACCCTGGAGATCTGCTGAGCGACCTGGCAATGAAATTCTTTGCCAAAACCTCATTATTCCGGCAGGTCTATGCCTACCCAGCGCCTGTCAAGGTGGATTACACGTTGAGCGGGCGCGTCCTGGATATTGACGAACTGAAATATGAAACCGGCGGTGGAAAATCAGGAGAAGCCCGGCTCGGTTTGAAACTGGACCTGCTGCAAGTGCAGCAGAACAAGGTCGTGTGGTCATCCCGGCTGGAGCAGACGGTGCCGATTCAGGGGGGCGGTGTACAAGGCGCTGTTGAAGCGATGAACATTGCGGCCGAACGCCTGCTGCAGAATGCTTACGGAGGGATTTCCCAGGCTGTAGAACACAATGGTGCACAGAAGCAGCAAGAAGAGACAGCTCATTGAGTGGAGGGACCGCAGAAGATGGCAACACAGGCTGAGCCCGCACGCTGGGCGCTGATCATTGGATCCTCGAGCGGCTTTGGGGAGGCCCTGAGTCTCGAACTGGCCAGATCGGGTCTGGATGTTTTTGGAGTTCACTTTGACCGCCGCTCGGCGCAGGAGCGCATCAACGGGGTTCTTGAAAAGATCCGGTCCGCGGGGCGCGATGCCGTGTTCTTTAACATGAATGCTGCTGACGCGGACAAACGGACCAATGCTCTGGACAAAATGCAGGAGCACTGGGCACAGCGGGGCGGAGATCATTGCGTAAAGGTCTTTGTGCATTCTGTAGCTTTCGGCTCCTTGTTGCCTTATGTCACCGATGATTCCAAGGACCAGTTGACCCAGGCGCAGATGGAAATGACCGTGGACGTTATGGGAAACAATCTTGTTTACTGGGTACAGGAACTTGTGCGGCGGAATATGATGCGTTCCGGCGGACGCATCTATGGGTTGACCAGCGCCGGCGGCCACAGTGTCATCCCGAATTACGGAGCCGTTTCGGCGGCTAAGGCGGTGATGGAATCGCACATCCGCCAGCTTGCCTTTGAGTTGATGCCCCAGGGGATTACCGCGAACGCCATTCAGGCAGGCGTTACAGTAACGCCCGGCTCGAGTAAAATTCCTGGAATTGAAAAGCTGGCCGAGTTTGCCAAGTTACGGAATCCTGGAGGCCGTTTAACCACACCGGAGGATATAGCCCTGGCGATTGCAGCCCTTATGGATGACCGTACGCAATGGATGACAGGCAACGTGATTCGCGTGGACGGCGGCGAGGATATTGTGACTTGACCGCTCGTGGCGCGCAGGACACCTCTCGTTTTATTCGCCGCGTGCTATTCGCAAACTTTTAATCCAGCTTGTGAATTTGGTTCAGAACGTCAGAAATCGGCGCCCGGATTCTGTAGTCGGCGGCCTGGTGCAGCCAACGGACGGTACCCGTTTTGTCAATCAAGACCAGCGTGGGAGTATTGATGGCGGCCCCGTCCCGGTTTTTGTACTCGGGCGAACGCGTCCCATACAGGTCCATCACCTTCTCATCTGAATCGGACAACATCGGGAATGGAGCTTTCAGTTTAGCCCGGGCCTCGCTTACGTTGCCGACGGGGTCAACGCTGACCGCCAGCACCTGAACGTCAAGGGCCTGAAGTTCCTGATAGTGCTTAACGAACTCGCCGAGTTCGGCCATGCAGTACGGTCACCAATATCCCCGGTAAAAATCGATCAGGACTTTGCGCCCGCTGAAGTCCGATAACCGGACGGTCTTGCCTTCCGTGCCTGGAAGCGCAAAGTCAGGGGCCTTTGTGCCTACCTGTATTCGAAGAGGCGGCAGTTTGATTTCTTTGCCCAGAGGTTGGTTTGCAGGCGACGGCAAGTAGATAAACAAACCGAAGGCGGCCGCGAGTCCCCACACCACAAGGCGCACATTCACCACACGCATGATTTCCTCCTGACAGGGAGTTCTCGGTAACAGTAAATCGGGTTTAAGCCCCTCACAACCGTAACAATGGCCAATAGCGAAATACAAGGTGTTGCTGGTAACGAACTCGATAAGGGAAGGGGAAGGCCGGTTCGCCGCCGAACAATCTTGAGATTTCCTGAGGAGGGAATGTGAGGGCTGTGCTGGCGGTGGCCAGGTACGGTGAATCTGCGAAGAATATTGGCAAGTTGAAGGCTCATCTTCAATAAGTTGCTTTCTCGAAGATCAACTCAAACAATACCCCGCCAGCGGCGAAAGGAAGGGTAAGTGAATCTGCAAGACGCTTAGACGGTTTTGTCCGGCGCGTCGCAAATAGATGCAAGAGGACAATCCACGCATAGCGGCTTGCGAGCCTGGCAGATTTTCCGCCCGAACCAAATGACCTGGTGCCCCAACGTGATCCAGTGGTCTTTGGGGACAAGTTCGATCAGGTCCCGCTCCACATTTTCGGGCGTTTTCCCAGTCGACAATTTCAGCCGGTGCGCAATCCGGAAGACGTGGGTGTCCACGACAACCCCGGTGGGAATTCCAAACGCAGTCCCGAGCACCACATTTGCGGTCTTCCTCGCAACGCCGGGCAGCGTAAGAATTTTATCCATGCTTTGGGGTACATTGCCGTTGAAATCTTCGACAATTTTCTTTGCGGCCCCAATAATGTTCCTGGCTTTGTTGCGGAAAAATCCCGTGGACCGGATGTCCGCTTCGAGGACGTTCTGGTTCAGCCGGGCGAAGTTTTTGACGCTGGGATACTTGGCAAAGAGGGCTGGCGTCACCTTATTGACACGCTCGTCGGTGCATTGGGCCGAGAGGATGGTGGCGACAAGAAGTTGAAATGCGTTGCTGTGTGTCAAGGCACACTCGGCCCTTGGGAACAGCCGATCAAGCTCGCCGAAGATTGTTTTTAACCTCTGGGGCGACGTATAGCCGTTCTTCTTCTTTACCGCCGCTCTCTTCCTAGAGGACTTCGCCTTCCTGTTGGCAGCAGATTTCATAGAACTCTCCCGGCTGCGAAGAAAGAATATTGAGCTTGATTATAGTAATCGGTTCTACTTCAATCCAGCGTTCTCAGCCGAAATCTTTGAAAAAGACGACCAGTCGAGGTCTTCTCCGTTGCGCGCAATCGCGGCAAGAATGTGGTCGCGAACTAGACTCGCCACGGGCATCGGCGCACGTGCATCCGCAGCGGCGGCCAGCACAAGGGTGACGTCTTTCAGTCCCAGTGAAAGTTTGAATCCCGCCGGCAGAAACTGCTCTTTGGCGATGAGGTTGCCGTAAGTCTTGTAGACCGGCGCCGCGAACAGCGTGCTCGTCATAATTTCAAGAAACCGTTCGGGTTCAACTCCGGATTTGCGGAGCAGAGCGTAGGCTTCACCCAGCGATTCAATCACGCAAAGAATGAGGAAATTCCCAGTCAGTTTAACCGTGTTGGCATTGGATGGTTCTTCGCCCACCACAAAGGTGCGTTGCCCCATGGCGTCAAAGAGAGGCTGGCATTTCTCGATCGTTCTGGCGGGCCCCGCGGCAACAACTGCCAGCTTTGCGGCTTCTGCAGCTTCCGGGCGGCCGAATACCGGCGCAGAAATGAATTGGCTTCCCGCCTCGGCGTGCGTTCGCGTCAGTTCCTGCGCAAGCTCAACGCTGATGGTGCTCATGGAAATGTGAACGGCCCCCGGGGAAAGTCTGGGAATGAGCTGGCCGTCAAGGACGACGGCACGCAGCGCCCGATCGTCAGCCAGCATGGTGATCATGACATCGCTGGCACAGGCATCGCTGGCCTGGTCGGCAATGGCTGCACCTTCCGCGAGCAGGCTTTCCGCGCGCTCGCGACTACGATTGTAAACTGTAATCTCGTGGCCTGCTTTCAACAGATTGCGGGCCATTGGCAATCCCATATTGCCCAGGCCGATGAACCCTGCCTTCATCCTGTTCTCCCAGTGTCTTTAGGTTTACCGCATCAACCGCCGAGAAGGTCCAGCATCTCCGGCAGTTCACGATGCACGCACGTGAAGATAGGCGTGTCACGCAGGGTATAGTTGCTGGCCTCGGCGTGGCGGAGTTCCATTACGAGATCCAGGAAATGGTCAGGCTTGTCGCTTTCAAATGCCACCACAAATTCCTGGTCGTCAAGACCGAATGAATAGGTGGTGTTCAGCCGGACCGTGGGGAAACGGTGCCCGATCTCGATGTGCTCATTCATCATTCCCTGGCGCGCGTGCTGTGTCAGCCGGTACCAGGCCCTCGTTTTGACGAAGGGATAGACAAACAGATACCGAAACTTGCCGGGTGTCAGCCGAAGGCGATTCCCCTCCTGGTCATCGTGGACGTGATCGCGTACGTAGGTGGAACGCTTCGTCATGGCGAGATACGAATATGGCGTTGTCAGATATTTGCCCAGGTCCGTCGCCAGCATCCGGGCTGTCATGTCCTGAAAATCAGTCATGTTGTAGCTGATTCGCCACAGCATGAAATCACAGTCGCCGCGAATCCCTACCAGGGAATACGGAATAATCAGCATGTCCGGTTCATAGGTCTTGGCGACATCAATGAACTGACATTTGCCTCTCTTTCGATCCTCTTC
>DATLWV010000144.1:0-1997 GCA_035576145.1 Terriglobia bacterium
TGGTGGAAATCGTTCCTCCGAAAGGATGCGACCCGGCGCGCGAGGTGGAAGGCGCCCAATATCTGAAGCGGCATGGAATCGATGCCGTTAATATCCCCGACGGCTCCGGGGCAACCGCAAGGATGAGCGCGCAGACGCTTGGCGTGGTAATCCAGCAGCAGGCTGGAATAGAAACTCTACTGCACTTCAGTTGCCGCGGCCGCAACGTGTTCAGCCTTCAGTCGGACATCCTTGGCGCTCATGCGCTGGGCATCAGGAATGTCTGGGCCGTGACGGGCGATCCTCCACAGATTGCCATTCTTCCCTCGGCGACGGCCGTTTTTGATGTGGATGCCATCGGGTTGGTGAATGTCTTGAGCAATCTGAACCGCGGACTGGACATGAGCGGAAACCCGTTGGGAACGCAAACCGGTTTCCTGATTGGGGTGGGGCTCAATCCCAATGCCCTGGATCCGGATGAAGAGCTTCGCCGGTTTGAGTATAAAATAAAGGCTGGTGCAAACTTCGGTGTCATCCGCCCGGTGTTTGACTTGGATCGGCTCACCGGTTTTCTTCGTCGCGTCCAGGCGCTGGATGTTCCGCAGATTCCGCTCCTGGCAGGAATTCACCCCTTGACGAGTTTCCGGAACGCTGAATTCCTGAATAATGAAGTCCCGGGAATGTCGGTTTCCCCTGAAATTCTCAAGAGAATGCGCAAGGTGGATACCGGCGAAAAAGCGCGGACCGAGGGATTGAAAATTGCCCGGGAAATGCTGCTGCAAGTTCGGGAATTGGTTCAAGGTGCCCAGATCGTCGCGCCGTTTTCCCGGTACGCCATGGCCGTAGAGGTGATTGAAGCTCTGGGCCCACGCGCTCATGAGCCGAAGGGGGAAACCACACTACCCCACACCCAGGGAAAGACCAGTGCTGTGTAAGGATCCATTCCGGAGGTAGTGACAAGAACAGATGTCCCAATCGTCAAAATCTGCCAAACCGGAATCGTTTGAAAAGAATATCGAGAGGCTCGACACCATCGTACGCCAGCTCGAAGACGCAGACCTGCCGCTCGAAAAAGCTTTGCAGATTTATGAGGAGGGCATGAAACTTTCGGAAATCTGCCAGAAGCAGCTTCAGGAAGCTGAAGGCCGCATCCAGGTTCTGATGAAGAGGGCAGGCGGAAAAATTGTGGCTGAACCTTTTGAACAGGACGAGAACGAAACGGAGTCGATTTGAGCGCTTCCACCACGGTTTCCCAATATCTGGATGAGCAGCGTGCTCTGATTGACCAGGAACTCGACCGGGTGCTCCCTCCCGAAGATACCTTTCCGCATTCCATCCATCAGGCAATGCGTTACTCGGTGTTTGCAGGGGGAAAGCGGCTGCGCCCCATCCTTTGCGCCGAGGCCGGACGCCTGCTTGGCGCCGGCGAACCCTCGCTGCTTCGGATAGCTTCGGCGCTGGAACTGGTCCACACCTATTCTTTGATCCACGACGACCTGCCGGCGCTGGATAATGACGACTTACGGCGCGGCAAGCCGACCTGTCATCGCGCCTTCGGAGAATCCACAGCGATCCTGACGGGAGACGCTCTGCTGACTCTGGCATATGAGGTGATGGCCGAGCCGGGATTAACTTCTGCGGAATGCCAGCTTCAAATCATTCATGAGTTGGCGCGGGCCACGGGAACACGCGGAGGAATGGTTGCAGGACAGGTGCTTGATCTGGAAGCCACAAACCAGGACATCGATGCCACCACGCTTGAATTGATACACTCTGCCAAGACGGGAGCATTCCTCTGTGCCGCGGTCCGATGTGGCGTCATCTTCGCCGGCGCCACGGAGATCGACCTGGAGCGGATCACAACCTATGGCCGGAAAATCGGGCTGGCCTTTCAGATTGCTGATGATTTGCTCGACGTGCTGGGCTCAAGTGCCACGCTCGGCAAGACGGCCGGCAAAGACGATGAACAGCGCAAGGCAACCTATCCAGCACTTTACGGTATCGAAGAATCACGCCGC
>DATLWV010000145.1:0-9185 GCA_035576145.1 Terriglobia bacterium
GATGGAAAGTGGAAAATGGCTATGCCGAAGTTGTTCCCGGCGCAGGCGTCATCGAAACGCGGGAGAAATTTGGCCCCATTCAGCTTCACCTTGAGTGGAGCGAGCCCAATCCCCCGCAAGGAGAAAGCCAGGGCCGAGGCAACAGCGGCGTATTCCTGCAGGGCCAGTACGAGATACAGGTGCTCGACAGCTACAACAACATTACTTATGCCGATGGCCAGACCGGCGCCGTCTATGGCCAGCACCCTCCGCTGGCAAACGCCTGCCGGCCGCCCGGAGAATGGCAAACCTATGACATCGCTTTTACGCCGGCCATCTGGCAGGGTGGCGAAGTCCATCTGCCCGCTTACGTCACCGTCTTTCAGAACGGTGTGCTGGTGCAGAATCACACTGAAATCTGGGGATCCACCGGCCACCGCATCTTCCCGCATTACAGGCCTGAGGCGGGCAGCACCGGCCCGCTGATTCTCCAGGACCACCATAATCCTGTGCGCTACCGGAACATCTGGATTCGGGAAATCAAGCCAGTGCCATAATTAGTGTATTCGGCTTGCTGGGAGGGCGGTGCACTCGGCCGGCCTCAACCTGGCTTCAACTGAGGTATCCGATGAAGGCGTTCGGTCTGACACTGCGCATTGCCGGCGCCACACTGGTGCTGGTGGCCTTGCAGGTCGTTTGGACCCATCCCCGGAGCCTTGCGCAGGGTGCACTATCCGTTCTCCCAAACCTCCTGGTTGTTCTGGCGCTCGCGCTAGTCGCCGCAAGCACGCGACATCAGGGCTGGAAACTTGCCGGGACGCTGTTCGTGCTCTATTTCGGAATCAATCAATTGAACACGCTGGATGAAGCTCTGCTCTTTAATGTCGGGGTGAATGCCTCCCAAGCCATTCGCATGATGGGCTCGGGATTCCTCGCCTCGCTGATATTCGCCCCGCTCCTGGTCCTGATACTTGGATGCTGGGAAAAGAAGCCGCAGGAAGAGGCAAAACCTCTCGTACCGCACTCTGCGGCAAGCCGGGTGGGACGCATTTTGCTTGCGGACCTGCTATACGTCCTCTGCTACTTCGTTGCCGGCATGATCGTCTTCCCTTTCGTTAAAGACTTCTACGCCGGAATCAATCTGCCAGCCCCGGCCAGCATCCTTGAAATGCAAGTCTTCCGTGGCCTTGTGTATGTTGCCGCCGGGCTGGCGGTAGCGGACGGAATGAAAGGGGACCGCGGCAGGACGGCGGTCGCACTGGGCCTCTCATTTCCCATTCTGGCCGGCGTCGCTCCGTTGCTTCTGCCCAATCCCTATCTGCCCGATCATGTCCGTCTGGCCCATGGACTTGAAATCGGAATTTCCAATCTGGTGTACGGGGTCCTTCTCGGGTATCTCATCACCCGCAAAGCCGCACCCGCCACCGGCGGGGGGCGAATCGAGAGTGCTGAATCCCTTTCCTGAACTTTTCCGCGTGCAGGACCTATGAACCGCCTCTACCTGAACTGTAACAGAGGCTCAGAAAGAGGTCACGGGGCACTTGTCTTAACCATTTGCGGCTCGTACCATTGAGACAGAAGGGGGTATCCGTGGTGCTTGCGGGCTGCGAAACCTGCCACCCCTGAAGAGGCGATCCGACAGGCACCTCGAGAGCCCAACGAACTGGAGGCCGAGATGAAGATCTTTATTGCTGGTGGAACGGGTGTTCTGGGGCGTGCAGGCCTAAAGGCGCTGGTGGAGGCCGGGCATCAGGTCCGGTCGACGGCCCGAACCGAAGAGAAGGCAGAACTTGTCCGCAGCCTGGGGGCTGAGCCGGTCAGTGTGGACCTCTACGATCCAAAGGAAGTGCGGCAGGCCGTTGCCGGCTCTGAGGCCATCCTGCGGTTGACCACCAAAATCCCTCCCATTGCAAAGATGCGCAGCCGGGAGGCCTGGCAGGAGACTAACCTGCTGCGCACCGAAGGCGCTCGCATCCTGGTGGATGCTGGCATTGCGGAGGGGGTGCAGGTTTACGTTCACGAATCGATAACGTTCGTCTACGCTGACGCCGGAACCCAGTGGGTCACCGAAGACAACCCTACAGACGACGGCGAAAGCGAAATCCTGAGATCTGCGCTGGACGGCGAGAATGAGGCGGAGCGCTTCACTGAATCCGGTAGGCGCGGTATCGTCCTTCGCTTTGGCGGCTTCTACGGCGTCGAATCGACCCAGACGACTGATATGGTCAGCATGATGAGGCGCCGCCTGATGGTCCAGCCAGGCCCGGGCTCCCACTATGTAAGTTCGATTTACATCCCGGACGCGGGGAGGGCTGTCCTGGCTTCACTCAATGTTCCCGCTGGAATTTATAACGTGGTGGACGAAAATCCCATCAGTTTCAAGGATTATCTGCAAACGATGGCTGACGCTGTGCGCGTGCCCAAACCTTTCCGGTTTCCCGGTGTGCTGGGAAAGGCGACTTTTGGTGATGTTTGGAGTTATCTCTCACGCTCGCAGAGGGTCTCAAATGCCCGCTTCAAGAAAGCCTCAGGATGGAAACCTGATGTGCCAAGCGTCGCAGAAGGCTGGCCGCTGGTGGCAGCTGCTCTCAAGCCTGCCGCCCGCGCCAAGCCGCAGCAGCCAGAGTCTCGCGTTTAGAAAATCTGTTATGGCTATAGCAGAGTCTTACATTGTGGGACTCTGCGGCTTCTTGGGGTGGCGCAAATTTTTCCCGCGGTTCCTCGGGTAGAAGGACTCTACTTAAGCCCTTCCTTTATCACCTTGTCCGAAAAGTGCACGTAGGTGAAAACTTCCGGAATGTGTGAATCGTAGAAGCCGTGCTTGTTCCACGTCCAGCCGGGGCTCACTTCCAACCGTTCGCCTTTCCTGTTCACCTGCTGGAAGCGCGAGCAGTCGATGCGCCAGATGTCGCCATCCTTCGGCGGCAATGAGCGGCCGTCGGCCAGCAACTCGAGGCCTTTCCACGGAAACGCCAGTTCCACCGTCCAGCCTTTGTCTACGTCGTCGCGCTTGTTCAGTGTGCCGTCCACGTGCACGGCATGCTTCAGCCCCGGATAGTCCCAGTCGAGATAACCGAAGCGCCAGCCACGCGGGTGAATGTGCCCGCCGATGCCGTCAATCTCCATAATCTTGTGACGGGCCGGCTCCCATTCCGGCTTTCCGTGAAACTTCCCTCCCGGCTTCATCTGGTCTTTCCAGATCCAGAAGACTTCATAAATCGTGTTCAGCGCGTTGATCTCAAACTCGTAGTAAGCATCCTCGCCGGCGATGAAGACTTCCACATCATTGTTTTCGTAGATCTTTGAGTCGCGTTCGGTGAGCGTGGCCCACACGTCCGGCTCTTCGGCACGGAAGCCGAAATAGAGGTTCTCGTCGTCCCACAGGATCGAAACGCGCGTGTCAAACCACGCCAGCTGGCCCGTCACAATGTCCACAAAAGCGCTCGACCGCGGCGCCATCGCCCACGAAGGCTCATCCAACTTGCCGTCCACCGTGATCGGCCCCGCCGGCCGGTAAGCCGTGTAATGCGCCAGCTTTTCTATTGATTCGCTTCCCATTTTCCTCTTCCTCCGTTATCGGACTACGAATTCCTTCGCAGTCCCATTCCATCGCCTTTTTCGTGCGGCCGAGGTCGTCGCACAAGCAATTCCTGCTCGAGCAGTTTTCATTGCCGTTATGCGAACTTATCACTTTACAGCAACAGCAGATCGGAGATAAAAAGGAATTGAGAGTTCATTATCTTGAGCCGCGGGTACGTCCAGCTTTTGTAAGGAGGTATCCCTCGCATGGGCGCAAGGCAATCCATTATAAATCTGAATCCATCGCCTTCCGTTTGCTCGGAGCGGCGAAGATTGTTCTATATCGTGGCGATGACCGCTCTTGCCGTGGCGGCAGGCTCGGTCACATTGCGGGCGCAACGGGACGTTCGCGTTCCGATACCTTCCTACATGCCACCTGATTTTCCCGCCACGGTGAACGCCGTTATTCCAACGCCTCAATACCTGCCTGCCGGATATGAGTTGTGGAAAATCAACCGGCACCCGGCCGATGGCTTCGGGGGAGGCAAGGCTGAAATTGAAGTCCAATACAAGGACCCCGCGTGCTGGGACAGAAAGATGAACTGCTCGCTTCAGATTTTCGTTTCGCCGATGACCAACAGACCTTTTTCGGGGACAACGGACCGCAAGCCCGAATTACTTTCGTTGCGCGTCGGAAACAGGACGGTGGAAGCACAGTATTTTAACAGTTTGGAAATGGGCGCCACACCAGGCAGCAGGGCTCTTCTCAATGGGCGCGAGACTCGCCTGGAAACCGGCAACTTCAACGCCCTGGTATTTCCTTTCGACCATTTCATGATTGGAATTCGCAGCAACAGGCTGACGGTTGTTGGCCGCTCTGAACTCATCAAAGTGGCAAAGTCCCTGGCCTATACCGAAAGATAAGATCTGCGGCTGGTTAGCCGGCCGCTGCCCACTTTTCACCCTGCCGGTGCAGATCGTCCAATGCCTTCTGCACTTCTGCCTGCTTGCGGTTCTGGTCCTCTTCATCGGCGCCCTCGGGCACCACAATCGGCGGGGCAATAAAGATGGCGGCTCGGCTGAAGGGATGCGGGAACTGAGTCTGGTCCCAGGTCTTACTGAAAACGTAGGCTTTCCTGAGCGCCACATGAAAGCAGAGAATGGAAGCGCCGGTCGAGCGCGACAGGATCACCGAGCCGCGTTTGGCCACAAACTTTGGACCGCGCGGCCCGTCGATGGTGAACGCCGCATCTCGCCCAGATCGCAGGCAGCGCGCCATCTCCGCCAGCGCGCGCCCAGCACCGCGGCTGCTCGATCCGCGCGACGCTCCGTAGCCATGCATCTCAATGATGCGCGCGATGTATTCGCCATCGAAATTCTGGCTGGTCATCACCACAATGCCGCGCTGGCGCCAGAACCAGCACGCGGAAAAGATCTCGCGATGCCAGAAGGTGTAGATGATGCCCTTCCCTCCACGGCCCGCGGCTTCCCAGTTTTCCCAGCCTTCCACGTGCCAGCGCAGCGTCCGGCCAATCAAAAGGACCGCAAGGTAACCAATCCAGCTTGCGACGAAGATTTGGAACCGCTGCCAGCGGGTGAACTCGCGGGGGTTCTCAGCGAGGTCGACGCCGTTATCTTGCGCCCCGTCTCCAGCCCGCTCTGTTGCCGTATTCCCCAGTTTCTCGGATGCGTTCGCCATTGTGCCAGTCCGAAATCAGTGCCCCTCCGGCGTCCCGGCCATCGCGGTTCTTCGCCGCCCCGCGCCCCTTCACATACCGTCGTAGCGTGGCCCTCCGCCGCCTTCCGGCACTACCCAGGTAATGATCTCATAGGGGTCGGCGATGTCACAGGTTTTGCAGTGCACGCAGTTCGACGCGTTGATCTTCAGGTGGCGGCCGGACCCGTCCGCATTCTCTTCCATTTCATACACGGCCGCCGGGCAGAAGTTCTGGCAGGGATTTCCGTACTCGCGCGCGCAGCGGCTGTTGCAGATGTCAAAGTCGGCAATCTTCAGGTGGCACGGCTGGTCTTCCTCGTGATGCGTTCCGGAACGGTAAACGTCGGAGAGTTTGTCAAACGTCAACTTGCCGTCGGGCCTGGTCTCCACAGGACCGCCCGGCATCTCGTCCAGGCGTTTCATATGCTCGTGGTCTTTGTACAGCGGGTAGCGCGCGCGGACACCACGGCCGCCCGAAACCATTTGCAGGCCGGCGTGTAGCACTCCGGGCCAGAAGCCGTGCTCAAAACCCTGGCGGTAGTTGCGGACTTTCCAGAGTTCATCGTGGACCCAGCTTGCGCGCCACTTTGTTTCAAACTGGCTGAGCGCCGCCTGCGAGCAGTCCTGCTGAAGGAGGGCTTCGAAAATGGTCTCCGCCGCCAGCATGCCGGTTTTGATGGCCAGGTGGATTCCCTTCAGCCTCTGTGCGTTCAGGAATCCCGCGGCATCACCGATGATCAGCGCGCCATCCGTCGCCGTTGTAGGAATCGAAAAATATCCGCCTTCGGGAATGGTCTTGGCGCCGTAGCGCAGCAACTCGCCGCCCTCGAGCAGGCCCATTACAAGAGGATGTGTCTTGAATTGCTGGAAGCAGTTGTGAACGTCAAAGCGCGGATCTTCGCTGTCAAGCCCCACCACAAGGCCCACGGAAAGTTGCGTCTCTTCCAGCGCATAAATAAAACCGCCGCCCAACTGCCGCCCGCTGAGCGGCCATCCTGCCGTGTGGATCACCTGCCCGCGACCGACCCGACCGGCAGGAACCTGCCACAACTCCTTCACTCCCAGCGAGTAGGCCTGCGGGTTCGCCGCACGGTCAAGCCCCTGTTGGCGGACAAGCTGTTTGGTCAAAGAGCCGCGCGTGCCCTCGGCAAGAACAACAATTTTCGCGCGCAGGTCATATCCCGGCTGGAAGTTCGACTTGGGATTGCCGTTCCTGTCGACTCCTTTATCATCCGTGCGAATTCCGGCCACACGCCGGCCGTCATAAAGAATGTCAGAACCCGCAAAGCCCGGAAACAGGCTCACCCCCGCGGCTTCAACCAGGCTTCCAAGCCACTTTGTCAGCCTGTTAACCGAAACAATATAGTTTCCGTGGTTCTGCAAGAAAGGAGGGATGACTGGCAGCTTCCACTGCCCTGAACGCGTCAGGAAATAGACGGCATCGTCCGTCACCGGCGATTCGAGTGGCGCGCCCTTCGCCTCGAAGTCAGGAACCAGCTCGCGCAGCGAGCGCGGGTCCAGGACTGCTCCAGAAAGGCAGTGGGCGCCAATCTCGCCGGCCTTTTCCAGGACATAGATGTTCTCTGGTGACAGCGCCGGGTTGGAAGCGGCCTTTGCGTTGTGCTGCTCGATTAATTGGGCCAGCCGCAAGGCGCAACTGAGTCCGGCAGGCCCGGCGCCCACAATTACGATGTCAGTCGCGAGAGTATCCCTTTCGGCTTCAGGCATCAGCAGCAGTCCTCGGATGGTGTGGAAACATGCCTCATCAGCAGGGCGAGACACGCAGTTCCCACTCAGAATTTATCATGAAATTCTCGAGCCGAAAGTTGCTGCAGGATGAGGACCTATCAACAGGCGGAGCGGTCCTTGGGAATTAACGTGCTACTGGGGCAAGGTGGCAAGCTGCTGCTTGAGAGCATCGGCAACCACAGTGTCTGCGCCGTATTCTTTCTGGACCTGCTGGTAAATCTCGCGGGCACGCTTCGGCTGCGTGGCGCGGTAAACATCCGCCATGGCCAACAGCGCGGTGGCGCGGGGAACCATGGTCGTGGGATGGTCCGCAAGGTTCTGATAGAGTTTGGCAGCGTCTTCGGTCTTCCCGGTTTTGGCCAGCACCCCGGCCAGTGCAAACCGGGCCTGGGAAGCAATCTCCTTGTCAGAGTTCTTGCCGGCGTCCTGCAAGGTCTTTATCGCGGTGGCGTCGTTACGCAGTTGAGACTGGCAGACTCCCATCTGGATCAGGGCGTATCCTCCGGCCTTGGTACGAGGATACTTCTTGACCACTTCAGAAAATTGCGTGAGAGCTTTCTGATATTTCGCATCGGCCGTGGGGTAGCTGTCCCCGGCGCCCGTCAAAGCCCCCTGCTGGGTGCTGCCTACATAAGCATGGAAAGTGGTGATGGCAGCCTGCAATTCAATGTTCGCCGCAACTTCCTGGTGCGCGTAGTAACTCCTCATCCACCACGCCCCGCCCGCCACGACAATCACGGCGGCGCAGATGATAATGATCTGTTTAAGGTGTTCCTCGGCAAATACCTGGAGAGCCTCCATCTTTTCCGAGAAATCATCCTGCTTCAACTGATGGCGAGTATATCGGTCCACAGTTTTCCCTCCGTTGCTCTAACCACCGTCATCTTATCAACTGGATTCAGGAAAGGTCAATTGAACCCGCCTGCGGGGAAATCGTCAGTAGTGTTGGAGAGCAGACTTTGCTGCTGAAGTAACATCGGCCCAGAATCGCAGGTTTCCCCTGGACGGCGCTCAGGGTGCTGGCCCCTCCGGCGCCTCGCTCCTGAATTCCACTTTGTAGATTTCGAGCAGAACAACGAGGATGGTGAAAAGGAACGGCCCAAGCACTACGCCCAGAAACCCGAAGACGCTGAGCCCGCCAATGACACTGACAAACACCCAGAGGGTGTGAATCTCCACTCCCCGCCGGATCAGGATAGGCTTCAGAATGTTATCTACAGAGCCGACCACAACGCCAAAAACAGCGAGCATGAGGAACCCCTTCAGCACCGCCCCGGTCAGCATGTAGTAGATGACCACGGGCCCCCAGATCAACGCTGTTCCTACCACGGGTACCAGCGATACCAGGGCCATGCTTGCTCCCCAAAGCAATGGCGAGGGGATGCCGAAAACCAGGAAGCCCAAACCTCCCAACGCTCCCTGAATGAGAGCGACCGCAAGGCTCCCGGTGAATGTTGCATGAACCACGCCCGTGAATTTTTGCATGATCTGTTCTTCATATTCCGGCGGGAGGGGTATGAGGGCGCGCAATTCACGCAGGATCTGCGGCCCGTGCAGAAACAGATAGTAAAGGCCCAGGAGCATCACGAAGAGCTGCACAATGAAGTTCAAGAAGCCGGAAACCACCGAGGCACTGTGCTGAACCAGAAACCTGCTTCCCGCGCGGACCGTGCGCATTGCCGCATCGCCGATGTTGGGCTCAGGCAGGCCCATTTCACGGAGATGCTCCATCAGGGTTTTATAAGCAGTCGAATCGTGGATGGCGGCAATTTTTGCCGGCACACCACCCGCAATCATATCTTCCAGAGTCCTGTACGCTTTCACGGATTCCCCGGCCATCAGGAAAACCAGCGCCACCACAGGAAGAATGATGGCCACTGTCAGCAGTACGCAGCACAGCACGCTTGCCAGTTCCCGCCGGTGGAGATAGCGCTCTGCCCGCTGGTAAACGGGATAGAAAACAGTAGCCAGGATTGCCGCCCAGGCGAGAGCAGAGAAGAATGGATTGAGGATGCGTCCCACAAAATAAAGAACGACGGCCAGAACAACCAGCAGAAAGACGCGTGCAAAACCGCTTTGGCCGGCCCACAAACTGTTTTCCATTCGCAGACTCTCCGCCTCCCAGAGCTTGTGAGAATTGTACCCCAGCCTTCATTGCCCCGCTTGAACATCATCGACAATCAAAAAGCTAGGCGATATTCACAGTCAACTCTGTCTTTTC
>DATLWV010000146.1:0-15075 GCA_035576145.1 Terriglobia bacterium
CTTGCGGATGACATGAATGCGGGCAAGGTCGATACACTCCTGATCATCGGCGGCAACCCGGTGTACAACGCTCCGGCCGATGTGGCTTTTGAAAAGGCGCTTGACCGCGTCAAGCTCCGTCTGCGCCTTGGAATCTATAACGACGAAACTTCCTACCTCTGCCACTGGCTTGTTCCACAGGTTCACTACCTGGAGGCCTGGAGCGACGAACGGGCTTACGACGGCACAGCCTGCGTCGTTCAGCCGCTGATCGCGCCGCTTTATGGAAACCGGTCGGCGCATGAAATCCTGGGAGCGCTGCTTGGAAACCCCGGCCGCACGCCACACGAGTGGGTACGCGGCTACTGGGCCGATCAGAAACTTGCAACTCCCGCTGAGTTTGAAACTTTCTGGGAGGCCGCTCTGGAGAAAGGCGTTATACCCGCAACCACATTCCCCGCAAAAGCTGTAACGCCTAAACCCGACTTTGCGACCGCGCTGGGCAGGAATGCGAACAGAAATGGCGCGGGCGCCGGCTCAATGGAGATCGCCTTCCGCCCCGACCCAACGGTATGGGACGGCAGCTATGCCAACAATTCCTGGCTGCAGGAACTCCCCAAACCGCTGACAACCATGACCTGGGACAACGCGGCGCACATCAGCCCCGGCGCTGCAGAGCAGCTCGGCGTGATGAACGACGATGTGGTGGAAATCGCTTACGAGGGGCGCAAGCTGCGGCTCCCGGTCTGGATCCTGCCCGGGCACGCTGACGGCTGTGTGACGGTTACGTTTGGATACGGCCGTTCGCGCGCGGGAAGGGTGGGCAACGGAACAGGATTTAATGCCTATTCCATCTGGACATCAGACAAGCCGGGCTTCGGGCCGATTTCCCGGCCTCGTAAAACCGGAGACCGTTACCATCTCGTGACCACGCAGCGGCACAGCATCATTGCGGAGGGCGGCCGCAAGGAGGAAGTTGAAAGCAAAGCTGCTTTTGACCGCGACCTTGTGCGCGTTGCAAACCTGGAGGAGTTCCGTTCCAACCCGGATTTCGCGGCGGATTCGGCGGAAGAAACAACCCAGGCTCCTAATCTGTATCCCCGCTATGACTACAGCACGGGATATCAGTGGGCAATGGCCATCGATACGAACAGCTGCGTTGGCTGCAACTCCTGCGTGGTGGCCTGCTACGCCGAGAACAACATTGCCGTTGTTGGCAAGGAGCAGGTGGACAAGGGGCGCATCATGCAATGGGTGCGCGTGGATACATACTGGCGCGGCAGCCTGGAGAATCCTGAAGCCTATCACGTCGTGATGCCCTGCATGCACTGTGAAAACGCACCTTGTGAATATGTCTGCCCGGTCGGCGCCACCGTGCACAGTCCAGAGGGGCTCAACCTGATGATCTACAACCGCTGCGTCGGCACGCGGTATTGCTCAAACAACTGCCCATACAAGGTCCGCCGGTTCAATTTTGAGCTTTACTCGGACTGGCAGACTCCCAGCCTGTACGGTGTGCGGAACCCTGACGTGTCGGTTCGCAGCCGCGGCGTCATGGAAAAGTGCACTTACTGCGTGCAACGCATCAAGGAAGCTGAGATCAAGGCCCAGGTTGAAAACCGCACCATTCAGGATGACGAGGTAATCACCGCGTGCCAGCAGGCTTGCCCGACAAAGGCCATCGTTTTCGGAAACATCAATGATCCCAGGAGCAAGATCGCTATCCAGAAAGCACAATCGAGGAACTACGTTTTGTTAGCCGAATTGAACATTCGTCCACGAACGTCATACTTGGCGCGGCTGCGAAATCCGAATCCGGAGATCAAGGAGTAAGGGGATGGCTGGAAGAGAACCCGAAAATGTGGGTACCCTGGTTTCCCCGGGAAGTGATGTCCTTGGCCCTGGGCACTCTTACGGGTCGGTAACCGACAAGATCAGCGCCATCGTTCTTACCCGGGGCACCGGAAATAAGTACAAGGTCGGCTTTGGATTAGCAGTGGCACTGCTTCTGATGCTCAACTTTGGCGTCACGGTGCTGTTCGCAATCGGCGTTGGAATCTGGGGCATCAATATTCCGGTTGGCTGGGGTTTCGCCATCACGAACTTTGTGTGGTGGATCGGAATCGGCCACGCCGGCACCCTGATTTCAGCCTTCCTGTTGTTGATGCGCCAGAAATGGCGCACCTCTATTAATCGATTTGCCGAGGCCATGACCCTGTTCGCGGTTGCCTGCGCCGGCACATTTCCTCTGCTCCACATGGGCCGGCCATGGCTGTTTTACTATCTGCTTCCCTACCCTGACACGATGGGCGTGTGGCCGCAGTTCCGCAGCCCACTGGTGTGGGACGTTTTTGCAGTCTCAACCTACGCCACGGTTTCATTGCTGTTCTGGTATGTCGGCTTGATTCCTGACCTCGCGACCCTTCGCGACCGCGCCACCAAACGATTCAAGCAGGCCCTCTACGGCATTTTCGCGCTGGGATGGCGGGGATCGGCACGCCACTGGAAGCGGTATGAGATGGCCGGTTTGCTGCTCGCTGGCCTCGCGACACCGCTGGTTGTCTCGGTGCACACCGTGGTGAGCTTCGACTTCACCATTGCCCTCGTTCCCGGCTGGCACAGCACGATCTTCCCGCCTTACTTTGTTGCCGGCGCCATCTATTCCGGATTTGCCATGGTAATTGCGCTGGCCGTGCCTCTGCGCAAGTATTACGGCCTGGAGGATTTCCTCACCGTCCGACACCTCGACAACATGGGCAAGATAATGCTGGGGACCGGCATGATCGTAGCATACAGCTACGTCATGGAAACCTTCATGGCTTTCTACAGCGGGAACAAGTTTGACATTTTCATGATCATGAACAGGATGACCGGGCCCTATGCAGCGGTCTACTGGACGCTGATCGCCACGAACCTCGTAATTCCCCAGCTTTTGTGGTCTGCGAAAATCAGGCGGAACGCCTTGTGGCTGTGGGTCCTGTCATTCTCCGTCCAGACGGGCATGTGGCTTGAGCGCTACATGATCATCATCACCAGCCTCCACCGCGACTTCATCCCCTCATCCTGGGGGATGTTCTACCCGACGAAGTGGGACTACATCATCTTTGTCGGCACGATCGGCTTGTTCTTCACCCTGTTCTATCTGTTCATTCGCTTCCTTCCGATGATCTCGATTTTCGAGATGCGCGACCTGGTTCATAAAACGGCAGAGGAGGCCAAGTCTTAGATGATTCACAGGCAGTCGAATTACGGATTGATGGCCGAGTTCCTGTCGGCGGAAGAACTTCTGGAAGCCACCAAGCACACCGCCGAGGCCGGGTACCGGGAAATCGATGCGTACTCTCCCTTCCCAATAGAAGGGCTATCAGAGGCTATTGGTTTCCACCGGACGCGCTTACCTGTCCTGGTATTTTGCGGAGGTCTTCTGGGCACCTGCACCGGGTTCTTTCTCCAGTGGTGGCCGAACGTCATTGGTTATCCGCAGAACATCGGCGGAAAGCCCCTGGACAGCTGGCCGGCCTTTATCCCGATCACCTTTGAATTGACTATTCTGTTTGCCGCGTTGACAACAACTTTTGGAATGATAGCGCTGAACGGGCTTCCTGCACCTTACCATCCGGTATTTAACGTGGAACGGTTTGCCCATGCCAGCAGGGACAGTTTTTTTCTGCTGATCAAATCAGCAGATCCCAAGTTTGACGCGGAACAAACCAGGCAGTTTCTGGCAGAACTTAATCCTCGCGAGGTATCCGAAGTTGAAAGCTAAAAGGGGCCAGGCACAACACTTATTAGCGGCAGCCTCATCTGTGCTCTTCCCGTGGCCGGCCGTCTCCCGGACGCGGCCCGCAACGGCCCTGCGATGGGCAGCCATCGCGCTGGTCGGGGTCCTGATGGCAGGCTGCCGGCTGGACATGCACATTCAGCCGAAATATAAAGGCCTTGAACCCAGCAGCTTCTTCAATGACGGCCGCTCGGAGCGGCCGGCCGTCCCCGGTACAGTTGCCAGAGGAAAGTTAAGGACAGACGAGCTTTTTTACACCGGCAAGATCAACGGCCAGGTGGCTGACGTCTTCCCGTTTCCGATCACTCAAGAGGACCTCGATCGCGGCCAGAACCGGTTCAACATTTACTGCGCCCCCTGCCACGACTATACGGGGAGCGGCAACGGGATGATTGTGCAGAGGGGATTCCCTGCGCCGCCTTCCTATCACCTCGACCGCCTGGTGAAAGCGCCGGCAGGCCATTTCTTTGACGTCATGACAAACGGTTACGGAACGATGTTCAGCTACGCGGCCCGCATTTCTCCCAGGGACCGCTGGTGCATTGCAGCTTACATCCGTGCTTTGCAATTAAGCCAGAATGCTCCCACAAGCGATGTTCCGTCAAAAGAACTTACGAAACTTGAAGGAACGGCACAATGAACGATGACACACTGAAGCCCGGACTCGATCGTGCCCAGCGCCTGTTTCTGGCGGTCGGCGTGGTCGCCCTGGCGGCATGTGCCTATGGAGCCTGGTCGAACTGGACGGGCTTCCTGAGGGCGTACCTGGTTGCATACATGCTATGGTTCCTGATTGGACTGGGAAGCCTTGCACTTCTCATGCTGCACCACATGGTGGGAGGCAGTTGGGGCTACGTGATCCGGCGCACGCTCGAGGCATCGACCCGAACCATCCCTCTGCTGGCGCTGTTCTTCATCCCGCTGGCCATTGGACACGCCAACCCGGAACTGTATCCGGTCGTGAAAGGTTCTTCCTTCAAGGCGATTTATCTGAGTCCGTCTTTTTATTTTGCCCGTGTCATCGTTTATTTTGCCGCATGGCTGTTTTTCGCGTATTTCCTGAACAAGCTGTCGTCGTTGCAAGACCTGGGGACTACGCATGGATTGCTGAAGAAATTCAACAACCTCAGCGCCGCGGGCCTGCTGATCTACTGTGCGGCCATCAGCTGGGCCTCATTCGATTGGGTAATGGCGCTGGAGCCGAACTTCTTCTCCACGATTTTTGGCTTGATATTCATTATAATGTCGGCCCTTGCGGCGATGTCTTTCACGATCATCGTGTCGATGATCCTGGCGAAGCACAAGCCGATGTCAGGCGTAATCAATTCGAGCAACTTCAACGACCTGGGCAATATCCTGCTGACGTTCGTGATGCTCTGGGCTTACCTGTCCTTCTCCCAGTTCCTGATTATCTGGGCCGGCAACCTGACGGATGAGAATTTCTGGTATACGGTGCGTGGAACCGGCGAGTGGAAGTGGGTGGCGTTGTTCATTATTCTTTTCCACTTTGCCGTGCCTTTTGTCCTGCTGCTGAACCGGCCGGTCAAGAGACAAATGAAAGCACTTGCATTTGTAGGCGGCGGCCTGCTCGTGATGACCTGGATTGACCTCTACTGGTTCATCATGCCGGCATTCTATCCGCTGGGGCCGCATATCGATTGGATCGACCTGGTTACGCCTTTCGCGGTTGGCGGGTTGTGGCTGGCATTCTTTATTCGCCAACTGAAGGCCAGGCCGCGCCTGCCTTTGCACGATCCAAGGTTTGAGGGAGTAGTTCAGCATGGATGAGAATACGACTCATTCTGAAGACCCAAAGCACCGCCACGAAACACGGGAAGCGGTGCCCCGGTATATTCTGTACTTTGCCGCCGGCGTCGCCATCTCGGTTGTGGCAGGCTTCCTGGTGAGCTGGGTGACCTTGGTGTACTTCAGGAGCCACCAGAAGTATCCTGCCCCGCAGTCGGCCATTTCACGGGGTCGTGTTCTGCCGCCCCCGGGGGTGCCGCAGCTTCAGGCGCATCCCGAAGCCGAGCTGCAGGGATATCTGAAGAATCAGCACGACATTCTCGACTCATACGGGTGGGTTAACCGGAAGAACGGTGTGGTTCGAATTCCAATACAACGCGCAATGAATATCCTGCTCCAAAAAGGCCTTCCGGTGCGTGACAGCAAGACGCCGAAGGGTGCGGTACAGCCCGGCGAAGTCCAGCAGTACGAGGTTCCGCAGGGCTTTATGCCGCAAAACTAGGACCAACACCAAAGCCGGTAGTCAACAGGCTGCCAGAAAGTCAGGGTTCATCATGGCTGGGGAGTATATTCAGGACAGGTCCGACGCCGCAAGGCTCGGTCTGCGCGATCGTTTGTCGATGAAATTGGGAATGATTCTTGCGTTGTGCATGATGATCAGTGCGGCGTTCCCGTCTGTTGCAAACGGACAAATTTCCAAAATCCTTCAGTCCCGCGGGTTCCAGGGTCCCCCGCAGGGTGGAGCTTCCGCGTCGAATTCCAAGGTGATGCCTTCCCAATTGAAGGACGTCGGGATCGACCAGCTCCTGAACAACCAGGTCCCCCTCGACCTTGTCTTCCATGACGAGGCGGGGAAGGTGGTTCGGCTGGGCGACTATTTCGGCAAGAAACCCGTCATCATATCGCTGATTTACTTCAACTGCCCTCAGCTCTGCCCAATGGTCGAAAACGGCCTTCTGGAGAGCCTCAAGGAGGTCCGGTTCGATATCGGCGACCAGTTCAACGTGCTGACGGTGAGCTTTGATCCCAAAGATTCTCCTGCCGACGCGTTTTCAAAAAGGGCCGCGTACCTGTCAATGTACAATCGCAAGGGTGCGGCCTCTGGTTGGCACTTCTTGACCGGCGACGAGGCATCCATCACCACCCTGGCCAAAGCTTTGGGGTTCCACTATAAATACGATCCGCAAACTCAGCAGTTCTCGCATGCTACGGCCATTATTGTCCTTACGCCTCAGGGTAAGGTGGCACGATATCTCTACGGCATTCGCTATCCGGCCGGCGCGGTCCGCCTGGCTCTTGTGGAGGCGTCGCAGGGAAAAATCGGGAACCCGGTTGATGCCGTTCTTCTGTACTGCAGCCATTACGATCCGGCCACGGGGAAATACAGTATGCTGATTTCCCGGGTGCTGTTTATCGGGGCGCTCATTACCGTGATACTTTTGGGCGGATTGCTGCTCGTGCTGTTTCGCAGCGGGCCCAAAAGACAGGGCGGTGTGCTTATCACACAGGCCTCTGCGAAGGCTGAGAGGTAGACGGCCCGTTTCGATCATTGGGTCCGAATTGAAGAGGGTGAAAGAATAAAATGCCACATGCGTTTCCCATATTTCCGCAGCAAGCCTCGACGGTTGCTCCGGCGGTTGACAATCTCTTTTACTTCCTGACGGCGGTGTCGGTATTCTTCAGCGCGCTTATTTTTCTGCTGGTCTTTTACTTCGCAGTCAAATATCGCCGCCGTTCCAAGGATGAGGCGCCCCCGAAGAACCAGGTTATCAACAACGTTCCGCTTGAAGTTACGTGGACGGTTATTCCGATGATCCTGGTTGCCATCATGTATTTTTGGGGCGCTGAAATTTTTGTCAGAAGCGCACAGGTGCCCCCGAACGCGACAGAGATCTTTGTTATCGGCAAACAGTGGATGTGGCATGTTGAACACACCAACGGAAAGCGGGAAATCAACGCGCTGCACATTCCTGAGGGAGTTCCCATCAAGCTCACCATGACCTCCCAGGACGTCATTCACGACTTTTTCGTTCCCGCATTCCGGATGAAGAAGGATGTGCTGCCGGACCGCTATACAACCGAGTGGTTTGAGGCTACAAAAGTCGGTAAATATCACTTCTTCTGCAATCAGTATTGTGGAATGGGCCATTCCCTGATGGGCGGCTGGGTTTACGTGATGACCCGTGAAGAGTATCAGAAGTGGCTGAACAGCGGGGTTTCAGGCATCACGATGGCAGACCAGGGCGAGACTCTCTACCACCAATACGGATGCATCACCTGCCATGGTACGGGAAAAGGCCCTTCGTTCCAGGGACTTTATGGAAAACCCGTCAGGATGACAGACGGACAGACAGTCGTCGCCGACGACGCTTACATTCGGGAGTCGATTCTGGACCCGTCGGCCAGGATTGTTAACGGCTATCCAGCTATCATGCCTACGTTTAAGGGGCAAGTGAGTGAAGAACAGGTGCTTCAGCTCACTTCCTACATTAAATCGCTGGGTTCAAAAGAAAGGAATACGGGGACACCATGAGCAGTACAGAAGTTGCCATTGAGCCACGCGTTCATTATTTGAACGTAGATTATGGCATTAAATCCTGGCTACTGACCACCGATCACAAGCGGATCGCCTGGCTCTATCTGATCGCGATCACGTTCTTTTTCGCGATTGGCGCCGTGTCGGCCGCCTTGATGCGGCTGAACCTGGTCGAGCCGCAGGGTCTGGTGCTCCAGCCGGAGACTTATAACAAGCTGTTCAGTACCCACGGCATCATGATGATTTTCCTTTTCCTGGTGCCTTCCATTCCTGCCGTGATGGGCAACTTCCTGATTCCCATCATGCTGGGAGCGCGAGACGTGGCCTTTCCCCGTCTGAACCTGCTGAGCTGGTACGTCTTTATGGTTGGCGGGTCGATTGTTACATACGGGCTGATCGCCGGTGGCGTTGATACAGGCTGGACCTTCTACACGCCCTTGAGCACGATGTACCTGAACACACACGTGATGACAACGGCGAGCGGATTGTTCATTGCGGGTTTTTCGTCGATCCTGACAGGTTTGAATTTCGTTGTAACCATCCACAAGATGCGCGCGCCCGGGCTCACCTGGTTCCGCTTGCCGCTCTTCATCTGGGCCATGTATGCCACCAGCATTATCTTCATCATCGGAACTCCGGTCATCGCCATCTCGCTGGCTCTCATTACTATCGAGCGCTTCTTCCACGCCGGCATCTTCGACCCCGCGCTCGGCGGAGACCCTGTCCTGTTCCAGCATCTCTTCTGGTTCTATTCGCACCCGGCTGTTTACGTCATGATCCTTCCCTCGATGGGAGTGGTCAGCGAAGTGATCACAGCCTTTTCCAAGAAGAAGATATTCGGATACCATTTCATTGCCTTCTCCAGCGTTGCCATCGCCGCCATTGGTTTTCTGGTATGGGGACACCATATGTTCGTGAGCGGCCAGTCCATCTATGCCGGGCTGGTCTTCTCTGCCCTCAGCATGGCAGTAGCCATCCCTTCTGCGGTCAAAGTTTTCAACTGGACGGCAACCCTCTATAAAGGATCTATTTCCTACGAAGCCCCGATGTTGTATGCGCTTGGGTTTATCGGGCTGTTTACCATCGGTGGGCTGACAGGCTTGTATCTGGCCACAACAGCGATTGATCAACACGTACATGCAACGTATTTTGTGGTGGCGCACTTCCATTACGTCATGGTCGGTGGAGCGATCATGGGTTACATGGCAGGAATCCATTATTGGTGGCCCAAGATAAGCGGCCGCCTTTATCCCGACGGGTGGTCACGAGTTGCGGCCGTCATTATTTTCGTCGGCTTCAACCTGACGTTCTTCCCGCAATTCGTTCTGGGATATCTCGGCATGCCTCGCCGGTACGCCGTATACCCGCCTGAATTCCAGACTCTAAACGTCATCTCGACGGCCGGAGCAACCATTCTGGGTCTTGGATACGTTATTCCTCTCATTTATTTTGCGTGGTCGGCGCGCTATGGGGAGCTCGCAGGCCCCAATCCCTGGAAAGCGACGGGCCTTGAATGGACAATATCTTCTCCTCCTTCAACCCACAATTTCGAGGAAACACCCGAAGTTACCGAAGAACCCTACGGGTACGATCGCCTAGCGGAGGAAATTCAAGTTGCATAATACCCAGACCGTCTTTTACGAACAGTTCGATGACCGGACGCAGCAACACGAGGCATCCAGCCTGGGGATGTGGATCTTCCTCGCTACGGAGATCATGTTCTTCGGGGCGGTCTTCACGGCCTATACGGTCTACCGAAACCTTTACACGGTTGCTTTTGAAACGGGAAGCCATCTCCTGAACACCCCGATCGGGGCATTCAACACAGCCGTTCTAATTGGCAGCAGCTTGACCATGGCGCTGGCAGTCCATGCCGCCCAGACGGGCAAGCGGAAAAGGCTGATTGCTTTCCTGATTTCGACCATGATCCTGGGAGGCGTCTTCGTAGGCATCAAGTTCTTTCTGGAGTGGACGCACGATTACCACGAAGGTCTGGCGCCCGGCCTGCATTGGACATACGCCGGGCCTCAGTCGAGCCATGTGGCCATGTTCTTCGTCTTCTACTTCGTGCTGACAGGCATTCACGCCACCCACATGGTGGTGGGCGAGGGCATCATGGCCGTCCTTCTCGTCATGGCCTGGCGGGGAAAGTTCTCTCCCGAACGATACAATCCCGTCGAGATGTTCGGCCTTTACTGGCACTTCGTCGATATAGTCTGGATCTTTCTGTTCCCATTATTGTACTTACTTGGAGCACACTTCTAATGTCAGAACACGTTGCGCCCCTGAAACTCTATTTTTTTGTCTTCATCAGCCTTCTGGTCCTGACCCTGCTGACGTGGAGGATCGCTTACATCGATCTCGGCCGGTGGAACACCGTTGTGATGCTGGTGATCGCTGCCTGCAAGGCGACATTGGTGGGCACTTTCTTCATGCATCTCCGCTGGAGCGCCTCGATGGTTCGGCTGGTTTTGTTTGCAGCTATATTCTGGCTGGTCATCATGATTACCTTGACCATCGGGGATTTTTTCTCCCGCAATAAAGTATCAGATGCCCATCCCTGGCAGGCTTCCACTGAGGTTTCGCAGCCACTGGCCACTGCCACCCAACGCTGACACAGGGGCCGAATTACCTCTGCAGGAATAAAAGCGCGGTCGGATTATTGCCCTTATCGTGCCGTGGTCTGGTCCGAAGCGGGCTCCAGCAGGGCGCAAGGGAACCGCTCAAGCATTCCGCTCAGTAACAATACGCCTCGACCGCCGGCGCCCTTCCTGGCGGAAATTGTCCCACTCGTAAAAACGTTCCGCCAGCGGGAGGGGCATTCCCCGGGCAGAACGATCTTCAACGCCGGCCACTTTTCCCTGGGTGACAGTGACCTTTGCCTGCGAAGGAACCCGGCAACAAGCCGGGGAACAGCCACGATCGCCCACATCTTCCTCCGGCGACGGGCGAAAGCCACAACACAGTTTTGTCTCTTCCCTACAGCTTCCAACGGAATATAGTCACCGCCAGCAAACAGTTCTTTGTGGGCAAGCCGGAAACTGAGG
Organism: Terriglobia bacterium; assembly: GCA_035576145.1. GTDB lineage: Bacteria > Acidobacteriota > Terriglobia > UBA7540 > UBA7540 > SCRD01. The sequence goes on from DATLWV010000146.1 coordinate 11,090, forward strand.
GCCTTTCGGGTCATGTAAAGCTTGATCCTCCCGTCCTGCCAGTTTGCAGTCAGGTCTTGCAGCAGTTCGTCCTGCCCGGCGACCTCTTTGGACTTGAGTTCCTCCAAAAGCCGCACCCGCTTGTCAAAATCGACCGGCCGGCGGTTGTCAGGATCAACCAGGCTGAAGTCCCACAATTCAGTCCCCTGGTAAAAATCAGGGACTCCCGGTGATGTAATCTTCAGCAGAGCCTGCGAAAGAGCATTCAAATGGCCATAGAACGCTATCGTCTTATGCAACTCAAGAAAGTCATCCATGAAACGGGTCCTGCCGCCAGACCCAAAGCAATTCCGTATAAAGGTTTCAACGGCGTTCTCGTAATTCAGGTCAGGCTGAATCCAACTGGTGTGGACCTTGGCTTCACGAAGCGCCTTCTGCATAAAGGCAACCAATCGATCGAGGAAAACAGCTTCCGCGTCCGGATCAAAGGGCCAGGCGCCCAGCATTGTCTGGTAAATCAGGCACTCTTCGTTCTCATCAGGGACACGGCGCCCATTCCAATCAGCCTTATGAGGCCGGTTCCACTTGCTCCACCGATGCAGACGCGGAAGCCACACACTGTCAAATTCAGAAAGCACATTCACGCGCGCCCTGACGTCCTCACCTCGCTTGGTATCGTGCGTTGAAGTCGCGTTCATCGTGTGCGGCCAGCGGGCCAGCCTGGCCTGGTTGAAGTCGTGAAACGCAGTCACATCATACGGCGGCCTTTCGCGAAGAGAGTCGCCGCCCACTTCATTCATTGAAACGAGGCAGTTATAAACATACGACGCGGTGTCTTCCAGGCCCTTTGCCATCACCGGGCTGGCGAACTGCTGCCATCGCATAACAAACTGAAGCCATGATTTCCGCTGGCCCGCCGCACAAGGCTGCGGATCCAGAAACAGGACACGACGCAAAAAATCAAATGCGGCGTCGCTGACTTCATCGGAGGAAGTCCGGCGCCGGGCTTCCTGCAGGCTCCAGTTCAGGTAGGCACGGTCTCGAGTGCTGACGGAAAAATTCCTGACGTATGTCCTGTAAACAGGAAGGCAGGCTGTCACTTCCACAAATGCTCGCACGAGTTCGGGTACAGGAATATCCCTGGCGTGCCGGTCCTGCGATGCCAATCTTGCCAGCGAATGCGCAAAGGTCGCCAGTTCGCCGGCAAAAAGCTGATAGATGACTTGCTTGTTCCGCGTGTAACAGACCTCGGCATAAGAAAGCTTGCAGCCTGTAAAGCGGCGAAAATCATTCTCCAGGCGGCTGAGTCCATCCGGGTCAATGAACAATCCGTTCGCGGCGTTCAGAAAATCATAACCGGTGGTTCCTGCCACCGGCCAATCCTCCGGCAACGACTCATCCCTTCCCAGGATTTTTTCGACGATGAGATAGCGGTTCGCAGTGCTGCGGCTTTGCTCTTTTGCTGCTGTGGCGGTCCGCAGGCGCTCAAGATACCGTGCCGGGTCGTGCAGGCCGTCAACGTGGTCTACGCGGAGCCCGACCAAATCCTCCTTTCTGGCAATCTCAATGATAAGGCGATGCCTGTCATCAAACACGCGGGGATCTTCAACCCTCAGCCCTACGAGTTCGTTGACGTCAAAAAATCGGCGATAGTTGATCTCCTCCGCCGCCATCTTCCAGTACGCCAGACGGTAGGCCTGTGCAGTCAGGAGGCGATCAAGCGGCTCGAAGCTGTTTCCGTCGCCCTGAATGCCATTAAAGAATCGGAGGGTCCCATCCAGGCATTGGTTCACCCCGGGCGAGTGGTTATAGAGGTCCCACAGCCGATGTTTGACCCATTCATGGGCTTCGCGCCGGGTCTTGACCTGGTCCTGCGCGGGACCCTTCGGAGCCGGCAAGCGTCCAACAGCATCCAGCACACGAGAGACCTCATCAGCCACCGACGGATCAACATCGCTCCCGCTGCGAATTGTTTCGAGACAGTGCTCCAGGATCACCCGGTAGGTGCTGGGGTTCAGCGGAAATCGATGCTCATAATATCGAATGTAGAAGCCATTTTCATCGAGCTTAAGATTCAGTTCCTGGTTTTCGAGGACCTTCCCATAACGATCTCCAAGAACCGGGAGCAGGACTTTGCTGTCCTGCAGAAACAGGCCCTTACCGGCAGCTGGATGCCAATCAATATCAAAATACCGGGCAAATTCTGATGTGGAACCATTCTCAAGCACGTCCATCCACCAGGGGTTCTCTGAACTTGCCACCATATGATTGGGAACAATATCCAACAGCAGCCCCATCCCGTAGTTTTTCAGTTTGCGGACAAGCTCATCGAACTCCTCTTCCGTCCCGAGTTCTGAATTGATCCGGAAAGGATCAGCCACATCGTATCCATGCGAACTTCCCTTCCCGGCCTTAAACCGCGGAGAGGCATAGAGGTGCGTAATGCCAAGTTCGTGCAGGTAAGGAACCAGAGTTTTCGCGTCAACAAAACGGAAATTCAGGCTGAACTGGATCCGATAGGTCGCTACTGGAACTGCCAGCAATCGCATCTTTATCTATCCCACGTAAACACTCAGTTTCGCACCCAGGGCAAGGAATGACTTCAGCCACTCCTGCGCAGATGCGTCGCCGGCGGCGGCGCGAGTCCTGAATTCGGTGCTCCTCTGCTGGAGCACTTCATGGAAAACATTTTGTGGCTGCCACAACCTTACCTTAAACGGCAGCATCGCGGCAACGTCGGCTGTGGATTCAAATTCCTGAAGCCGCTGGATGTCATCAGGGTTCTCAAGGAATGCGGCCGCAAGTTTCTCCAGGTTGCGCCGAACGGCAAATTCCAGCGCCGCCTCGTCAAAGACAACGCCTGCCCTCCCCATTTCATCGAGCAGGGCCCGGATCTGGTCTGCGTCCAATATTTCGGCTTCGAGAAGCCGCGTCAGTTCGGAGTTCAAGGTAAACTTTGCGGCAATTTGAAAGCGGTCCGGCTGGGGCATTCCAAGCGAGGTGACAAATCGCATCAGGGGGGCTCCACGCTCATAGATCCTCCGGTATGCAGCCTCCGCTTCTGCCAGCGCGGATTGCAGAATGAGCCTGAGAATATGCTGCTGTTGGTCCCGAAACAACAGCTTCAGCGTGTAGGTTGCCGAGCCAAAATGCTTGTCAACTATTCGAAGTCTCTCCGCGAGGTCACCTCTGTCAAAACTTTCGTTGACCTCTTTTACCATCGCATTGTATTCAACTTCACCAAGGAATTTCCTGACACCGCCACTCAGATTATGGTCTCCAAGGTGCAGTACGCCAAAACTGATTTGTGAGCTTTCCCAGGTAATCTCCGAGGTAATTTCCGCCCGGCCCAGCGCGAGTCTTGTCTTGCCTTCGTTCAGAAGCTTGTAATCCTGGCGGTCAACGGTGTAGCAATAGATCTTTGTCTCATGGTTATAGGGTTCGAATAGCGAACTTACTGCGTAATGGGCGCCTACTTTGGGCAGGTCAATGGCGGCCGGGCGGACAAATCTTTCAAAGATCACTGCGCCGTTCTTGTGGGCCGGGACGTTGCTCTCAGCCTTCTCAAGCAATTCAATAAAGCGGGCTTCATATGGCTGCATGTAGATCTCTTCGGCCAGCTGGATTGCGCGCGCCGCGTATTGGATCACCTGCACCGTTTCAATGCCGGAGAGTTCGTCAAAGAACCATCCGCAGCTGGTATACATCAGCATCAGGTGCCGCTGCAGTTCCATAAGCTTGAGCGCCCTGACACTCTGCTCAGGGTTGAGTGGACCGGTGGCGTGGCTGTCCAGGAAGCGCTGCACGTTCTCTTTCGAGCGGTCCAGAATGACATCGATATAATCATTCCGCGCCGCCCACGGGTCCTTGAGCAGTTCTTTCCCTTTCCTGCCAAACGACGAATTGATGGTGTCACGCAGCCAGTCAAGGGCTTCACGCAATGGTGCGCGCCACTTCTGGTTCCAGCCTTCGTGCCCCCCACTGTTGCAGCCACAATCACTTTGCCA
>DATLWV010000147.1:0-1580 GCA_035576145.1 Terriglobia bacterium
TCTTGACCAGCGTGCGCAAACCATAGCGAACATCCTGAAGTAAAGTCCCCATGAAGGCGCTCCTCTCGTTCTGATCACAGAATCTTATTCAGCGAATGCCCAGAATCGCTCGCGAATTTTAATATAAAATAAGGCAAAATACTCTGTCCAGAAAGGATTTATTTTCACGCTGTGTGCCGACTTTCGATGTCGGTCAACTCACGGGAGTTGATTCCGGACTCACAGCCGCAACTCGTTGTTGCTGTTCATCGATAGATAACGCCGCAAGGTCTCGGCGATGATACCTACACCAGGCCGCCTCAGCATTGTGAAGTGGTCCCCTGGAACCGAATGGAACTGAATGCCTCCGCCCGACCATTTTGTCCATACCTTGGAGAAACGCTCTGGTGTCTCGGACGCTCGGAAGTAAATCACCGCTTGTTCACTGGTTTGGATGGAATAGTTACTCATGGCACGGAAATTCCGGGTATATACCTCCAGTAAAGCGGTCATTTCGGCGTGGGCCGTCTTCGGGGCCAGCACGCCAAAGCTGGTCAGAGTTTCTTGCACCATCTTCCATTGGTCTTGCTCGGCCGCCTGTAAGAATTGTTCCACCAAAGGCCCAGGGTCCCTGCCGACCAACCGGCTCATGTCCATAGCGAAATGGGCGAGCATGGATATCTCATCGGCTCTATCTTCAGATTCCCGATACTTGGGTGGCGGAGCAGTATCTATGAGTGCGAGCAGGCTTATAATCTCACCTTCTTTTCTCAGTTGTTGCGCCATTTCCCACGCTACCAGTCCCCCCATAGACCAGCCACTCAGCAGATACGGGCCGCGTGGCTGGACGCTGCGGATTTCCTGATTGTAGAGAGTGGCTAACTGCTCGATGCTCACGCCCGACTCGGGAAAGTAATTTGCGGGCGGCGACTGCAACCCATAAAAGGGTTGCTCCAGGCCTAACGCCTGCGAAAGTTCCGCATAACCGATCACTTGTCCGCCAACGGCATGCACGCAGAAAAAGGGAGGCCATGAGCCATGAGGTTGAATGTTGACCAGGACCGGCGACGACTGTGACCGATCAGGCTCATTCACTGCGGCAATATGTTCTGCCATCCGGGCCACTGTCGGCGCCGCAAATAAAACACTAAGAGGCATCTCTACAGTGAATGCCTGCTTCATGCGCGAGATCAGCTGCACAGCCAGAAGAGAATGACCGCCAATGTTAAAAAAGTTGTCGTGAATTCCCACACGTTCGCGCCGCAACACCTCTTGCCACAGGCGGCACAGCGTTTCTTCCGTGGCGTTCCGCGGTCCCACATATTCCTGTTCCCTTATGTCCTTGTCGGGTTCTGGCAGACTCTTGCGATCAATCTTTCCATTGGGGGTTAGCGGAATCCTTTTCAACTGCACATACGCGGTTGGCACCATGTACTCCGGCAACTTGTCGAGCAGGTGCTCCCGCAGTTCGCTGATCCACAGCCCTGCTTTCTTGTTCCCGCTGTCGTCCTCCTCGGCCTCCTCGGCCTCCTGGTCGGCCACCACATAAGCCACCAGCCGCTTCTCGCCCACCGTATCCTCGCGTGCCAGCACCACCACCT
>DATLWV010000148.1:0-14018 GCA_035576145.1 Terriglobia bacterium
CGTGCCTTCGTTCTTTTTACGTCTTATCAGCAGATGCGGTCCGTTTACGAGCTTGTCCGCCGAAGGCTCCGTTACCCGATGATGCTGCAAGGTTCGGCCCCGCGGAACGCGCTGCTCGATAAGTTCCGCTCAACCCCGCACGCCGTGCTGTTTGCCACCAGCTCGTTCTGGCAGGGCGTTGATGTGCAGGGCCAGCAACTGAGCGCCGTTATTGTTGACCGGCTGCCGTTCGCCGTTCCCACGGACCCGGTGGTGGCGGCACGCATCCGGCAGATTAATGAAGAGGGTGGCAACGCTTTTGTCGAGTATCAGATTCCGGAGGCCGTGATCGCCCTCAAGCAGGGATTTGGCCGCCTGATCCGCAGTGAATCCGATCGCGGTGTGCTGGGCATTCTTGACCACCGCATCGTGAAGAAGCAGTACGGAAAGATCTTTTTCGACAGCCTTCCGCCCTACCGCCGTGCCGGCCGGCTGGAAGAGGTCAGCGAATTTATGCAAGAATGTTTGTAGCAGGGCGCCGCGAAATCCTGCGCGACGTCATCCTGAGTGAAGCGAAGGATCTCTGCATTTATTTTCAAGCCATACGGGGATGCTTCGCTTCGCTCGGCATGACAAATGAGCATTTTTTCAACAACCTGCTGGATGACGGTTGCCGGTTGAGGATAAAGCGGGGGCGCGCTGCGGGTTAGAACGCCGGAGGATCCATGTTTGAGGTGTCGGTTGAATATTCCTTTGCCGCGGGTCATGCGCTGCGAGGTTACAAGGGAAAGTGCGAGAACGTTCACGGGCACAATTACAAAGTGAGAGTCACGGTCGGAGGAGAGAAGCTGAATTCCATCGGGCTGCTGATGGATTTTTCCGATTTGCGCGCGGCGGTGAAGGAGCTGGTTGAACGCTTCGACCATCACTTCCTGAACGATGTCGAACCCTTTAAGGAAATCAACCCCTCGGCTGAAAATCTGGCGTGCTATCTGGGTACTGAGTTGCAACGGAAAATGAAGGACCAGGGCCTCAACGTCAGTAACGTTACGGTGTGGGAAACCGATACTACGTCGGCGAGCTATCGGCCATCGGCGGGTTCCTGACGGGAAAGCGGAGAGCGGGGCTGAAACAACAGGGTGATGCGCCTAACGTGACCAGAATGAAACTGTAGGGTGCAGATGCGTGTTGTGCTCGTGCATGCACTCACCCGGGCACAAATAGGCGTCCTCACACCAGGGGCAGCGTAACAGGAGGTCCCTTTCGCGTACCGTGTTGCAGACGGAGCAACCTTCAAGCAGGTCAGCAACCACGTGGCGTGAAACTTTCCGCCACTTGTCCATCACTTCCCGTTCTTCATGCAGTCTTTGAAGCTCCTCATTGCTCATCATGGCCAGGCCCCCCTTCCGCGCATCTTATCTATTGCAACCGGCGTGCCAACTGGCGCGTTGAACACAAAAAAATATCCTTCCGGTTAAGTTCCTTTAATTCAACAAGAGCGCTCTATTCGAAAAAACTCCGGCAATGACCTCAAGAGAGAACTAATTCCAGTTCGTCACTTTACGAATATTTGGACGTCACATTTTGGTATCAGTTCTCCCGGCAGGCGTGGGCGCAAATCCGGTTAAACCCAATATGTTCAGGATATTAGGACCCAATAACTTGCAGATTCAGGGCAATAAGCTGCGAAGCCGGCTTTGGCTTAAGGTTTTTCATCCGAAAGCCTGCTCAAAATGCTGATTTTTCCCTCAGTCGAACTTCACCTGTACGTCCTGCCTGTCTTCCTCGGTGGCCTTGAAAAATTCCCGCGGCTGCAGGTGCATCAGCCCGGCAAGGATCATGTCCGGGAATTGCTGGATGCGAATGTTGTAGGTGTTGACGCTGTCGTTTAGGAACTCACGCCGGTCGGCGATTCTTTCTTCGATCTCTGAGATGCGCCCCTGCAACTGCATGAAGTCGTTGTTGGCCTTCAGCTCCGGATAATTTTCCGCCACCGCGAACAGGGTTTTCAACGCCCCCGTCATCATGTTGTCTGCCTGAGCTTTTTCCGGGCCCGTGTTGGCTTTCTGGTAGGCGTTGCGGGCCTCAGTGACCATTGTAAAAGTCTTCTGTTCGTACTGCATGTAACCCTTGCAGGTGTCTATCAACTTGGGCAGTTCGTCGTGCCGCTGCTTCAGCAGGACGTCGATGTTTGCCCAGGCCTTGTCGATATCGTTCTTCAGCCGCACCAGGCTGTTATAGATGCTGACCGCATAAACCACAAAAGCCACAACCACCAGGATTAAAACCAGCAGAACCAGTATTGCCACTCCCACCATCGTCATCCTCCTGAGCCAGATTTATAAAAGGCCATGCCTGGTCATAAACATCGCCGCGCAAAAAACGGCGAGCCCCGCCCCGCCGATTACCATCATTGTGGAGCGCCAGCCTATACCGCGTTTGAGTTCATCCACCGATTTGAAAGAAATCAGAAAAGTCGTGTTGTGTGTTCCCTTGGCAATCAGGTTCCTGTCGTAATCGTCCTCGGGTCTGGGATTTTCAACGCAGGTTCCCAGCACGTCGTATTCGTGGTCGGGCTTCACGCAATACTCGGTAAACCGGAAGGGATCGGTGCAGCCGTAATCCACTCCCGAGTATTCCAGCAGCTCATCTTCGGTCTTTGCGTTAACGGAAAGCCCGGTGCCATCCGACGCGTCGGCCTCCATGGGACGGAAAAGGTTCGCCAGAGAGAAGCCAATCACCCCGTTCCCAATCTGGCGCCGGCAATTGACCGGCACGTCAAACTCGGCTTCCCGAGGTTCCACGTGAACGCGGCCCGAATCGTCTGAGAGATAGAAGCGCCTGCCGTTCTGGTCCGTCCGGTGGTGCCGCCAGCCCTTTCTGTTGATGTACCGTTCAATCACCACCCGGAACGCATAGCAGGGAGTGCCGCTCACGGGGCTTGGAAACGGTGTGTCACCGCCCGCGTGCCCGTGCACCTGGACAATGCCCATGGGAGCGCTCCGGATGGGTATAATCGGGGTATCGGCCACCATAAGACTCTTGCGAAAAACGCGCAGCCCACGAAAAAACAGGAACAGCCCCAGCCCGAACCCTATCACCAGCCACGCGTCAATGTTTCCGTTAGGCTGCATCATGAAAGGAGCAAAAAATCGCCCCATCGTAGCTCGGAGCACTACAAAAGGCAAGCCAAAACGGCGGAGTGCGGAGAGCTGTAAAGTCAGGAATATTCCTTGCCCCAGGGTATGGTTAATCCCTGAGAAAGGCCCGTGTTTGCAACATTCAAGTCTAGGATTTTGGGAGTCCGAGGCCCGGAACCGCATATCCGCCTACGACTTTGCATCGTGCAATCTTCTGCGCAACTGCGAATCGTTTTGCAGTTCTATTCGAACTTACGAAAGTGCCGGACTCAGTGTAGTGGGACCTGGGCGGGCGAAGGGTGGTTTGTAGCGCCGGGCTTCAGCTCCCCATATGCCGGTCGGCGCTACTTGTTACTCGAAATTTGTTAAGTCCTTAACCGTTGCCGCATCGAGCCTCTTGAGCACCGCCGCCAGCAGCCGTACAGCTTTGTCAAAATCGGACCGGTCGATGATGCCAGTGTTGGCATGGGTGTACCGGGCGGGAACCACAAAGTTGATGACGGGAACGCCTCCGCCAATCTTCTGCATACTGGCTGCGTCCTCGCCGTAGTGCACCACGAGGTCGGTTTGCAGGGGGATCTGGTTGGCTTCCGCCACGCTGCGGAAGAGGTCAAACAGTTTTCGATTGGGGATTGTTGAATTGTCATAGGCGAAGATGCCCGGGCCCGCTCCCAACTCTTCCTCGGCCTGGCTCGAATTGGTGCCTGGAGAGTCTGCGGCGATACCTACCTCGATGGCGATACCAACATCGGGCTTGACGATCTGGGCCGTGGTCAGCGCCCCGCGCAGGCCGACTTCTTCCTGCACCGTACCCGTGAAGAAAACGGTATTGGGCGTTTTCACGCCTTCGCGCTGGAGCTGCTTCAACGCCTCAATCTGCATGAGGAGTCCGATGCGGTCATCCCAGGCTTTTGCCGCGTAGCGATGGTTGGCGAGTTCCAGAAAAGTGCTGGCAGGGGCAATGGGATCGCCCAGGCGAATGCCCATCGCTTCCGCATCCTCCCGGTTGCGCGCGCCCACGTCGAGAAAAACGTTCATCGGATCGATGGACCACTGGGTCAATTCAGGTGTGGCGATGTGGGCATCCTGCGTTCCGCTCACCGCCGGCACGGGTCCCTTTGCAGTCATGATCGTCCATCGCTGGCCCACCATGTTTGTGCCCAGCCAGCCGCCCAGTTGCTGGACCTTGATGAAGCCTCGTTTTGTTATGGCGCGCACCATCAGGCCCACTTCATCCAGATGAGCGTCCACCATGACTCGCGGGCCGGCCGAGCCGCCCGGCGACTTCGCAATCACAGAACCCAGGCCGTCCGTCGAAATTTCAGCGCCCGCCTTGCGCATCTCGCGCTCGTAGAGCTTGCGCACCGGACCCTCGGAGCCGGATGGGCCGAAAGCCTCGGTAAACTCCTTCATTAGCCCGATGACGGGGTCGCTTTGCTGCGCTGCCAGCACTAGGCCTGATGCGACCAATAGCCCCGCGAGCAATATCACATTCGGCTTCATTGGTAAATCTCCTTGGATGGATGGTCCGGCATCATTCGGAAATATTGCGTCCTACCCGCCGCCCGCATCGCGCGACATCCGTGCAAAATGTTATGGTATTTTCTGCGCCTCAGCAGCCGGTTCGGGTATTTCCAGGCCCGCTTTGCGGAGACCTTCCATGTAGCGCTCCGTCAGTTCAGGGTCGACCCATTTGCCCATTTCATTCCTCGCTCTAAGCTGGTAATCGGGAAACAATCGAAGCAGTTCTGCAATCTCTTTTTGCGCCTCTTTTTTGCGACCGAGCTGTCCGCACACCGCCGCCAGCATGGCGTGGTAGTAGTGGTTGCCTGGGATGTTGGCCCTGCGGATCGCTTTGAGCGCCTTCTCATATTCGGACTTTCGGTAATGGCCAACGCACTCTGCCAGGTGGTAAAAGCCGGGATGGTTCGGATTGAGCCTCTGGGCCTCCATCACCAGTGCCAGCCCATGGTCCCAATCGCCCGTAAAGGCCATTAATGACCCGAGCTGGGCCTTGGCGTTGCTGTCGAAAGGATTCAGTTCCAGCGCCCGGTCAGCCGCCTGGCGGAAGCCCACAAAATCCCTCTGGAAAAAGCAGGCTTCGGCAAGGCTGTAATAGCCAAGTTGGTTGACAGGGTTCAAAGCCAGAGCGCGCCGAGCGGCGGCGGCGGCTCGCCCCAGCGCATCCGGCTGCAGGTTGAAGTTCTGCGTGAATTCGGCCGTGTAGATCATGGCCAGCGAAGCCCAGGCGTCAGCGTACTCCGGCGCCTTCTCAACGGCGCGCTCCAGGGAATCGCGGACGCTTTTGTGTTCCTCTGGAGTCAGTAACTGGTAGAAGCCGAATTGTCGAAGGACAGCTTCATAAGGGGTCGTTTCATCAATCGGCTTGCGCCTCACCACTGCCGCCATGGCCCGCGGGAGCGCTCCATAGGAATCGGCCATCGTCGAAACGATTCTTGCCGTGACGTCGTCCTGCAATTGGAATACGCTGGTCTCATTGAGATTGCAGTCGTACTTTTCGGTCCAGACGTTTTCCGCCGTCATCGCATCCACCAGACGCGCGCTGATGCGTACGCTCGAGCCGGACTTGCGCACTGCACCTTCCATCACGTATCGAGCGCCCAGCTCCCTCTGTGCTTTGCGCACATCGGTCACCTTTTCGCCGGAAGGTGCCACCGATCCGTGGGCGAGCACATGCAAATACGAAAAACGCGAGAGGCCGGTGGTAATGTCTTCCGTCAGGCCGTCGGCCAGCGCACCGAGTTCCTCGTCGCTGCTTGAAACTTTGAACGGCAGCACGGCCACCCACAGCTCCGCGGCACGCGTGGACGGGTCAGCCACAGCCTTGGAGGACACTTGCTCGACGCCGCCGGAAATGCCACCCGTCGCGCGAGCTGTCAGGGCTGCGCCGGGCTCGGGGATTTCCAATCCAGCCTTGCGCAGGCCCTCGATAAAGTGCTCTACCCAGTCGACGTCGTACCATTTAAGCAGGTCCTCACGCACTCTATGTGCGTAGTCCGGAACCAATTTCAAAAGCTCCCGGATTGCGGCTTTCCCTTCTTCCTTTCGCCCAAGCTGTCCGTACACGGCGGCCAGCGCCCCCTGGTAGTGGACCACAACTGGCATATTGACCTTGCGGACCGAAGTGAGCGCCTGCTCATACTCGTGCTTTCGGTAGTGGTCCCAGAACTCCGCGAAGTAGTACCAGCCGGGGTGATTCGGATTGAGTTTCAGGGCCTCGGCAACCAGCGCCAGCCCGCGGTCCCCATCACCCGTGTAGGCTGTCAAACAACCGAGCCACGCCTTGGCATAACCGTCGAAAGGATTCATGGCCAGCGCGCGCTCGGCGGCGTGGCGGAAACCCGCGAAATCCTTCTGGAAAAAGCAAGCCGAGGCGAGGCCCAAATAGCCGGTCTGGCTGGCGGGATCAAGCGCCAGGGCGCGTCTTGCAGCGGCAGTGGCCCGGCCCAGTGGATCGGGGCCCAGGTTATATGTGTGCATAAACTCACTCAAGCACATGCCCGCGAGCCACGCCCAAGCGTCGGCGTAATCCGGCTGCTGCTTGACGGCGCGCTCCAGGCAATCGCGGGCGATCTTGTGTTCGCCTGGAGTAATGGTGTACCCGTAGGCGAGTGCCCGCAGGACCGCCTCGTAGGGCGTGATGCTTTCCATCGGCTTGCGCTTGACCACCGTCGCCATGGCTCGCGGCAACGCCCCGTAGGGATCGCCGACGGTGGAGACGATTTTTGCCGTGACATCATCCTGCAAATCGAACAGGCTCTCGGACTTCAGGTCTCGATTGTAGTTTTCCGCCCAGACGTTTTCCGTCGTCGCCGCATCCACCACGCGCGCGCTGATGCGCACGCTCGAACCGGACTTGCGCAGCGTACCTTCCATCACGTAACGCGCGCCCATGCCCTTTTGTGCAGAATTGGCTTCCGCAACTCTCTCGCCGGAGAGCGTTGCTGACCCCCGGGCGAGCACATGCAAGTACGAAAAGCGAGAAAGGCCCGTGGTAATGTCTTCCGTCAGGCCGTCGGCCAGCGCTCCCAGTTCCTCATCGCTGCTCGAAACTTTGAATGGCAACACGGCCACCCAGAGTTCCGCGGCGCGGGTTGCGGTGGAATCGGAGGGGCGAGTGGCCTCGTAGACGCCGGGCTCGGCGACTTCAGTGACGGCTGACCTGCCGGACGTGATGTCGCGCTTCAGGCGGTGCAAATCGCTCAGCAGGCCGGAGGCGTTCTGGTAGCGCAGCCGGGGGTCTTTTTCCAGTGACTTGGTGATGATCTCTTCCAGCTTTTGGGGCAGCCTCGGATTCAAACGCAATGGCGATACCGGCGTGCGCCGCAGGATGAAATCGAAGATGGCAGCGGTGGTGTCTCCCTTGAAAGGCTGGCTACGCGTGGCCATTTCATAAAGCACCACGCCGAACGAAAAAAGGTCAGACCGCGCGTCGAGTGGTTTGCCCAGCGCCTGCTCCGGCGACATGTAAGCCACGGTGCCAACGGCCGCACCCGGGCTTGTCAGGTTTGCCTCGCCCGCATCCATCGTGACCGCGCCGGAAAGCCCCGCCGCGCCGGATGACCCCGGGGGAGTGCTCTTGGCCAGGCCAAAATCGAGCACCTTGGCCTGGCCGCGGCTGGTCACGAAAAGATTGGCGGGCTTGATGTCGCGATGGATGATGCCTTTCGATTGGGCGGCGTCCAGCGCTTCGGCAAATTGGATGGAATAGTCGAGCAGATCTTCCAGTTCGATGAGTCCGGATTCAATGCGATGCTTCAGCGTCTGGCCTTCCAGCAGTTCCATGGCGATGAACGGCTGGCCCTCATGCTCACCGATTTCGTAGATGGTGCAAATCCCCGGATGATTCAGCGCCGATGCGGAACGCGCCTCGCGGCGGAAACGCTCCAGCGCCACGGGATCTTTCGCTACATCCTGCGGCAGAAACTTCAGCGCCACCTGCCGGCCGAGCGCGGTGTCCTCGGCCTTGTACACCACTCCCATCCCGCCGCCGCCGAGTTTGTCGAGAATCCGATAGTGTGAAACCGTTTCGCCAATCATAATCTGGACCAGTCGTCTTGAGCCTTTTGCTTTCTGTTGCCTTTCCTCTAACCAGGCAGCCCGATGCGCCGCACCAGCTCCGCATATCTTGGGTCGCGGCGCAGATTGTCGAGGACCGGATAGCATTTTGTGTACACGAGTAACCCGAACCGCTCGACAAACAGCTTGTCGAGCAATTCAAAAGCCAGATCGAATTGGTTGAGGGCAGCACACAGAAAGGCGGTCCGCCAAGCTAAGAGCAGATCTTCACCCATCTCGGGGACCAGTCCCTCCAGGATTTTTCGAGCCTCGTCCAGCTTGCCTTCTCTGGCTAGAACATAACCGCGCAACGGGCGGCTTGACAATTCGCCGCCAGGGAGAGACGCCATCACCCGGTACTCTGCTATCGCCAGGTCATAGGCTCCCGCGTCTGCATAAGCCAATGCCAGCAACTCATGAGGCCGGGCCAGGCCAGGGTCCAATTCGACGGTTTTCTTCAGTTGTTCAATCGCATCCTCGAACCGTCGTGCGAAGTATAACGATGCTCCCAGAACGAAACTGTAGGAGGGAGAGAGGGGATCAAGCTCCACAGCACGTTCTGCCTCGGCAATAGCCTCCTCGAACCGCCCCGCGGCAAAAAGATTCGTACTGCAAACGCTGTGCGAGTTGGGGTGTTCCGCGTTCAACTCGAGGGCCCTTCGAGCCTCTCTTTCGCCCGCCGGCCAGTCCCAGTCGTACAGCACATGAGCCAGTGAGAGAGCAAGATGCGCTTCGGCCAGACTTTCTTCAATCCCGAGCGCTCGCTGCGCCGCCGCCTTGGCTTTTGGAAAGGCCTCCCGCGGGAGCAGGAAGCCATAGAATCCGAGCATTGCATAGGACTGGGCCATCACGGCATGGGCAGGGGCCAGATTGGGATCGGCCTCAATAGACTGCCGGCTGTACTCGACCGCTTTCTTCAAATTTTCGGCAGACCACTTGGTGGAAAAATACAGAGCTTTGAGGTAGAGCTGATAGGCCTCGGCATTTTCCGTATAGCGCTGGACGAGTTTCATTTCCTCTGACGGGCGCAGCTTAACGCGCAGCTTGTCAAAGATGACTTTGGCGATTTCTTCCTGCACTTCGAAGATGTCGCCGGGTTTGCGCTTGTATCGGTCGCCCCAGAGCTGCCAACCTTTCTTCACGTCCACCAGTTCGGCCGCAATCACCAGCGTTTCTCCACGCTGGAAAATGCGGCCCGTTAGCACTGCGCCAACGTTCAACTCGCGCCCGAGCGCGAGCGGATCATCTTTGCGCCCCTTGTAGCGGAACACGGTGCTGCGCGCCAGCACCTTCAGCCGGCCCAGTTGCGAAAGGCTGTTGATCAGGCTTTCGGTGATTCCGTCGCTCAGGTATTCGGAATCGGGATCGCCGCTCGCATTCTCAAAGGGCAGAACGGCAAGCGCAGCCGTCTCTTCCTCAGACCTGGTGCTTATTTCCGCGACGGCGGCAGACTGGCTTCCCGTGCCGAGGTTGCGCTTCAATCGCTTCAGGTCGGCCAGAATCCCTCCGGCGGTCTGGTAGCGCAAATGCCGGTCTTTCTCCAGCGCATTGAGGATAAATTCTTCCAGCTTCGGCGGCAGGTCGGGATTCAGGGTGCGAGGCGGGCGGGGTTGTTCTTTCAGGATTTGTGCAAAGATCTCCGCCGTGCTGTCACCGCTGAATGCCTGGCAGCCTGTGGCCATTTCATAGAACACCGCGCCAAAGCTGAACAAGTCCGTACGCGCGTCGAGCGGTTCGCCCCGCGCCTGCTCGGGGCTCATGTAATTCACCGTTCCCATCGCAACTCCCCCGGTGGTCAGTTGCTCGTTGCCAAGCGGCGCCGTAGTAGCATCTGGAGCGGCAATGTCCACATCGCCGGCCCGCCCGCGTGCGGCCGGGGACAGCGGTGCTCCGACTGGCACTGCCAATTTGGCCAGGCCGAAATCAAGAATCTTGGCTTGTCCACGTGCAGTGATAAAGATGTTTGTCGGCTTGATGTCGCGATGGATGATGCCTTTCTGGTGGGCTGCGTCCAGGGCGTCAGTGATTTCGATGGCGAAGTCGAGCAGAGTGCTTGTGGGCAGGGGAGGACTCTGGCCTCCCGCCACAGCGCGAAGGGCTCCCATGCCAATCAATTCCCTCAGCGTCCGGCCTTCCAGCAGCTCCATGGCGATGAAAGGGTGGCCCCCGTGCGTGCCGATTTCGTGTATGGTGCAGATGTTCGGGTGGTTCAGATTGGCGGCTGCACGGGCTTCGCGCCGGAAGCGCTCAAGTGCCCTGGGGTCTGCGGCAAGCTCTTCCGGCAGGAATTTCAGGGCAACAAACCGCCCCAGCGTAGTGTCTTCGGCCTTATACACCACTCCCATCCCGCCGCCGCCGAGTTTGTCGAGCACCCGGTAATGGGAAATCGTTTCCCCGATCATCTCAGGAAGGACTCAATTCTTTGCGTGTAGATGGCCCTTGCGCGACTATCTTACCATTCCCGGGGCAGGGAACAAGGGCTACCAGCCTTCACCATTGAAGTGTATTTTCCGCCGCAGGCGCGGACGCTGATTTCCAACGTCTTTGATCCCGGAACGCGACACCTGGCAGCCCGCAGTCAGCGCCTTTCAGGCTGCGCGGGATTTGGATTGTGAACGAATATGCAGGGCGGTATGCTTGGGGCATGCTGCGCCTGCGCCGTCCGGCATCTATAGTCGAGAACCCAAGAGACTATATCGCTGCGGGCGGTATTCTTGTCTTTATTGCTCTGGGCGCGTTTCTTTTCTTTGACTGCCGCGCCGCTCCACCCAACCTGCCGCCGCGGACCAGCCCTTTAAACCTGGGCACGAATGCCGTGCTCTATGACACCCAGGACGCCGACCTCATCGCATCGCTGGGTGGTCCGGGCAAGGTGAGCGCCCGGGTCACCTACTACTGGAGCGATATTGAACCCACCGAAGGAAATTGGCAGTTTGCCGTGTATGACGACCTGGTGAAGCGCGCAACAGACGCCGGCATCCCGCTCCTGGGGATACTGGCTTACTCGATGAAGCGGGAGTCAGTCGCCGCCGCGAATTTGCAGGGCGATCCCTGGGCGCTTTCTTTTTGCCCGCCGGACGACATCGCTCAATTCGCCACGTTCGCGGGCATGGTGGCCGCCCGCTACCCTCAGGTGCAGTATTGGGAGGTATGGAATGAGCCCAACACCACTTATTTCTGGCGGCCTTCGCCTGACCCCGCCCGTTACGTCCAGCTGCTCAAGCTCTCCTACTCTGCCATCAAGGCTGCGAACCCCAATGCTGTGGTCGTTCTGGGCGGGCTGTCACCCGGCGCCGGAAACGGCCAGGTGAATACGACATTGGCATCGTCCTTTCTTCAGTCGGTCTACCAGGATGGCGGAAAGAGCTACTTTGACGCCGTGGGATTTCACCCTTACAACGATGGTGCGCCGCCGGATTCGTATCTCGCGGACTATGTCAACAGCGTCCACGACGTCATGACTCAGAATGCGGATGGAAACAAGCCGGTATGGATTACGGAAATCGGCTGGTTCGTGGGCGCCGGGACAAACGCGCTCTCTGAAGCGGAGCAGGCGGATTATCTCAGCCGGTCGTTCACTATTCTGTACAGTCTCAACTATGTCGAGCGCGTCTATTGGTACAACCTGAAGGACTACAGTGATCCCTCCTCGACGGTGACCCCGTCGCCTCCCACGGCGTGCGGCCCGGGAGTGGGGAATCCCGTGGAATACGGGCTGTTCCGGTACGCCGGTTCAGCACGGCCCGCCGCCGGCGCCTTCAGGAAAGACGTGCAGTAAAACAATGTCTCGCGGCGGTGGCACACACGATAGGTTGTGCATCGCAAGACGGCAAGAAAGTTCTTGACACGGAATTCCAGAATGATTATTCTGCTAACTCCATGGCTCGCGCAAGGGAGTTCGATCCGGAGCAAGCGTTAGACCGGGCCACGGCGCTGTTCTGGCGTCAGGGCTATCGCGCCACTTCCGTTGACGATCTGGTGCGCGAAACTGGCGTGAGCAAGTACGGTCTGTATGGGGTATTCGGCTCCAAGCGCGAACTCTTTCGCCGCGCGCTTTTCCGTTTTTGGGACCAGGTAGGCCAGGACGTACAAGCGGACCTGCGCAAGCCGGATGGGTCGCTGCCTGAGATTCGCAGGTACTTCAACCGCCTGGCGGGAATGGCCGACGAGAAGGGAATTCGTCGCGGCTGCATGGCCTGCAACACCGCGACGGAGGTCGGGCCATTCGACGAGGAAATTGGCGTAGAGGTAAGACGGCTATTCAGCCACCTCCAACGAACCTTCAGGCTGGCCCTGGAGCGGGCGAAGCAGCGCGGAGAGGTCAGCCCCAATCTTGATGTGTCAAGGTGGGCAAATCATCTCGTCTCCATGGTTCAGAGCTCTGCCGTCAAACTACGAGCGGGTTATCCGGCTGCGGCGATTCGCCAGGACATTGATCTGTCCCTTGAACTTTTAACCAGGGAGTAGTTTTTTTGCCGTATTCCAGACCGATCAGTCTGGCAAATGCGAACACCGGGAGGTTGAATCCATACCTGGACTAAAAAATCGAGCTTGGGACCCCGGCACGTGGTCTTCCTGCTACGCGAGAGAGGGATTCTCCTGGCCACTTTGGAAAGGAACTCCAATCGGTAGACCAGTTGCGGGTGCGGCCGGTCTGCGCAAGTGATTGGAACTTTCTTAGGAGGAAAAAGATGTCAATTGAGCGTGTAGTGGAACAACTCAAACCTGATTTTCTGGGTAATATCCTGACGCCTTCGGATGAGAGCTACGAGTCAGCGCGGAAAGTTTACAACGGCATGATCGACAAACACCCGGGAGCGATCGCCCGTTGCGTGGACGCGGCAGACGTGATTGCGGCCGTAAGGGCCGCCCGCGACCGTGACGTACTGGTGGCTGTGCGCGGCGGCGGTCATAACGCCGGGGGACTGGGAAGCTGCGAAGGCGGCCTGGTCATCGATCTTTCCAGGATGCGCGGGGTCCGGGTTAATCCCTCGGCGCAAACGGTGCGGGTGGAGGGCGGCTGCACCGGCCGCGACGTCGATCACGCGACACATGCCTTCGGCATGGCGACACCGACCGGAACAGTATCCAGCACGGGAATGGCCGGCCTCACGCTGGGCGGGGGGATCGGCCACCTGACTCGGCCCTACGGTCTCACCATCGACAATCTTCTCGCCGTGGACATGGTGCTTGCGGATGGCAGCTTCGTTACCGCAAGCGCCGAGGCCAACCAGGATCTCTTCTGGGCCGTGCGCGGTGGAGGGGGCAATTTTGGCGTGGTCACGTCGTTTCTTTTCCGCCTGCACCCGGTTGCGACTGTCAGCGCGGGCCCAACTTTCTGGCCCCTTGACCAGACGCCTGAGGTGATCAAGGCTTACCGGGAATTTATAGCTCAGGCGCAGGAAGACGTGAGCGGCTTCCTCGCCTTTATGATCGTCCCTCCCGTACCCTTGTTCCCGGAGCATTTACATAATAAGAAAGTGTGCGCGGTGATCTGGTGCTCGACCGCTGCGCCGGAAAAAGCTGAGAAGGTAACGCGGCCCATGCGCAGCGTCGGCAAGCCGCTGCTCGACCACGTCGGGCCGATGCCGTTCCCGGTCCTGCAGAGTCTTTTTGATCCCCTCTTGCCTCCCGGCCTGCAAATGTACTGGCGCGCCGACTTCCACAAGGAGCTCAGCGACGCGTCTATTCCAGTGCACCAGAAATACGCCGAGCGGATTCCCACAGGGCTTTCCCTGACGCACCTGTACCCCATCAATGGCGCGGTTCACCGTGTTGGCGCCGCCGACACGGCCTTCCGATATCGTGACTGTTTGCTGG
>DATLWV010000149.1:0-5938 GCA_035576145.1 Terriglobia bacterium
TCAAACTGCAGCAACGCAGAACCGTATTGGAAGCCCCGCGTCCAGTCGGTCCACTCCCGCGGCTGGTAACGCCCCTTCGCCGTCACTACGGGCGGACCGGAAACGGGGTCCCAGGACTGTTCAATGCCGCGAATCTTTGCGGCCGAAAGTTCGAACAACCGATCGAGCTTCGGGCACAGTTTGTCAGGCGAAAGGTCAAAATCGATCTGGATCATCGCAGACTAAGACCTCTAAAGCCGGCGGAGATGGAAACCTCCGTCCACGTTAATCACTTCACCGGTCGAAAAAGGGTAAGCGCCCTGGGCGATGGCCGTGACGGCCCGGCCCACGTCTTCCGGCGTTCCCCAGCGTGCAATCGGAGTGAGGCCTTCGGCGATCATGCGGTCATATTTCTCCTGCACACCGGCCGTCATGTCGGTCGCGATAATTCCGGGGCGGACTTCATAAACATTGATGCCGTATTCTGCCAGACGCACGGCAAACAACTGCGTGGCCATCGAAAGACCCGCTTTGCTCACGCAGTAGTCTCCGCGGTTAACGCTGGCTGCATAGGCCGAAAGCGAAGAGATGTTGATGACCTTCGGTTTTTCGCGTCCGGCGGGGAGATACCGAAGTCCGGAGATCCAGTAATTCGCCACTGCCTGAGTCAGGAAATAAGGCCCTTTCAGGTTGACGGCAATCAGGCGGTCAAAGCTTTCTTCCGTGGCTTCCAGCAGATCGGCCCGAACTTCCGGAGCCACGCCGGCGTTGTTGACCAGCAGATCAATCCAGCCCCATTGGCGCTCAACGAATTCCATCAGGCGGACTCGGCCTTGCGTGTCCGAAATGTCGGCCTGGATGGTCTCGAATTTTACTTTGTTGGCAGAGGGCGCGGCTTCGACGCACAGCCGTTCGCATTCTTTCGCGGCCTCGGCATTGGACGTGTAGTTGATCGCGACGCCGAACCCTGCCCGGGCCAGGGTGAGGCAGATGCCACGGCCAATCCCGCGCGAGCCGCCCGTCACCAATGCTGCTGGAAATTCCGGAAACATGACCTAAAACTATACCGGAGGAAATCACTGAAATTGCAAAAAATCTGCTGTCCGCAGAGCAGGCCTCGCGCGGACAAAGCATTCGATAGACGCGGCGTCATGATTGCAGTAGTATCCGGACGTTCTTCAGAATCAACCCATATTTCCGGGAGACGAAAGTGGACATAAAAACCAAAACCACAAAACCGGCTTCCCTTGCGAACAGAGTGTGCGGAAGGCATGTGCTGATTCTTCTCGCTGCGCTGTTTACGGTTGTCGCAGGAGTCGTTTACATTCAACCGCTGGTTGCAGCGCCGCCTGGACCGGAGAAACCAATTTCGCTAAATCCTGAAAACCCGCACTACTTCCTGTTTCGTGGCCGGCCGGCGGTGCTGATTACCTCAACGGAGCACTATGGTGCGGTGATGAACATGGATTTTTATTACCCACTCTACCTGAACGAGCTCCAGGCGCATGGGTTCAATCTCACGCGACTTTTCTCGGGTGTGTATGTTGAGGACTTCGCCGCGTTCAACATTGCCAGAAACACGCTGGCCCCGGCTCCGCTGCGATTCATCTGTCCCTGGGCGCGAAGCACCGAGCCGGGATACGCGGGAGGCGGCAACAAGTTTGATCTCAACACCTGGGACCCGGCCTACTTCCACCGCCTGAAAGATTTTGTCGCGCAGGCCGGCAAGCGCGGCATTGTGGTTGAGATGGTTTTGTTTTGCCCCTACTACGGCGACTCGCAGTGGGACCTGAGCCCCATCAAAGCGAGCAACAACATCCAGGGCATTGGCGATCTTCCCAGAACAAAAGCGCTGACGCTCGGTAACGGGCCGCTGCTTGCCGTCCAGGACGCCATGGTCCGCAAATTCGTCACGGAACTGCGCGATTTTGACAACGTGTATTACGAGATCTGCAACGAACCTTATTTCGGCGGCGTTACCATCGCCTGGCAGAATCATATAGCGGAGACCATCAAGAGCGCGGAGGCGTCGTTCGCGTCGCAGCACCTGATCGCACAGAACATTTCAAACGGGTCGAAGAAAATTGAAGAACCCAATCCGTCCGTTTCCATTTTCAATTTCCACTATTCCCGGCCGCCGGAGAGCGTGGCCCAGAATTTCGGACTGAATCGCGTGATCTCAGATGACGAAACGGGATTTCGCGGTACCGGCGACAATCCCTACCGTCGTGAAGGTTGGGACTTTATCCTGGCCGGCGGCGCTGTTTACGATAATCTCGATTATTCATTCACTGTGGGGCACGAGGATGGCACGTTCAAGTTTCCGCCAACGCAACCGGGCGGAGGCGGACACGCTCTGCAGGTCCAGCTTTCAATTCTGAAGAAATTCATTGAAAGTTTTGACTTTGTTCACATGCACCCGGACAACTCAGGTATCAAGACCGTCGGCAAAGCAGCAGGGATTTATGCTTTGACCCAACCGGGCAAGGCCTACGCTGTATATGTTGATGGCGGCGCCCCGGGCACAACTCTGCTGTGCGATGTTCCCGCCGGGCGTTATCACGCCGAATGGATTGACACGCTCACCGGCGCGATCGACAAGACAGAAGACGTCAGCCATGCCGGCGGCACGCTGACACTCGCTTCCCCGTCATACTCGGAAGACGTTGCCCTTAAGCTCCTGCGATGGGGAGATTGAGGTGCTTGAACTTTGTTTGCCTCGAATTAACCACATGGAAAACATGGAAGAATCTACAGTGACATTTGTCAATATTTCACGCCAGACTCGTTGGGAGAAGGCGTTCAACGCCTGTCATATCAGCCAGTTACAAGAATGCCGATAATGGCACGCGGACTGCAACCATGCTGACGTGGGGCTAATCGTAGCGAGACCCCTAAGACTAATATGAATCCAACAAAACGACCTGACTGGAGGGTAGCGATGAAAAATCTTAAGTTGTTCACAATATTTTCATGCGCCGTAATGATTGCAGCAGCCGTGCAGATTGGCTGGAGCGCAACACCTGCATCCGGACAAGCTCAGGCGAGTGCCAGTTCAGCCACCAGCGCAGTCAGTTCGACTGCCGCGGCGGCTTCAACCCGGGGACAGTCAGCGGAAATCAAGAATGGAACAAAAATTTCCACTGAACTGGTTTCAAACATCGATGCAAGCAAGGCCAAAGAGGGCGACAAGGTCGTTGCGCGCGTTACGAACAACGTCAAGCAGCACGGCAAAGTGGTTGTTCACAAGGGCGACAAGCTGGTAGGGCACGTTACCAGCGTCCAAAGCAGCTTGAACGGCAAGGGCGGTTCCAGCCTTGGCGTGCAGTTCGACCAATTGGTGCAGGGCAACTCAACGACACAATTGAATGCCGTATTGACGTCGGTATTTTCGGCGCGCGGCCAGGCGCTAGGATCTGACGACATGGGGATGTCTGCGATGCCAGCACCGGTTGGGCCTCCCGCGGGCGGCGGTGGTGGCGGTGGATTGCTTGGCGGGGCCGGCGCCGCCGTGGGTTCAACGGTCGGGTCAACTGTTGGTGCGGCGGGATCGACTCTGGGACAGGCAGGAGGGGCAGTTGGCGCTACGACGCAAAACACACTTGGAGCCAATTCGAATCTCGGGCTGGCAACTCCTGTGCACCAGATCCATGTTGGATCATCCGCTTCCGCCGAATCGTCAGCCGGGACAAGCTCGATGCTGAGCACGCGCAAAGGCGACCTCAAGCTTGCATCCGGAACGCGCATGCAGTTTCG
The DNA here is from genome assembly GCA_035576145.1 of Terriglobia bacterium. Lineage (GTDB taxonomy): Bacteria > Acidobacteriota > Terriglobia > UBA7540 > UBA7540 > SCRD01. The sequence continues at coordinate 3,736 of DATLWV010000149.1, forward strand.
GGTTGACGAGAACAGCAGCGTTCAGACGGGTAAGTAGAGAAGTGCAAGTCAGTTTAGAGCCAAGGCCGGCGCTATCAGGGGTCGGCCTTTTTGTTGGTCTATGGAGGCTGAATTTGGTTGGGGTCCCAGGGAAGCTACCTTGCCATCCACCCCCCATCAACTGTGAAGACGGAGCCATTCACGTAATCGGAGGCGGAAGAAGCAAGGAACACCGCCATCCCCTGCAAGTCTTCGGGCTCTCCCCACCTGCCAGCGGGAATTCGCTCCAGAATGGCTTTGTTCCGCACAGGATCGTTTCTAAGAGCAGTCGTGTTGTCTGTGCTGATATAACCCGGAGCAATCGCGTTGACCTGAACTCCCTTGCCGGCCCATTCGTTGGCCAGGGCCTTGGTCAATTGGCCGACGCCGCCTTTGCTGGCCGCATAGCCCGGAACCAGGATCCCGCCTTGGAAGGTAAGCAGCGATGCGGTGAAGATCACCTTGCCTTTTCCTCTCTCGACCATGCGCTTACCGATCTCACGAGTGAGAATGAATTGAGAGTTCAGGTTCACTTCCATCAGTGTGTCCCAGTATTCGTCGGGATAATCGGTTGCAGGTTTGCGAAGGATGGTCCCGGCATTGTTGACAAGGATGTCGATGACAGGAGAATCTTTTGCGAGTTGTTCGACCAGGACGTAAAGCGCCTTTCGGTCTGCAAAATCGCAGGCGTAGCCTTTGAAGTTGCGTTTGCGGGCGAGAACTTCCCGTTCGATCTCACTGCCGGAAGATTCCATGGATCGGCTGACACCGATGATGTCAGCTCCGGCTTCGGCGAGCCCGAGGGCAATCGCTTTGCCGATGCCGCGCCGGCAACCGGTAACCAGCGCTGTTTTCCCGTCAAGCTTAAATCGGTCAAGAATAGCCATTTTGTTTATCCTGGTTCCGTGTTCGCAGATTCCGCCTTTGGTAGGAGTCCGGGGCAGAAGCCCTTCCGGGCGGTCGTTTTGGAAGAGCCTTTGAACGCCACATCGTGTGGGGGGCAAAGCCGGACGCCCGGCAACAGTATAAAGACAATTGCCGTTGAATGAAATCACTGGGATTCCCGTCTCGACTCGGGTCTTGTCGGTCTGCTAGTGATTTTCGGCCTGCGGAATGACGGAGGCTGGATGCTTCGAGATGAGCCTATGCCCGCTGTACTGTCGTCTCTGACCAGTCAGGCTGCTGCGTGTGTCGTCGAACCTGACACTTCATGTCGTTTGATCTATTCCGCACAACTATCACAAACGTACTCTTTGGAAGTCTGCTGCGATCCGAAACACGCCGCGGGGCGCGAATCCACTGCGTCTGTGCTAAGCTATTTCAGCGCACTCAATGAACGGGCCTGTAGCTCAGAAGGATAGAGCAACGGTTTCCTAAACCGTGGGTCGGGGGTTCGAATCCCTCCAGGCCTACCATCATTTCCCGTTTTATTTCAGATGGTTAGAAGGAACTGCCCTCTCACAAGAAACCCCTCAAAAGGGCAAAGTGTAGTGAAATTGTAGTGGGACCGGACACATCAACGTCATTTCAGGGCAACAAGAAGCTTTCAAGAGGCTTCATGCAAGGTCAGGAACTTCTGGATCAAGCTTACGTACGCCTAGTGACCGTCGTGGACCCGCCAAAGAACAGGCTTTCCGCGATAGGCCTTGATGGTGGGATTGATTAATTCCGAGTTCCCCGCCGATCAGGAACAACCTTCAGAGATGAGACTATAGCCACATGTACGTGTAGCCGAAAACCGTCAAAGTAAGCCCATAAATAGGTTCCAAGCTGCCGATAGCTCGGAAACTATCCCACCGTTTTTCCTTTTCTGATTGCATGTGCCTGCGGACAGCGGTCGAAAACACCATAGCTCTCCCCTGTTTTGGATTCCCTAGTGGCGAGTCGGGGATTCGAATCGCTCCAAGCAAACCACTGTTCGCATTTTAGTTTCAGTAGATAAGACTCCATTCGCTTCTTACTGAAAAGGGTAAAAGGACCCGGTCTGGTCAACAAGAAGTCTTACATCTTTGAAAATCGGTGAGAATTAGCATTCATGATTTTCCACTGCTGTCCGGTCATTGAATTTTGAATTTTGCCTAAGTTGCATGGAAATATGAGTTTGATCTCCGAACAAGCCGTTTTCGATTTGAATTGTGGATGCGTTTTTGGCCATTCTTTCCGGGTGTTTCGGGAGGGAACGGCC
>DATLWV010000150.1:0-7505 GCA_035576145.1 Terriglobia bacterium
GGGGAGATGGGGTCGAAGGGTATTTCCTGGATCTTAGTTTTGGATGGAGGGGCGATCTGTCCGCCGAAAAATGGTGAGAGTACTTCGGTCAGAGACGCTAGGGCTCAGTCCCCCGTCCGGTGACTGAAGCCAATGTGAGCACATATTGCCCCAGCAATTATTCGGGAGATTGTTATGTCGGGAATCAAGGGCCACGAATACACCTGGAGCAAGTCGTGGTTCGAGTTTAAATCTCCTGATGCCCCGGGCGTCTATTGCCTTCGTGACAAGGAAGGCAAAGTGCTTTTCATCGGCAAAGGCAAAGTGCGCGAGCGCCTCCTGAGCCACTGGAACCGCGAAAATTCCACCGACGAAGCGATCTGGGACCACGCCCCCGCCACATTCAGCTTCGAACTGACCACCCACCCCTCCGAGCGTGAAGCGGACCTTATTCGAGAGCTGAAACCTCCCTGCAACCCTGTGCACCACTCCCACTTTCCCAAATTCTGGTAAATCTGCCACTGCGTTCAGCGAAGCTGAGTAGGAGAAGAAGGGCGTGGTGCCGACGCCAAGCTGCAAGAAGCCATCTCTATGATCAAGATGGATTGGTTGCTATGAGCACAGCCAAGGGCCGTCTCGCTTCGCGAGTTCGCACACGCCGCAAGGCCATTATCTCCGCCGCCCGCCCATGCCGGCTTGCCTGCCGCGGTTCGAGATCCAAGGCTGATCCTGTGTCGGTAGCACGGTCGCAGCTCTCGCCGGGCCCGATTCCAACCTTGGACCCGGAAGAACTTAATGGCCGCTAACAACTCCGGCGGCGGCGGTGCAGGCTTTCGGTGGATAGACCGTCAGAGAATGAAATCCCGTGGCCTGAACGGTATCAATCCGCGACGTAAACACGATCGCTGACGACGTCGGAAGGTTAAAGATAGAAATACCCGCATCCCCGCTGGTATCGCCATTCTGATCGGCCGAAAAAAGGAGATTGCCTAGATTGCTCACAGCCAGACCGCCGGGATAAGCCGAGATTCCGGTTGACCCTGCAGCATCAGCCGAGGTTTCAGTACCTGTCAAGTCTCCGTTCGCGCCCAGGGCGAAAGCTGTCACGATACCGCTGCTTGGGTCACTTGCAAACAGCGTGCTGTCATTCGTGCTCAGGGCGACCGCTCCGTTGCTGGCGGCCACCGTTGAAAAAGGTGAGCCAGTCACCGGCGAGAGCCTCCCGGAAGCAAAGTTGAAGACGTAGATGTTGTGGTCATTCCCTCCGGCGTAAAGCAGGTTGCCCGCACAATTGAAGTCCACGCTCGTGGCGGGCCCGGAACTGAGCACATACGGCGAATTGTGAATCTCGTGCGGGGTTCCGGGTCCGCGTATGGCAAACACGGCAATCGCGCCGGAGTTGGAACCGGAATTGAAATCGGGAAGCGCCGCAACCAGATATTTCCCGTCCGAGCTAACCTTCATGCTGGACATCGGCCCGCCTGCCGCAACAGGAGATTTGTTTGTGGGTGTAAGCGCGCCCGTTGTTGGGTCAATACTGAAGATGGCGATTGACCCTACGTTAGACTGTAAGTCAGCGCCGGTGCTGCCTGCATAAAGGAACTGCCCATCCGGCGTGGCGGCCAGCGAAACGCCGGAACGCCCTGAGTCGTTAAAGGCTCCCGTCGAGAACGGTGACCCGAGGACGGGCGTGAGGTAGCCGGTGCCGGAGTCAATCGTAAAGGCGCTGACCGTCGTAATCTCGCCAGAAGTGCCAGAATTTGAAGCGTAAAGAAAGTCGTTCGTAGGGCCCTTGACGACGATAATTCGGTTGGAGGAATAAAAACCCCCGCCGCTGCCATTGCCGCCGGTCAGGAATGGCTGGCTCGGAACCGGCTGCAGGAGTCCATTTATGTCGAAAACGTAGGCCGAAATGGAGTTGAGGGCAGTGTCATTGTTCGTGTAAATAAAACCTTGAGCAGCCAGGCCCACCGGCAAAAGGACGAGCAGAGCAAAACTCCAGGCAGGCCATCGTATTGTCTTCAGCATGGGAGCACTTCTCCTCCTGAATTTTTCCTTCGCAATGCCTTCTGGACCCTGTAACGGCTGGACTCGCTTGATTCCGCAAAACGAACATCCGGGGGGAAAGAGGCCCTGCTGCCGGAAGGAATTAGGTCGATGATCGCTCAACATCTCTTACATCCAGGACCCTGGAGTTAGCTGTGGCCTAACAGAGTCCCCCTGAGCGCAACTTGCTGACCTGAGCAGGTCCGGGTTTTCCGTAAGACCAACAAGAGCCATCCGCTTCTTTCGTATATAGTTCAATCTATAACACTTCCTCGCATGCTACGGGGAAGATGGACTGATTCTAACGCCTGCTACATGACGTGTCAATGTACGATGGGTCTAGTACTTTATGAGGCACTAAACGTAGAGTAGGATCAAGACACTCTGCATCGAAGTCGCCCCATCCGGTTCCGTTTCATGCCTTCGGAGGGTTGGACTCGACGGTGGATCGGACGGGATCACCAACTCATTGCGCGTGGTCAGGCGCTCCGTGAATGATGGGCACGGTCCCTTCTCTGAATTTCCGAGGGAACGGGGCCAGTGAGAATTATGAATTCTGAATTATGAAAGATGAAAGGGGCGGCCGTGAGTGGTGAGTGACAAGCCAGCGGGCGCGCCCATCGCGGGGGATTTAGGATTCAAATTTTCAGATTCCAGAATGAAAAAACCGTTCACGAAGCCGCAGACACTACGCGGCGAGCGTCTGCCCCGCCCATTCTTGGCACAAGAAGATTGTGCTTGACATTGATCCAAGTGGTGATACTCTCTGATAACGTTAATTAGATATGAAACAAATTCCTGCTCACCCGTTTCGTTCGGGCGACGTCGAGAGTTCTTAATTTCGACATCGGTAAATCAAACGGGCACCTATCGGTGCTTGCGGAATGTCCCGGACGATGGCGCGGAGCTCGTATCAGGATGAATCGCCAAAACAGCTATTGCGCTTGGGAACCGGAATCGATATGCTTTTAGTTATTGATGAACTGAACTAAGCGATTCGGCGGGTGGCGGGGCAAGAGAAGTGCCCAGGCGCCTTGGTTTGTGTGGCGGAGTCAGGAGTGTGCCATTGTGTGGCGTGCTCTGCGGACTCGACCCGCCTCGCGCTTGTTGTGGGAGGTTGTGATGTCGGGAATCAAAGGTCAAGACTACGCTTGGAGCAAGTCGTGGATCGAATACAAAGCTCCTGACGTCGCGGGCGTCTATTGCCTCCGCGATAAGTTTGGCAAAGTTCTTTTTATTGGCAAAGGCAAAGTCCGCGAACGTCTCCTGAGCCACTGGAGCCGGGAAAATTCCGCCGACGAGGCGATCTGGGATCACGGTCCCGATACCTTCTGTTTCGAACTGACCGCCCATCCCGCCGAGCGCGAAGCCGAACTGATTCGAGACCTGAAGCCTTCTTGCAATCCTGTCGGCCACTCCCGTTTCCCCAAATTCTGGTAAGACCGCCCCCTCACCCGCTCCCGCCCTGGGGGACGCGTCCACCCTCTTCCCAAGGGTGAAGATTCGGGAATCAGATGGCGCACCGCTGATGGCGCCAACCAAATATTCACTAACCGTGGTATAAAATGTCCGGCTGGTCAGGGTGAGCAGCGTGGAGTTTGTGCGCCCATCAGGGGTCCATATTTCATGGTGTGAGGTCGTGATGAACAGGAGAAGCTTTCTGGTCGGAGGGACGGCAGCGGTTGGACTGGTGGTGCAGGGCAGAGTTTTTGAGTCCACGGAAGCCCGCAGCGAAGAAGTTCACGTGTCCAACACGGTGGGCAACTCCCAAGCCGATTCACCGACGGAAAACTTCGCTGCCCCTGCGTATGTCCGAACGGAAGCTTCAGGGGAGACAAAGTCGTGGGCGATTGGGAACGGCTTCATTGAACGCACACTCAAATTTTCGCCAGCGCGCGGGCTCTACACCGCGACTTTTCAACACAAGGTGAGCGGAACGGACTTCCTGATGAAAGACGAGTCAGGGAACCATCCGGGCGCCGAGTTCACTTTCCAGGCGGGTTCTGAAAACTTTAGCGGAGCGACGGGCGGCCCGTCTGCACATTTCACGCTGGCCGGGTCTCATGAGAGCGACCTGAATCCTTCCGGCAAACTCCTTGAAATCGCGCTGAAGGCCAGGCAGAAGCCTCTTGATGTGTCGGCGTTTTACGCCGTGTATGCCGGCCATCCTGTGGTTCGCAAGTGGCTTGCGATCAGGAACAGCGGAAGCGAAACGATCAGGCTTTCACACCTGGTGTTTGAAGCCTTGAACCTGATGTCGGCGCCGCCGGATGAAGAAATCCTGCGGGCCTTCTACGGCGTCCAGCCGCGGGAGACCTTCTTTACGGGCCGGGTTGAAGACGCCGCCATCCTCGAGATGAATCCCCACACGCAGGAAGGGTTCATTGTGATGAATGGGGCCCCCGGATGGATGAAGCGGACGGAGATGAACGGCTGGGGCCGCAGCGTTCGCGTCATGTTCGACACGGACATTTTCCCTTTTGAGCAGCGTCTCGCCGCGGGCGAAACCTACACCAGCGCAAAGTCGTCCATCGCGTTCTTTCTCGATGACCGGGCCGCTACGGATTCCCACCGGGTTATGCCGTGCTTCACATCGAAGGTTCTGATGCGGAAAGGCGCTCGATACCAGCCGCCCTGGGTCTATAACACGTGGGAGCCGTTCCTGCGCGGGATTAAAAGCAGCATCGCGATGGATCTGATCAAGACTGCCGCCCGCATGGGACTCGATATCTTTACCGTCGATGACGGATGGCAGGCCGAATATGGTGAGAACGACATCAACTTGAAGGCGTTTCCCGGCGGCCTGGATGAAATCCAGCGGGCGGTTGAAAAGGAGAAAATGCGCCTGGGACTCTGGACGCCGCTGGCGGCCATCAGCACGAAAACCAAAGTCTACCAGGAGCATCCGGAATGGGTTTGCCGTGATGAGAACGGCCAGCCGAAGTTGAGCGGCACCGCGGCAGGCGAGAGCGCCGTGATGTGCCTGGCGAGCGGCTATCGGGAAGTTGCCGCGCGCAGAATCAGCGATCTGATTTCCCGCTACAACCTGGCCTACGTCAAGATTGATCTCACCACAGTCTTTAACGCTTATGGGGAACGCCCGGGATGTTATGCCGCCGGGCACTTCCACAAGACGTGGGCGGAATCGCTGGGGCGAATTTATGAAGGCATGAAGTTTGTGACCGAATACATTTATCGCGACCACCCTGATGTGCTCCTCGATCTGACCTTCGAACTCTGGGGACAGAAGCACATCATCGATTACGGTTTGCTCGATGCCGGAGATTTGGACTGGATGAGTAATGTGGACGACGCAGCCGCGACCTCGGCGGGACCCCGGCAGGCGCGGACCCTGCTTTACCACCGGTCGCTGGCCATTCCCGTTGAAACCATGCTGATCGGCAACCTCCGGGCCGAAACGCCGAGCATTGAAGAACGGTTTGCGACCGCTTGCGGATCGGCGCCCCTGCTGCTGGGCGACCTGCGGCACCTCAGTTCTTCCCAGGTGGAGTGGTACCGGGAGAAGATTGCATGGTTTAAGAACCTCCGCCGGAGCGTTAACCTAAGCGAGGGATTTTTCCCGCTGGGCGATTGGATGCAGCCGAAATCGACCGCGTGGGACGGCTTCGCGCGGGTAAGCCGCGAGGGCGAAGGGATGATCGTCGTTTTCAAGAATGATTCGAACGCTGGCGACGTGACGGTAAAGATTCCGAATTATCCGGCCGGGAAATTTAAGTTTCAGTCCGTGATGACAGCCGATTCCATCGGTGTTTTTGCCGGCAGGCAGATCAGCGATGGAGTAACACTGCCGCTTCCGCTTCAACACAAAGTGCAGATTGTGGAAGTCCGGAAAGCGTGACGGCCGTAGGAAACAGTAGGCAGAAGGCAGTACGTAGAAGGGAGCAGGCTGAAAGTTGAGGACTGCAAAGCCTCCCTGCTGCGCCAAGATCGATCTCCGCGGTAAGGGCTCAGCAGACACTCCAAAGCGAGCCTTAGCCACAGCGCTCTAGGCGCCAATTCTATTCACGCGATCGCGATTGGTTCAATCGCTCAATCTCTAAGTCACTCAATCACCAATGCTTTTGACTGCCATCCGCGCCTGGCAGGCACTATAGAACCTGAGTATTAGGCACCTGGTACTATCGGTCCATTGAGGAACTGGCGTGCCCGCGTTAGGCTCACCGCTGGGGAAAGTTCTGGGGGATGCCACAAAAGAAAAGGTGAAGCGCATTCGGAGTGAGGAAGAAGTGACTCCGTGCCAGCAGATTTATCCACGGCGTGGCGCAAGCGCGGGCAGACACATATTGACTGCTGCTGCCTGTTCCTGGGTGTCCCATGCCGGAGGGATTTCACGTCAATGGAGGGCGTTCGAATGAAGTCGATTTCTTTAGTTTTGATGGTTAGTGCGGCAGTTTTGTTACCGGGTCTGGCATTCGCCCAGTATGGCTATGTTCGTGAGTGCAAGGATACCGTTGCAAACCAGTTGAACGTCTCGACGCTCGATGTAAGCGCTGAACTCGGGCCATTCAGCCAGAATGGCAATCGCATTGTGAGTTGGCGGTCCGGGCGTGCGAGCTACAGGAATGGCTACTGCGAGTTCAACACCGCAACCGGCGAACTCGTGCGCGCTGAGTCCGGCCAATATGCGGGGCCCGTTGAGAACCGCTCGGCCTATGGAAACGCACCCGGCCAGCAGGATATGGGGTACGGCCAGGCGCCGGGCATGGGGTACGGGCAGACAGTTGTGAATGCTCCACGCGTCAGGGTGGACAATTCCGGCAAGGGCGACTTTCGTGGTCCCCGTAAATCGTTCCACATCCGGCACAGCTGGCTTGACACGAGAGGAGAGCAAACCATCGTTACTCTCAGCGATGGAGACGATTTTAAGATCAGCTTCTATGGCCCCATCGTTCAGCAGAACGGCGACCGCGAATTCACCATGGACATTGACAATTCAAACCTCGGCGGCGCCAGGGGCAGGGCAACGTTCCGGCTGAGTTCAGACCATAAGAAAGTTGAATACATCAGCATGAACGGCAACCTGGATGGCAGGGACTTCAACGGCAATTTCAGGCGTTGATCTGATGGATGTGGGTCTTTCCGCGTGGCGGCTTCCGCGCCAACCCGGATAGAACGAATCGCGATTGAAAGATTGAAATAGCGGAAGATTTTTGTAGCGTCGGTTGCAACTTGGGAAAGCGTGTGGGCCATCGCGTCGAAGGGCACGGATCTTGTCCGTGCCCTGACGCGTAAGAACTGTCGGTGGAGACACCGCTACTCCAGCTTAACCTCTCACCACGGCGAAATCTCAAATTTCAAATTTAAGATTGCCGATCAGAGTAAAATCCACGACGCAACCCCGATTCCGCGGTTGCCAACAACTGCGGGCTCAATTCACGCTGCGCGGGCGGCGGCAGAGCCGGACCGCCCGTGGAAGCTGCTGATGAGCACCTTTGACATTTCTTCACGCTGGATCTGGT
>DATLWV010000151.1:0-2538 GCA_035576145.1 Terriglobia bacterium
GGAGAGGAATCTGCTTTTCTTCGAAGCGCTGTGCACGAGCGCAGAAAATGCCTTGCTCCATCCGCCGCGAGGCCGCATATTATCACAAGCCGGCTAGGGTGGAGATGTTGGCTTTTGCTCTGAAGCAGCAAGCCAGAGGGAAGGATGCTGACGCCCGCAAACCTGTTCTACCATCCAGAGGTCGAACTGGTCGAGAGCGGACTTACCTGACGGGGCTTTAACGTATGGGAAAGGTGACGTGCCCAGTCTGCAAGCGGGAAGTCCCGAGGTGGTTCCTGCGTCGAGGCACGTTCCCGTGTCCTTGGTGTAAGGACCCGCTTCGCTTTCCGAGAATGAGCAGGCTCCAAGCGGCTCCAATAGGGCTCTCCGGCGCCTTCCTGGCATTTCTGATGCTCCGAAAGATCGGGCTGGCAGGCAATGCACTTTTATTTGCCACAATCATAGCTTTGGCCCCTGCTGGCCTCGCCGCAGGTGCGGTCGTAGGTGCCGTCTGGGGCTGGTTCTTCCCGATAACGCTGGAGAGGGACCTCGGTGACGACGGAGACATTTTGCACGTCGTGCCACGCGGTGGACCCCCGAACTGGCGCAAATAAATGCAAGGCGCGAGCTGTAGCTCCCCCTCTTTCACGTCATTCCGTTCCGGCAAGCTGGGAGAGGAATCTGCTCTTTTTGTTGGCCCGCCTTTGTAGCGCCGGTCCCGCTCCTGCGGGACCGACAGGCTTGAAATCTGGAAGAATGCCGGACTGCCGCCGGACCGTACAAATAGCAAAACAAGTGATATTTGTGCAGCCCACGAAGGGACCCCTTGACCTGTACGGCTATTGTCCGTACAATGTCTTCAGGAGTTGTTATGGGAAGCCGGAATCTCTTAGTCGCTGAGGGCCCCTCGCCAAAGGGCGAGCGCCTTGAGGTGAGGGTTACGAGCAAACAGAAACGCATGATTGAGCGAGCCGCCGAGGTCCGGGGGACCTCGATGACGGACCTGATCGTTGCCTCAGTTCTGGACGCCGCGGCAAGAACAATCCAGGAGCACGATGTCCTGGTCCTGAACGATGCGGCCAGCAGGGCCTTCGCTCGTGCGCTCCTGAATCCTCCTGCGCCGCGTGCCAAAGCGAAGGCGGCCTGGCGACGATACAGGAAGAACGTCACTGCCCGGTGAGTTCCGCCCACGAAGCCTCGACACCAATTCCGAACCGAAGTCCTCAACAAGAACCATAATCGGGGTGCGTTTGAATGCGGTGTCGCTCCTCTTGATCATTACATTCAAAAGCAGGCTGGACAGGATTCCAGAAAACATGCCGCCACGGTGTTTGTTCTGACCGATGATGGAAGAACGATTGCCGGCTATTACAGCCTTTCTCAGTTCTCAGTAAAGCTGGGTGAGCTTCCCTCCGAAATAGCCAATAGGCTTCCCAAATACCCGGTGGTGCCTGCGTCGTTGATTGGCAGGCTCGCCGTGGACAAGCGTTTTCGCGGAAAGGGTATAGGCGAACTGCTGTTAATGGATGCGCTGGCGCGCTGCCTGGCAGTCAGCAAACAGGTTGCGTGTGCGGCCGTAATCGTCGACGCCAAGGACGAGTCGGCAAAAAGCTTCTACATGAAGTACGGATTTATGGAGCTCCCTGAGACGGATAATCGGCTCTTCATTCCGATACAGACTGTCCAGGCGATGCTTTCGGATTAAGAAACCGTGCCTGGCGCAGAGGCGGTTTGTGTTTGTGCGATTCCCCCGGTTGCTCGCGTCCTTTGCATCGGGAAAGGGCACGAGTTTACTCGTGCCGAAAGAGTGTCCTGACTTTCGGGGGCTTCAGCCCTTGAGCCGTGTTTGGGCCGCATACCCGCGGGTCTTTATCTTTAAACCCTCAGCGGCTAAAGCCGCCGTCGATTACGGGCGTTAGCGGCACGGATGAATCCGTGCCCTTTCGCAAAACAAAGGTCGCCAAGGCCCTCCCCCTCGTTGCCGTCATTCCGATCCCGCAACGCGGGAGAGGAATCTGCATTTCTTCTGACTCCCTTTGCTCTTTTCATCCTTCATCCTTCACACTTCATACTTCATACTTCTGTCCCTTGGCTCCTGCCTTCCGACTGCCGGGCCTTTCGTAATCGGCCGATCGCCAGCCACTAATCACTAACCACTGCCTTTGATCACTAACCACTAATCACTAAGCACTAATCACTAAGCACTAATCACTGGCTCGCATCGCGAGCCGCAGTTTCCCCTTGCACCGCCCCTCGCGACGCCGCATATTATCACAAGCCGGGCAGGGCAGAGTTGTTGTGTGACTGTGCGGCGTTTGGGCACGGTAACATTGGGCTATTCCTCAATCGACTACACCGCAAGCACAGTGTTGTCTGTCAGTCGCGAAGTCTTCTTGGCATTTGCGAATGAACTATTGCCGCTTCGTCGCAGCCGATGTTGGGAGACAATCGTCAGGCCCAAAATCCTCGTCAAAATCAAAGCTTGACAATCGGCGAGAAGCTATGTAGACTTACGAGTATGGCAACTGATAGGCCACGACTGACAGTGCAGACTCTCAA
>DATLWV010000152.1:0-4507 GCA_035576145.1 Terriglobia bacterium
GAAAAGGAGGAACGAATATGCGCCGAACATTAATAATGACTTTTGTCCTGTCCGCCTTCACGCTTGCGCTGGCGCCTTTAGCGCGCGCACAGAGGCCGGTGCCTGCCCGCGCCGTGGAACGAATCCAGCGGGAAGTGCGCCACAGGATTCTGATGCTTCCTTACTACAACGTTTTTGACAATATTACGTACAAAGTGAATGGTTACAACGTTACGCTGATGGGCGCGGTTACTCGGCCCACCCTGAAGAGCGAAGCGGAAAATGTGGTGAAAGACATTGAGGGGGTGCAAAAGGTCGAAAACAAGATCGAGGTGCTGCCGCTTTCCCCGATGGACAACCAGATACGCCTCAAGGTTTTTCGCGCTATCTATGGATATCCGTCCCTCCAGCGCTACGACCTCTCCGTACAGAAAGCTATCCGCATCATCGTCAAAAACGGCAACGTGGACCTGGAAGGCGTGGTGGACAGCCAGTCGGATAAAAACCTGGTGAACATCCGCGCCAAGGGTGTTCCGGGCGTCTTTTCAGTGAAGAATAACCTGAGAGTGGTTAAATCCTGAACCGGAGCGACGTTCCCATCGCACGGCCTGCTCTGAGCTTGCAGTTGCGGGAAAGATTGGCCGCGCGGGGCGCTAACCGGCGGTGGGGCGCTGCCGCCACAGAAAATGACCCCTCACCCGGCCGCTTGCGCGTCCACCCTCTCCCCTCGGAGAGGGCTAAGGCGCAGCATAAGCCACGGCAGAACACGGCCTCACTTGGCCTGGTTGGACTGGGGCCGTTCGAAACTCCTGGTCCACTGGCAAAGGGTTTTGACGTCGCCAGGGCTCAGCCGCGCGGACGGATGCATCAGGGTATAGGCTGCGGGAGGCATCTTGCCCTCGGTTGTTTCTTCGCACATGCCCTTCAACAGGGCGGTCCGTTTTTTCAGAGGATAGGATCCCCACTCGGACAGGTTCATCCTGCTCCTGCCCTCGTTCACGTCATCGGCCACCAGCCACGAGATGGGAGCCACCGCGCTGTACCACGGCCACAAGGTTTGATTCGAGTGGCAGTCACTGCATGACCGGGCCAGAATCGTCCACACTTCGGGCTTGATGGGCTCATACCATTTGATGTCCAAGTCCGGATCGACGGGTGGATTGATTCTGGATGGCTGGCGCGCCTGGATCGCGACGAATAAGGCGGCCACGACGAGGAAAATCCGGTTCAGCCAGACACGCATGCCAGCCTCCCTGCGTAGATGCTACCGCTTGCAATCGGGCATCGCAAATCAGTTAACCAATCAGTTGACGCGACCCCTCACCCGGCCCGGTGCCGCGGGACACCCTCTTCCCCGAAGTGGGTTATTCGGTGAAAATGCGGCCGCACGAGCCGCCTTCGGCGAAGCATTCTGATTTTTCCTGCATACTGTTTGATACACAGTTAATACCTGCAAGGCAAGAGCCCCTGGAAATCCGGCATATCCAGAAGGTATCCGCTTTGTGGCAGAACAGGCTTGGAGCCTACCTGATCTGCAAATATCTCCAACAACATCAACACATAATGGCGGCTGGGAGCGGTTGGCTTCGCTTTTCGAGTTACGGCTCAGACGGAAAGGCTGCCCGCAGGGATTTCAAATTAGTAAAGGATATCAACAGGATAACTGGTACCGTCGTTCCATTGTGTGCGGGTTTACAGCATAGTACAGTTCACTCATGTTGAAACACACGGACGGACTGACATCGTTAGATCAGGAGCTCTTCCCGGGAGTTCGGGAGGAACTTGATACCAGGCGCTGGCTGCTGCGCAAGTGGGCCTTTGTATTGATGTTGAGCGTGGTGATGGTCCTTGGCTCCGGCAAACTCTGGCTGACCAGTAGAAAACAAGCAAACGACATCGCGGAGCAGGCTTCTTCAAAGGATGCTGTGAAAATCCTTCCGGGCGAGCAGGCAGCTGACAATTCCTGGCTTGGGGAATGGCAAATCACGATTTCAGACGCTGCAAAGACCTTGAAGGCCATACCGAAGGGGACCGTGATCCCCGTAGAGATTGAGTCGGCCCAATTTCGAGGTTTGGGGCAAGTCAGGATTCTGGCACGGACCAAGGCGTACGTGTTCCCGGAAAAAACCGTGATGATCCCCCCCGGCAGCGAAGTTCGGGGAATTGCCAAGCTGCATGGAGACAAGTGGGAAATCCATTGGGACTCGGTTTCGGTTCTTTCAGTCGGGGGCAGCCAGGCTGAAATTCAGGCGAAAAATGAGATCCTCGGGAAAGAGAGTCTGAATGGGAGATCTCTGCTGGTAAAGACGAACTGATCGTAAGGGGGCGAAGCAAACGCGAACTCGAAAGGGGAGGACGAGGTCGATATGGCAACAGGGAAGCTGCTTAATGAAATAATATTTGTGGCTGCATTTGCCTTGCCAGGAGGGGCACTGGTTGTCTTGGCATTCATGACCGCCTTTGTGGTAGTGGGGCGCGCACTGTTGATGATCCGGCACAGCCGGGCGTTACGACTTGCGGCGGTGCCCGGCCATCCCCGTGGCCGGGGGGCAGTCACACCGGGCGCTGCCGTTGTAAGCGATTAGTTTGGTATTGGAAGTCGCAAGATTCTACACAACCGGAACGGACAGACCGGTTGTGTGAATACGGGGGCTATGGTTCGGGCTTCCGTCGACAAAAAGGCTGGGCACTCCCTCTCCCGCCCAGCCTTGGTTCTTAGCTGGTAGTCTCGCCGTGCAGAGCCGCACATCGCGCAGATCGCGGGTTGTGCGGCTTGTATCAACACCAACAATATTGAGAAGAGCTGCTGGTGAAGAGGTGCGCGCCTGTCGCGCGAAACTCTGTGCCACCTGGTTTCGATTTCCCCATACATCGCGAGGGCGCGGCGTATGCGCCACCAGCGCGAGCTGACTGGCAGAAAACCCGCGAGGGCATAGCCCTCCCCTACGCGTGTGACGCCTGCGCCTTTTCAATAGCGTCGCCGATTTTGAGGCGCATGCGGTCCCATTCGTCGGGATCGTGAATATACATGCCCGGCGCGCCAAATGACGCTTTGCCCTCCTCGTAGGAGCCGTGCACAACGTGCCGCACGGCTTCGTCCGCCACTTCTCTGCCGCCCGGGGTTTGTGCGAGGAGCCAGAAATACTCGTAGTCCTGGCTTCCGCGCCGCATTCCCTTAAAGCGAATGCTCGCGGCCGGCTCATCCAGCCCCATGGTCTCACCGCGATAGACCAGCATGCCGGCTCCATTGCGGTTGTCGTATGTTGCAGGATACTGCCAGGCGCGCAGAGAATTGAAATCCATTTCCCAGATGTCCCAGGAATCGGTGTGCTGCTTCCAGGCAAACCAGCTGAGGGCGCGGCATTTCAGTCCATCGCCGTCGGTGATGGCAGCATCATTTTCGTAGTACCACAACTGGATTCCATTCTTCTTGAATTCCGCGGCGGCTTCGGGAGTGCAGTTGTCCAGGCCCAGGTTGGCGATGTCGAGAATCTTTTCCAGGCGCACAGTGGTCTCCCTGGGATAAGAACCATCCACGCGGTATAAGAGGCGCGGCACGTTCGATTCCTTGAGCAACTCACCGAAGTAGAACATGCGATTGCGCGACACCTCGTCGTATGACTCGTCGAGGCTATTGAAAAACACCACCATCTGCGTCTTGCTCCAGGCGGGATGCTCGTCAAAATGGGCCTGGTATGCCTGAAAGGCGTTTTTCCAGATTGCACGATATTCGGGCGTGGGCCCTTCGCGGGGCTGAGCGACCGGCCAGGGCGCGTAGAACTTCCACTCTTTTCCGCTGAGCTGAATGCCCCGCGGTATTTTGTAAAGGTTCCAGGGATAAGCGTCGAACGGCAGAACGGTGTATTCGGTTGGCACACCGTAGCCCGGGCCGCTGTATCCATACTGCTCAGTAAAGGCGCTTCCGTCGAAATACTTTGAGAGCCGCGCATCGTACTTGCTCCAGTCAATCTCAACGTTGGTGCCGGACACCTTCAGGGCCGGCGCGTACCCCAGGCAGGAAATGGCAATCCGGTGCTTCCGCGCGAGCTGGTAATACTTGAGCTCCAGCTCTTCGGAGAAAGTGTTGATTTCGGTGTCCGTGTGAATGCTGGGCTTGAGATGGCTCTCCTCGGGAAGCTCGAAATCCCACACCTGAAGCTCCAGCGTCAACTCCGCCGATCCCTGATCGCTGGAAATTGTGATGGGTGCGGTGTACTTGCCCGGCGGGGCGGCCTGGCGCAACCTGGGGATATAAATGTCTACCCAGATAGCCTGGCTCTGCTGCTCCTTGCCGACGTTGTTTAAGGGATCGGGCAAGTCAAACGGCATCACGTAGGTGTGCGGATAGAGGTTGCCGCTCCAGCGAAGGCAGGGCAGCAGCCCGTCAGGATACCAACCCGGGCCGAGCGTGTAGCTTTGCTTCGAGGGATTCTTGACATGCACGTACCATTCCCGAAACATGTCGAAGTTCGCCAGCGCGATTTTGGCCCCCGACGGCCCGGCCAAATCAGCCAACGCCACGTTCACG
>DATLWV010000153.1:0-14796 GCA_035576145.1 Terriglobia bacterium
CCTGCCGTAACGCCAAGCTGGCCAGCCAATTCGCGGTGGATATCGACGTTCACGCTGGGGTAGTCAAGTGGCTGCTCTATCCGCAGGTCGCGTAGACTGGATATATCGCCCAGTTGGCCCTTTAACCTTTCTGTGTAAGCACGAAGCTGGCCAAAATCCGGTCCTGTTACCGCGACATCGACCGGCGTTGGGGCGCCGAAATTCATGATCTGGCTTACAATGTCGCCTGCCTCAAACGAAAAAGTGCAGCCCGGAAACTTGGGAGGAAGAATGTTTCGGAGTTTTTCCTCAAAAGAACCAACGTCAATACGAGCCTCTGGCCGTAGACCTATGTTGATCACCGCCTCATGAGGGCCACTGGTCCACAGGAATACGGTATTAATCGGATAAGACGCAGCTTGTGTGCCGACGTAACCCAGGGTCGTGGTGACATTGCCGGATCCGCCTGCCTGGCTGACCTGTCTCAAGACCTCCGACGCCAAGTTGGCCGTTTCCTCGGCACGCGTGCCGTATGGCGCTTCAAGTCGCAGCCGAAACTGATTGTTGGCAACCTCAGGGAACAACTCCTGGCCCAGAAGAGGACCTAAGATTAAAATGATCAGCAGCGCAATCGCGAAGTAAGCTCCGACGATCAGCCACCGGAACCCAACCACACGGTGAAGGCCGGCACTCCATCTCTCTCTAAAGGCCTCGAAAGTCGAATGGCTTTCGGATGCAGGAGTCCCGACCGCCCCGCGCTTCTTATGCATCCACATAAACATCACCGGCAGCAGAGAACTGGAAAGCAGGAAAGAAGCAATCATGGAAAAAGCAACAGCGAGCGAAAGGGGCACAAATAAGGCTTTGGTCACGCCGGTCATGAAGAACGAAGGGACAAAGACCGCTACAACAGCCAGCATGGAAAGGAAACGGGGGCCGATCGTTTGCTGCACGCCCCGGAGCACCGCTCGGGCGACCGGCATATCGGGTTCTCGCTCAATTGTGGCGTCGATGTTTTCGATCGCAACCACGCCCTCGTCCACCAGAATGCCTACCGCCAGCGTCAGACCACCAAGGGTCATTATGTTGATCGTTTGGCCGCTCATCCACAACGCCACGACGGCGGTCAGCAGAGCGAAGGGGATCGTAGTCACAACAATTAATGAACTTCTTGCATCGCGCAGGAACAATAAAATCACGAGGCCGGTCAGCAGGGCACCCAGCAGACCTTCACGCGCGACGGAAAGCAAGGCGCTCCTCACGTACCCCGACTGATCAAACTCGTAGCTGATGTTGATGCTCGAAGGGACCAACGACCGAAACCGAGGAAGGGCATTTCTTACTTCTTTGACCACAGAAAGTGTGGAGGCATCCGGGCGCTTGGTAACCGGCTCATACACCGACCGCCGGCCATTTACCAGCGCATACCCCGTGGGGATGTCGGTGCTGTCAGAGACGTATCCGATGTCGTGCAGATAAACGGTGGGACCTGGCCCCGTGCGGATCGGCAAGTCATTGAGCTGACGAGTAATGTCGGGAACAATCGCATTGCTGTTGACGATGCGCAACAGGCTGCCGGTACGCACGTTGCCGGCCGGCATCAATTGATTGCCAGACTGAATGGCCCTTGCCACCTCATCAGGAGCCAGATGATAAGAGCGCAGCCGTTCAGGATTGATGGTGATAACTATCGTCCGCTGGTTTCCACCGAAGGGAGGAGGTGCGGAAACACCAGGCAGCGTCGCGAATATCGGCCGCACCCGGTTCAGTGCCAGATCTTGAATCTGGCCAATGCTTAAAGTCGGGCTTGAAAAGACGAGGTCCCCCACGGGCACAGTCCCCGCATCAAAGCGGATTACAAATGGGTTCACAGTGCCATAAGGCATGAAAGCGTGGGCCCGATTGACGTAGGCGATCGTCTGCGCCAGCGCCTGGCTCATGTCGGTCCCTGGGTGAAAGGTGATCTTGAGCAGGCCGTTACCCTGGATGGATTTGTCTTCGACGCTTTGGACGCCGTTGATATAGAGAAAATGGTACTCGTAGTAGAACACCAGGTACCCTTCCATCTGTCTCGGGCTCATGCCACCGTAAGGCTGCGCAACATAAATAACGGGAAGGTTGAGGTCTGGAAAAATGTCGACTCGCATCCGTACAACCGCTAGAATTGCGCACAGGGCAATGCCAATGACGGCGATGAGGACGGTAATGGGGCGCCGCAGCGCCGTGCGAATCAGCCACATGCTTAATGCCCTCCTGTCCGGACAAGTTGAAAAAAGGGCTCCAAGTCCCCCTCGGCAGCCGCAAGATTCGCGAGGTTATGCCAGACGGCAAGCTTGGCTAGCGCATCATCGATCTCGGCCTGTTCGAGCAGGCTTTCCGCGTCGGCTAATTCCACAATAGTTGTGAGCCCGGCCTGGTAACGCGTTCGCGACTGGACTTCTCCCGTGCGGGCGGCATTAAGCTGGACAGGCGTGTTCTCGGCCACACGCCGGGCGCCATCGAGCATGGCCTGGGCCTGCTCCACCTGGCCATTGATCCCCAGAAGCGTCTGATGATAGTAGTTCGTCTGGGTCCGCACGTTAGCCTTGGCGGTCTTCTCCTGGGCGCGAATGCCAAAAATGCTGAAGATGGGGAACGAAATGGTGACTGCCGCTCCATAATTTTCCGTTCCAAGGCCCAAGCCATTGCCGCCACCGAGAAGGTTTCCAGTCGGGGAAAAGCCGGAACCAATTCCCGAGACGAAGGACTGAACGTAAACGTCTGGATAGTAGGAGCGGCGAAGTATCTGAAGTTGATCCTGAGCTTGCTTTACGCTGTTTTGTTGTGCTAAAGCGGCGGGATGGGAAGTTGGAGGCACCTCAGGCGGAGCGGCCTTGGGGGGCAAACCCAACACCGGGCCGGCCGATGCCTCAACTGCGCTCGTCTCCAGGCCCAAAGCGCTGGCCAAGGCAGCCCGGTTCACCGCTACTTGCTGCTGGGCTTGGATAAGCTGGATATTGGCCTGGGCCAATTGTGCGTCGGCGCGCGAAGCATCTGCGCCCGGCCGAAGTTCCTGATCCACCAGAGCATGAACGGATTTGTTCACCGCTTGCCATTGCCGGAGGTTCGCATTGGCCACACTGACGCCCTGTTCCGCCGCCACAAGGTTGAAGAATGCATTCATTGCGTTCGCGGCTATGTTCAAACGAGTCATCGCAAGATTTGCCGAAGCCAGGTCAACTCCAGTCCGCGCGAGATTCACTTTCGCATGGCGATAGCCAAAGGCATAGGGCTGCCATGAAAACAACAGCCCGCCAATGCTTCCCCAGGCGGTGCTCGTCGAAGATGGCAAGACGGGCCCACGAATGCTTGGAACCACCGATTGTGGGAACATAATGCCCATCACGTTGTTCGAGGTTGCGCGGTTAGCTTGCCAGAGTGAGTCAAGCTGCGGCAGATAGTTCGTGCGAGCGAAGTCGACGACACCGCGGGCAGCCTCCACCTGATCGCGCCCGGCCTGCATTGCGGGATAATGCGCGAGGGCGTAGTTAACAGCTTCTTCCAATGTAAAAGTCTGCGGTTTCGCAGCCTGAGGAGGAGCGGCCTTGAGCCGGCTGGTAGCGCCCAGCACCGCGATAAGAAGGACCGGCAGGGCGGCAAAACGTTGGATAGGTCTTTTCAGCACGGTCGAATATCCTTCCTTAAAACATCGAATTGCAATCGCCACCTTCAAACGACGCTTCAACTGAACCGGCAGTGAAGATAATGGTTCCCGACCGGGCAGCACAATCCGTCGGAGAGAAGCGCGTCAACTCGCTTTTCATGGCTCCCCCTATTCAGTGCATGTGAAGTAAAAGCCTTGCCCCAGATGGCCCCGATGGGTCCAGACTTTGGATCTCAGATATAATCGAAAAGCGCCATGAAGCCGAAGTCCATATGCAATAGCTGGTGGCAGTGGAAGAGCGTGAGGCCGGGATCGTCAGCAGTGAAATCGACCTCCGCCTCCTGGTACCCTCCCACCATGATCACGTCCTTCATGATCCCGCTAGTTTGTTTTCCCGCGTACTTTATTATTTCGAATGTGTGACGGTGCAAGTGCACAGGATGAATGTCATCGCTGGCGTTTCGCATGCGGAGCCGGTACCGTTTCCCGTGCTTCAGATGGTACATGACCGGCATGGTTTTCCGATCGAATGCCACCCCGTTGATCGTCCAGCGATTGAATCCATTCTCGGCCGCGTTCTCCTTGGCAAAGGTCATTTCAAACGTCTCGTCCGGTTTGAGTTGGGATTGGCGGTCGCTTCCGAAAAGGGTATAGTCCCAGCGGGCGGCCGGAGGAGCCACCCACTGCGGGTTGCCTGTTCGCCCGGAGTATTCCACAACGATACCCATCCCACGGTTCCGGTCGTCATCGCCGAGGTCACCCATCGTCCAGACCCCGGGATGGTTCATTTCGACAATGGCGGAAACTCTCTCCGCAGTTCCCAGCCAGAGCACGGGCACTTCCACCTGTTTCGGAACGGGATTCCCATCCAACGCCACAACACGGAAGCGATGGCCGGGAAGCGCCAAGCTCCGAATCTCGGTCGCGCTGCCGTTCAGCACATGGAACAAGACGCGCTCGCCCTGCCTGACGCGAACGGGTTCGCCGTGCCCCAGCATCTTTCCGTTGATCGTGAACAGGCGGTAACCCACCTCATACCCGTGCGGCATTCCGTGGGCCAGGGACGCCCGCATGGCGCTATCGCCCCTTTCTTTCAGCTCCTTCTCCTCGGTCGAAGGAGTGAGGAAGTCCTGGGCCATGTCGCCGCCCTGGCTGAAGAAAGGTTCAAACTCCTTCAGGACGAGGAATACCTCGCGGTCGTAGTCGCCGGCATCATGGGAGGGCTCGATGTAGACCGGCCCCACCTGCCCGGTGTATTGACCACGGTGGAGGTCGCTCCCGCCGCGCACGTGCGTGTGATAGAAGCGGAAGCCTGCCGGCCGTGGAACAAAAGAAATGCGACGCATGCCGTGGGCTGGAACGTAAGGCGTTCGCTCCTCAGCGGCACCATCCACGTCTGGCGGTACAAACTGACCGTGCCAGTGCAATTGCTCTGGGGTATCCGTGTCATTGTGGATGTCCACCGTGATCCCCTTGCCCTCGTGCAGGCGAAGCAAGGGGCCAGGGAACTGGCCGTTGTAAGTAACCGTGGAAAGGATACGCTGCGGCGAGATCTCGATTAGGTCGGTACCAATTCGAACCGTCGCATCAGGGCGCTCCGATTGAGCGGAAGCGGAGGCCGCTGCCGAATCGCCTGCGTCGCCTGAGCTTGTTCTGGCACTCGCTGCCGCGCTGGTAAGCAATAATCCTGCGCCTGCACGCAGAAGCTCTCGCCGTCCGAAACGATCGGTCGTCACCTTTAGACTCTTCTTGCGCCCCATTTCAAATCACTTCAATCCCATGCGGACGTTAGATGTGGGACTCGGCTGCTTCTTGAGGCCTCAGTTGCTTCGACGCTTGCCGACCTCCTCGAACAGTTCTCCAAATAGCTCCCGAACCTTCGCTCGTCCTTCTCTTAGGGCCCGGCGACCCAGCGGGGTAACCCGATAGAATCGTCGGAAGTGCCCGTGGCAGAGCTCTCGCGTCGACTTGAGGTAGCCGCCTTTCTCCATGCCGTGCAGAAGAGGGTAGAGCGTTCCTGCGCTGAGTTCGTACCCGTGACGGCGGAGCTCTCGGATCATGTCCAGTCCGAAGATGGGCTCCTTGGACGCGTGGTAAAGAACATGCAGCCGAATCAGTCCTGAGAACAACCTGATATTATCAGTTATCGACATCGATTTTCAAGATCGGTATCTTATATATCTGCTTTTTGCCTGTCAAGCAAAATGTGCACCCCATTGCGGGCAGCCCTTTACGATGCGGTTGTATAGGAAGTTGGCGACTCGCACGCCTTTGCCCTGTGATGGTCGGAACCAGTTCGTTGCCGGGGTTGTGAGTTTTTAAGCGTTGGAAAGGCTCGCGTGTAAAGGGCCCACTTACCCGAGGACCGCAGAATCCTTCCCTGAATCAGACCGCTTCTCGTGTGAGGTTGGGATATCCACTTACGAAAGGTAAGGATGAAGGTCGAAAATGCCAGATTCACAACGGGAGCGTCACGTCGAAGTGGTTCAGGCCTATGATGAGCCGGAGTCCATCTGAGGCGGACACACGATCAACGACGATTGCTACCGGAGAATACCAAACGGCTTACCGACCACGATTGACTTGACGGTAAGTCGGCTAACCGCTCGGCTGCGCCCGTCGGTGGTTTAGGGTTTGACACCCAGCCGATCGTTCGCGGCACCGTGAACCCGCTGCTTGCTCCCCAGGTACACCTCGGTTGTCTCGACCGAAACATGGCCAAACGGGAATCGAATCTGCTGCATTTCTCCCTCCACCATGTGACACAGACGAGGGCAAGAACGAATTTGGATAGCCTCGTTGTGACTCTGGTGAACGCAGGCTGTTAAGCACTGCCGATTTAGCGTGGTCCAGATCAGGCGGTCCGGGCTTTGTTTTCGGTCGGCAGGTCTTCTATTTAATGCCCTTTGAGTTCATCATGGCCAGCCACCTCCTAACGGTCGACCCAAAGATTAGTTGAGTCATTGAGGTGAGCGGATAGGGTAGGCCGTTATACGGCGAGCTGGGTTGTTGTTTCATTTAATGGTTTGCGCAGCGAGTACGAAGGCTGCTTTAGCGAGATGAAGGATCGAATTGCGCAATCACTCTGGGGGTGCTAGAATCAGCGCGTCAGACCGCATCACCCCTTGATCGTCACAGCGCCATGTCTGGTGTAACTCAACCTGGGCACCATCTTCTGCGAGCGGCCGTGATGATAGCCGTGGTACTCGCCAGCGGAGCTGCGGGCTTCGTGCCCATCGAGAGGGCTTCAAACCGACCCACAAACACAACGGAAACTGCTCCCGTTTTGAATTCATCCGGAGCTTCGCATTCTGCAGTAGAAAACGATAGCCTGCACGACGGCTTTCCGGACGCCGCACGCATCGTCCGCCCGGAAGACCGAGCAACGTTCATCCGCTGGCTGACTTTTCTGGCAGAAGCGCAATACTACGCTCCGTCCCCAGGGGCATCGGATGAAATTCACGATTGCGCTGGATTGATCCGCTTTGCCTTTCGCAACGCGCTGATGGCCCATACGTCAGCGTGGCTCAGATCAGTCCTTTCGGCACACCCCGGCGTGGCGGCGCAGATTGAGAATGAGGCGAGCTTCGGCGAACTTCAGGAATTCATTTACCCGGAATGGGTCCTGGGCCCGAATCTGTTCCGAACGAGGGCCGGACCGTTGGCGCCCGGCGATCTCGCGGATGGTTCCTTCGCGCAATTTGCCGATGCGGCCACACTGCTGCACTTTAACACCTTCTTTGTCTCCCGTGACGTCCGCGCCGCCAGGCCCGGAGACCTTTTTTTCTACTATCAGCCGGGTCAGCATGAAGCTTACCACTCAATGCTGTTTGTGGGCCGGTCGTACTTTCAGCCGCAGGCCGCGGACTGGGTGGTTTATCACACGGGCGACATCAACGGGCAGGCGGGCCAGGTGCGCGAGATGGAGGTGCAAATGCTGATGAAGATCCCGGACCCCCGCTGGCGGCCGCTGGCCTCCAACCCGCGATTTCTGGGCGTATACCGTTTTGAGCTGTTGCGATAGGAAACTTTTGCCACGGAGCAGACGGCCTTGAAGAATGCTGAACAGTTGAAAGCACAGTTGCGACGGACGAGAATCGTCCCCCCAGTTGTACAACTCGCCGTTGTGACAGTAATGATGACGGTGCTCGCCCCTGCAGCCTTCGGCCAAAGCTCCACATCCAAAGAGCCCTTCTTTACGGTTTCAACCTCGCGGACCTTCTCGCCTGCGCAACAACCAAAAGTTTCAATAACCTTCCGGCAGGTGGACCACCTCGATTTCCGCGTCTATCGGGTGATGGATCCCGTCAATTTCTTTTCCAAGCTGCGTGACGCACACTCGTTTGGCGGCATCAAGCAGGAACTGGCACGCAGGAAAACGTTGCTTGAACGCTTCCACAACTGGAAGCGCGACCTGCGGTTGAGGATCCGTAACTTCTTCCGTTTCCAGCTTCAGTATCAGACGCGCGCAAAGTACCACGCAGCCGTGGTCCGCAAGCGCGAACTGCGGAAGCGAATTCCGCTGGATATCGCTGCTTACGCGCAGGTGCCGTTGCTGAACCGCGAGCAACTGGTGCTGGGGTGGCGCGAACTGCTACCCAGAACGCGCGGCACAGAGTACCAGCAGATCCCCGTTGTTCTGCACAACAAGGGTCTCTACCTGGTTGAGGTGACCGACGGCAGCCTGCGCGCCTACACGCTGCTGATGATCACCAGTCTGGCCATGGTGTCGAAAAATGCTCCCGGCCAGATGCTGCTCTACGTGGTGGACCGCAACACTGGCGTTCCGGTGGCCGGAGCAACGACCGTCGTCTTCAACAACCACCAGGAAGTGGGGCGCGCAAACACGGACGCCTCCGGCGTTTCGGTCATGAAGTTCGGCCAGATCAAGGTGCAGGACGCCATAATGGTGGCGGAGTCCGGCGACGACGTAGCGGCCACCAGCATTGAGTCATTCTGGTACTGGGACACCTCGGCCACCACGATTGTCGGTTACCTTTACACGGACCGGCCGGTCTATCGCCCGACGCACGAAGTGCAGTTCAAGGGCATCGTGCGTGCGCGCGAGGCCGGGCAATTTAACCTGGACGTTCCCCGCTCCGTCACTGTGCAAGTGACGGATCCCACGCAGAAAACCGTCTACCAGAAAGAGCTTGACCTATCGCCGTTCGGTTCATTTCACGGCGCGCTGACGCTAAGTCCACTGGCAGCCCTGGGTGTTTACCAGATTGTCGCCCACGTGGGCAGCAGCTCGGTTTACGGCTCGTTTGACGTGGAGGAGTACAAGAAGCCGGAGTTTGAGGTTTCAGTCGGCACCAGTAAACCGCGGTACCTGCAGGGAGAGAACATTGAAGCGACCATCGAAGCCCGCTACTACTTTGGCGAGCCGGTGGCGCAGGGCAAGGTAAAGTATTCGGTCTACCGCGCCGGCTACACGTTTCCCTATTGGCGCATCTTGTGGGGCGGCGAAGATTTTGAAGGAGACGATTCCGGCCCGGATGACAGCTATTACGGCGGCGAGATCAGCCAGGGAACGGGCGTACTGGACTCCAACGGCCGAATGACGGTCAGAATCCCGACCGAAGTGGACGAGTCCGGCAAGCGCGACGCCACTTACCGGATTGAAGCGCAGGTGATGGACGCCAGCAACCGCGACATCAGCGGCGGCCATAGCGTGCTGGCCACTTATTCAACGGTAGTGATCATCCTGGACACTGACAGCTACGTCTATCGCGCCGGCGACCAGGCAAATGTCACGGTGCGCACCCTCGACTACGACTCGAAACCCATTTCTGCCGCTGTCAATCTGGCATTTTATACCAATGTTTATTCCAGCCCCACCTTGCAGCCCTGGCGACAAACATCCAGCCGCAAACAACTGGGCAGCGCCACCGTCACCACCGATGCCAACGGCGTGGCCCATTATCAATACTCCGTGCCGTCGGAGAGCGATGTCACGCTGGTGGGAATGGCAGTTGATTCCAACCAGCGCCAGGCCCACTTCGAAACCAGTCTCTGGGTGGCCGGCGCGGAGTACGGCGAGATGGCCCAGCGGTACCAGTCACCGGATATTTATCTTGACAAGCACTTCTATCACCCCGGCGACACCGCGCACGTGCTGATCGTCACGCATAAACCGGGCGCCAATGTGCTGGTCACTACTGAAGGCCAGCGGGTCTACACATGGTCTACGCATACCAGCGACACTGGTTCGGTGACGGTTGACGTTCCTATCGAAGAACGCGATGAGCCGAATTTCTTTATCGGCGTCGCCTTCGTCAAGGACGAGCAACTCTTTGAAAACACCAAGAACGTTGCTGTCCCTCCCGCTGACAAGATACTGAACGTTTCCGTTGCCACTGACAAGGCTCAATACAAGCCTGGAGAAAAAGTCACCTACACTGTTACCACGCGCAACTCCCAGGGCAAACCTGTGAGCGCGGAAGTGAGCCTGGGCGTGGTGGATGAAGCCATCTACGCTGTCCGGCCCGACGCCACCCCGCCGCCCGACAAGGTGTTCTACGCGCGAGGTTGGAACCAGGTGCAGACGCAATTCTCCACCGTTTACTGGTTTACGGGCTACTCGGGCAGCCATCGGATGGAACTGGCGCGACTGCGGGCCCCGACGCCGCTCGCCGACTTTAAGAATCCGGCGCAACTGGTCCAGCCCAAGGTGCGCAAGTACTTCCCCGACACCATCTATTGGATGCCGTCGCTGGTGACAGACTCCGCCGGCCAAGCCCGCGCCACCTTTACCTGGCCGGATTCACTAACGACCTGGCGGGCCACCGTCCGCGCTGTGACCGCGAACACGCTGGTAGGTCAGGTAATCCAGAAGGTGATCACGCGCAAGAATCTGATTTTGCGGCTGGACGTGCCGCGCTTCCTGACCCAGGGCGATACCATGACCGTAACCGGCATCGTGCACAATTATTTGATGCACGATACGACGGCGCACGTCTCCCTTGCCGCGAAAGGCGTGGAACTAGAGAGCCCTGCCGAGAGCACGGTGAACATTCCCCAGAGGGGTGAGGCCACCGTCACCTGGAACGTGCGCGCATCCAGCATCGGCGCGGCGGACTTTCTGGGCAAGGCTCTGACCAACGAAGAGTCTGACGCGCTGGAGCTCACCATTCCTGTGCACCCGTGGGGATTGCAATTGAACGCAGCCCGCAGTGGCACACTGAGCGGCGACAAAGGTAATACCACTCAGACGCTCGCGCTGCCGCCCGACATCAATCCCGGAGCATCCACGTTGCGGATCGACCTGGCACCCTCTGTGGCGGGAACGATGATGTCGGCACTCGACTACCTCTCGACTTATCCTTACGGATGCGTCGAGCAGACGATGTCCAGCTTCTTGCCCGACGTCCTGGTGGCACAGGCCGTAAAGGAGTTGGGCTTGAAGGCGCCGCCGCCTTCAGTGGAACTCGAATCCAAAATTGCCGCCGGACTGCGTCGGCTATACCAGTTCCAGCACGACGACGGCGGCTGGGGCTGGTGGGAAACGGATGAGACGCATCCTTTTATGACTGCTTATGTCGTGGCCGGGCTGGCACAAGCCCGCGGCGCCGGCTACACCATTGACGAGGAACGACTGGAGCGCGGGCGTGAATCGCTGGTGAAACAGCTCAATGAGAATCAGAACGCCGTGCCCGACATCCTGGCTTACATGATTTACGCTCTGGAAACCAGCCTGAAGCCGGGGATGCCTCTTTCGCGGGCTCTGGAGGCAACACGCAAGGACCTTCCGGCCAATATCAGCTATGCGATGCAGCAGCGCCTGCGACAGAATTCTCTCTACAACGGCGACCTGGCGCCCAACCTCCTGGACAATATAGTCAATTCCGGTGACCAGCTCTCACCCTACGGAAACGCGCTGCTGGCGCTTGCCTTCGCCCGCATGGAGGACCAGCGAGCACCGGAATTTGTCAAACGGCTCGAGCAGACGGTCAAGCAGGAAGGGCCTTACGCCTCCTGGAGGTCGGAACGCGAGTTTATGCTCGATTTCTCAACGGATAATTCCTTCGAGGCCACTGCGTTCGCCCTTAAGGCGCTCGCCCACCTCGACCCGAAAAGTGATTTGCTGCCCAAGGCCGCGCGCTGGCTGATCGACCGTCGCTCGGACGGTTACTACTGGACCTCGACGGAACAGACGGCCACTGCCATTTTCGGCCTGATCGACTATCTGAAAGTTTCCGGCGAACTGAAGCCAAACTACACGCTGGGCGTCTATGTGAACGGTCGGAAACTGGCAGAACGTCACGTGACCGAAAAAGATGTCCAGAACCCGCTCCCGATCACCATAACGGCAGATGCCACTCAGTTGCACGCGGGCGCAAACGAGGTGCGCATCACCAAGAGCGGTCCCGGCGTTCTTTACTGGTCGGCGTTTGCCTCATACTTCACGCGCGAACCGAAGCCCGCGCCGGTGGGGGCAACCTCCCTCAACGTGGTTCGGCAATATTTCAAGCTGGTGCCGGAAAAAGACGGCAACCAGATCTTCTATACCGAACAGTCCATCCAGGGGCCGGTCAATAGTGGAGATGTCATCGAGGTGCGATTGACGGTGAGCGCGACGGGCGACGAACAGTATCTGCAAATTGAAGATCCCATCCCGGCCGGCTTCGAATTCGTCGAGCAGGAAAGCCTCTATCCGCTGAAGCAACAACCACCCTGGTGGGACTACTATTACACACGGCGGGAATTTCATGATGACCGCGCGGCGCTGTTTTCAACCACTTTCCGGCGCGGGCAGGGTCAATTCCACTATCTTCTGAAAGCGGTTGAGCCTGGAACCTACCAAGCCAACCCGGCGCGCGTACTGCCCATGTACGACCCGGCACGGCAGTCGTCCACCAACAGCATGACGGTGACCATATCTAATCAGCGGGGAGCGGAGGCCAACGCCCGACGACCAGCCCTCAAAGAACGGTTGAGAGTTTTTCCGGCAACAATGATGAGGTGAAGCGGTGGTGATGAAAAACCTTGGAGCTATCCGACCGGTCTGGACGCAAAGCCTGGGCGTCGTGGCGCGCAGCCCCATCTATGTCCTGACGCTTGCGGCTGTTGCTGGCCTTTGGGGGCTGGGGGCATACGAGTGGCTTTGGCTACCGGAATCGTCCGTGTGGGTGTTGACGCTGACGGTCGTATGGTTCCTCGCGCTGGTGTGGATTGCCCTCGCGGTGCTGGCGGGCAGCGCAGCAAACGCGTCATCGGTTGCTTCCGTTAGAGACCGGCAATTCCGCCTGCGAAAAATCCTGAACTTTGAAAAGAGACGCCTGGGGCGCACGTTTTTGGTTGTCCTGGCAGGAACGCTTCTGTACCTTGTGCTCGGTGCCGTGTTCGGCTGGCTCGACGCCCACGCGCTCAACGTGGGGTCGTTCCTCACGTTTCAGCTGCAGAACCCAGTCAGTTCCGTGATAATCGCCAGCATCCTGTGGTTTGTCGAAGCGATTATCTGGATCATCTATGCAGGATTTGTCATCACATGGCTGCTCGAGTATTCAAGCCCGCCACAAGCAATGGTTCCGCGAAACGCCCGGCAAACGCTGGCCCAGTCAGTCAGTCTCTCCGTTTTTCTCACAAGCCTGCTTAGCCTGTTTGTTTTCGGCGGGCTAGTGTGGGGACTTGCCACCTCGCGACCGGTGTTCAAGCCGGGAGCCTGGGACTACGCGCAGTTCCTGGCCCGCAACGGCATTGCACTGCTGTTGGTCACCATTGGCTGGCTCTTCTGGGTGTTGGCGCTGGCCCGCCTTGCGACACCGGCTGTCACGGCGCCAACGGGGTCGCCTCCTGTCGCTTAAGCCACTTCAAATCGTCCGGCGAGGGGTGCTCGAGCACCTCCCACAAAGACCCGGGGCCGCGCTGCCCTGCAAGGCGCCGAACCAGAAGTGCTGCTCGCGCGTAGGCGGCGTGCATCTCTGCCGCGGAACGAGGCCGCGCCAGTGACTGCCCAAGTGCGCGGGCACTAGCGTGCATGGGTGCGCCGCTCGAGATAGGTTCACCCGTAAGATAAAGCACGAGGCCTTCTTCATACCATTCCGGCACGCCGGGCGTGCGCAGCCGGTGGAGTATCAGGTGCGTCAGTTCGTGACGCAGCGTCGAAACCAGAACGCTCTTGGCGGCAAGCGTGGCCAGCGGCTGCAAGAAAATCGATTTGCCATCGCTGCTGCCTGCAACCCATCCCGGTTGACCCGTGGCACGAATAAATTCGAGTGTGGTGTTCCATGTTTCCACGTGGACCTTTTTCTCTGGCGGGCCTGCATACTGCGCGAGAACCCTGCGCCAGCTTTCGAGTTGGTTCAACGCGTGGTTCACCCACCGCCTTTGCGTTTCCGGATACGCGAGTTCGAAATGCTCGCTTGACGCAATGGGATCCGAAGCGCGCTCCACTGCCATCCCAAACTTCTCTACCGTCGTGCCCGGGAAGTAATGCGCGAGGATCTCCCGGTAACTTGCTCCCAATCCCGCCATGCCATCGGCCCCGGCCTGGCACAATCCAACTCCGTGCCCCAATCCGCGCCCGTCGAAAACCAGTTCATCGCCGCTCCGCCGCACGCTGTAAAGATTGCTCTTCAGCAGGTCCCAGCCCAGCTGTTCACCGACGGCATAGCGGAACTGATTGGCATCAACTAGAAATCTGCGGGCCGCCAGAACTTCCAGTGTCCGCACCCGCCCTGAACTGTCACGCGTGGCCACTCTCATATCACTCACGTTGCCGCGCACCGACAGGCCCATACCGCGGCGAAGGATGGGCGCAATGCGATCCAATTGAATTTTCCGTTGCCAGGAAGAATGCGCGCTCGCGGCGCAGTAAGAATCGTGAATGCTCACCAGATACGGCTCGCCTCGGTCGGGCCAGACATTGGCGGCGGCCTCCGTTTCGCCTCCGCAGACGGCGGTGAAGTACGGGTCGGCCAGCCGGCCGCGGTATTTAAGAATCAGACCCTCCGTGGTGCGCGTGGCGTCGATGATTTTCGGAGAATAGCGTTTCCTCGGGCTGCGAGGCAGGCGGAACACCTGGCAGTGAGTGAGAGAGCAGAAATCGAAACCTTGCGCACGATGACGCCCCACATAGCGCAGGGCCCAGGTTCGCGCAAGAATGGCCATGGCTTGGAGCGCGGCGTGGTTCCGGAAGATGCCGGCTTCGCCCGCCAGGACACCTTCCACGT
>DATLWV010000154.1:0-29491 GCA_035576145.1 Terriglobia bacterium
CTGCAGAATGTCCTCCCATTCGCGATCAATCAGGGCGCAACCAGCGGGGTGCGAACGATAGTGCACGATCGCGCAATATGTTGCATTCGAAGTAACCACAAGGATTGCCTATATTTATGGCGCATGTTTTGTGAGCCGCCGGAAAAGTGCAAAACTTTGCATGTCAGGAGAATGCTGATTGCACTGCGCAAAATTCTGAACTGGCACGTAGTGCAATTTGCCGGGTTAAATTCATCCTGAGCCTTCCCCGTGTTTGGGGCAATGATGAGGGCGATTGCTCTAACACAGTGATAAGGGCGGAGTTCGGCAATTCGATGCCCATGGGGCATATTAACCAACAAGTTAACCGAGCAGCGCGACCCGAAACGTATGGGAGGGAGGCCGCTGGTATGTTTTCGCAAGCAAACGAGGGATTGGCAACTTTCTTGCTTGTCCCTCCAGTGAAACGAGCGAAAGCTCAAAACGAGTGACTGTTGTCCCCAATCTTTGACGTTCGAGGACGTTGACAGGCACCACTCGTGGACAGACGGAAGTTAAATTAGCGCTATTCAGCCTGACGAATCGGCAAAGGGGGGGACCGAGACCGAGCGTGGGATCACACATATGAGCAATGCGGGGAGGTCGTAGCAAAGCCCAACTTCGGGGTCCGGTCAACCAGAGGTAAGATTTCCACTGCATTAACCTTTAGTGTAGTCCAGCCCGTTCCAAACAAGGTGATCAGTACAAATTGGAATATTAACTAGAGAGGAAAGCGGATGGGTTCCTGTCATTTGACCAAGGGGCCGCGTCCGTATTCTGAGTCGAAATTTGCGTGGCAACCGCCACCTGCCAATTTGACTTGGTGCGGGGCTCTTGTTCTCAAAGCTGTTTCGGCCAGACCTTTGGCCGAGCCGGCCTGAGTAACCAGGGGCGCCATCCTTCGAGCGAATTCCAGCGCAATCCTCCCTGGCCACACGTTTGGCATTTCGCGAACAACTGCTGACTTGCCAGCATCGTCTGGATTTCTTAATGGTCGTCCAGAGGTTGTGGCTGCAGTCCTGACACCTTTGTCGCTGTAATCGTGGGGGAGCCAACTTATGGGTGATACGGAAATTCAGATCTTACCCGGCGGAAAACTAACTTCGACGGAAGAAACATTGGCAGGGCCGCCCGCCATACAAGTACCGTCGTCGCCGGCACTCGGAATAGCACCGGAGTGGAGAAGCGCGCGGCATGACCGCCTTTTCATCCGTCCGGATATAAGGGTCCTGTCGATCTTCGGGACCCGGCCTGAGGCCATCAAGGTGGCGCCGGTCATCCACAAACTCCAGGCTACCGAGGGAGTCGTCTCGCGGGTCTGTGTAACCGGCCAGCACCGGGAAATGCTCGATCAGGTGCTCGACCTTTTCGGTATCGTGCCGGATTATGACCTCAATTTGATGCAGAGGAACCAATCACTTTCGGTGCTGTCAGCTGCAGTGCTCACCAGCCTGGAACCTATCCTGGCAGCCGTCCAGCCGGACTGGGTGCTTGTCCAGGGTGACACCACCACGGCTGCGGTGGCGGCTCTCGCATCGTTCTACACCCGAGTGAAAGTTGGGCATATCGAAGCGGGCTTGCGAAGCCATGATAAGTGGCGACCGTTTCCTGAGGAAGTCAACCGCAGTGTAGCTCGGATGGTTGCGGACCTTCACTTTGCTCCCACCCAGGCAGCCAGGCGAAACCTCCTCTGCGAGGGAGTTCCCGAGTCGCAGGTGATGGTGACCGGCAATACGGTGATCGACGCGCTCCGCTCGGTGCAGACAATGTCATGGGAACCCAATTCGCTGGGCGAGGCTGGGAGGGAAGTTCTGGGGTCCGGGGCAAGAATCATCCTGGTCACGGCGCACCGCCGGGAGAATTTTGGCGCGCCCCTTGTCCGAATCTGCGCTGCCCTTCGCGATATCGCGGCGCGGTACGGTGACAGCATTCGGCTGTTTTATCCGGTTCATCGGAATCCGAACGTTTGGGAACCCGTCCATCAACTCCTGGGAGGGGTCCCCAATATTATTCTCAGCGCTCCTCTGGAATACCTTTCGCTGATCCATTTGATGAGGCATTCCCATGTCGTGCTGACCGATTCCGGCGGGATTCAGGAGGAAGCGCCGGCGCTGGGAGTGCCGGCTCTGGTCCTCCGCGAAGTAACGGAGCGGCCTGAAGCAGTTGCCTCCGGCAATGTCCGGCTGGTGGGTACGGACCCCGACCGGATTGTCTCCGAAGTTGTTCGTCTGCTCGATAATCCGGGCGAGCACAGGCGCATGGCCCAGGCGGTAAATCCTTATGGCGACGGCCACGCGGCCGAGCGAATAGCCAGGGCACTCTGTGGGAAAACAGTGCGTCAATATGAGCCGGGCGTCCTGCAAGTATGAGGGTGATTTTGAGGCTGGTGGGTTGATCA
Source organism: Terriglobia bacterium (assembly GCA_035576145.1). Lineage (GTDB taxonomy): Bacteria > Acidobacteriota > Terriglobia > UBA7540 > UBA7540 > SCRD01. The sequence continues at coordinate 2,417 of DATLWV010000154.1, forward strand.
AGACGGGTAATGGCAGGTCCTAATGGTACATCATATCTTCGTCATTCTTAATGTGATTGTCGCCGTCGGTTTTCTTGTGAGCGGCCTCGACGACCTCTTTGTGGACGTCTATTACTGGCTCCGGGAACTCTACCGCAAAAACTTCCTCAAGCATCGAATTCGTCCCATCACCGAAGATGATCTTGAGAGCAAGCCTGAGAAATGGACGGCTATCCTGATTCCCGCCTGGCGTGAATCGGGGGTCATCGACCGGATGCTGCAGAACGCGGTCGAGACTCTCACCTATGGCAAGTACGACATCTTTGTCGGGACCTATCCAAACGACGAAGCCACCCAGCTCGCCGTTGAATCGGTTCGCGAGCGGTACCACCAGGTCAACAAGGTCGTCTGTCCCAACCCGGGCCCCACCAGCAAGGCGGATTGCATGAACTGGGTCTACCAGGCCATGCAACTCACCGAACAGGAAAGGGGCATCCACTATGAGATCGTGGTGTTGCACGACTCGGAAGATGTCGTGCATCCGCTCGAGTTGAGGCTCCTCAACTGGCTCATCCCACGCAAGGACATGGTGCAGCTGCCGGTGGTTCCGCTGGAGAGGCCGGCCAGGTATTGGACGGCGGGAACTTACCTCGATGAATTTGCCGAATACCACTCCAAAGACATTATCGTACGCGAGCGCCTGGCATCCGTTATTCCCTCGGCCGGAGTCGGGACCGGATTCAGCCGCGCGACGCTGGACGAGGTTTCGAAAGCGCGGGGGAACCAGCTGTTCAACGTCAACACGCTGACAGAAGATTATGATCTTGGTTTTTCTCTTTTGCCTTTCAACCGTCAAGGCATTATGGCCCAGTTCAGCGTACTACGCTCCCACCTCGTCACCCGCGGCTTCTGGCGGAAGCGGCAGGAGGTTCGCCAGACCTTCGAGCTGGTTGCAGTACGCGAATATTTTCCGGACAAGTTTCGCCTGGCCGTTCGCCAGAAGTCACGCTGGATACTCGGCATCGCGATTCAGGGATGGAAGAACCTGGGATGGCAGGGAGGTTTCTGGTGCCGGTACATGCTCTACCGGGACCGGAAGGCGTTGCTCACCAACGATATTAATGCCCTCGGCTACCTGGTGCTGATCTACTGGGTGGTGCTGTTGTTCACTCAGCCGCCTGATCATTTTCTGTCACTGGTGCCTGCGCCGTGGGTCTGGGACATAATCCTGATCGACACCTGCCTGATGGTCAATCGCCTGGTGCAGCGCATGGTAGCCGTGCGCAGAGTTTCAAGCTGGAATCAGGCCCTGCTTGCGGTTCCCCGGGCTGTGGTGAGCAATGTTGTAAATTTCTGCGCTGCCGCCGTTGCGATCAAGCGGTTTGTGACGGCTGAAATCACAGGCCGCCGGGCGGCATGGCAGAAGACTGACCATGCTTTTCCCATGCCCGAACAACTGCGTAAATTCAGGCGGCGGATTGGCGATTTGCTGCTCAAGGAACAGATGATCAATGTGGCCCAGCTGCGCGAGGCCCTGCTTTCCCAAAAGGAGAGGGGTGGAAAGCTGGGCGAAGTGCTGCAGCGCCTGGGATACATCAGGGAAGAAGACCTGTTGCCGGTGCTCGCCAGACAGTTTGGGGTTTCGCTCTTCGCCTTTAACCACCTGAAGATCGAACGAAGCTGGCTGGAGAAGCTTCCCCGGGAAATGGCGCAAGACATGCTCGCGCTGCCGGTGGCGTTCTCGGGCGGCGCCTTCAAGGTCGCCTGCGCAAGTCCCTCTCCAGACCTGAAGTATAGTCTGGAAGAGGTGCTGGGCCAGCCCGTGCACCTGAGCCTGACTGGTGAGAATGACCTGCGATTTGCAATCTGCCGCGCCTATATTTCCGCTGAGGGTTCCGGCCGGCTGCACCTTGGAGAAATTCTGGTAAATGCCGGAATGATCAACCGCGGCCAGCTTGAACAGGCGCTGCTTGCCCAAAAGCTGACCCAGCAAAGGCTTGGCGAAGTTTTGCAGGACCAGGGACTGGTCTCGCCGCAGGTGATCGCCGCAGCGCTTCGCTCACAACAACCCGAGCCGGTTGCCGAAGCAAAGGGGATCCTCCAATGAAGAACCAGCTAAACCTTTTTCGGTTGGTCAGAACCCCTGGGGCCGTCGCGTGCATCCTTGCGGGGCTGATGCTTTCCCTGGCGGCGCCCGCCGCAGGCCAGACAACCGAAGTTCCCGGTTCTGCGGCTGCTGACGAAGCCTACCAGGAACTGTCATTGAAGCACTACGAGGCCGCTATCCGCGAATTCCAGAAGGCTCTTGCCTCGGACCCATCGAATGCTGAATGGCGCACGGACCTTGCTTACACCGAACAGGCTGCCGGCTCTCCCAAAGATGCCGCCAAAGAATTCGAGGCCGTGTATCGCGATCATCCCGAGCAATTGAAAATCGCTCTTGAGCTCGGTTACTTGTACCTGCAATTTAATGATAATCCCGCAGCGAAAAAGTACTTCGCAGCCGCGCAAAGCAGCGTTGATCCTGAAATTTCCCAGCCCGCCCGGCAGGCGCTCGAGGATCTGCGCGCCTCCGAGCTCGAGGCGCAGAAACAGAAAGCATATGACCTGCTTGAGCAAGGCCATCGTGAAGAGGCGCTCAGCCTTTTCGAACAGGCCCACATAGCGGACCCCGGCGACAGTGCGGTAACACTTCAATTGGGGTACATCTATCAGGAAACCGGGAAGTTGGCAAAGGCGCGGGAAATGTTTGAGGCCGAACGCCTTAATCAGGATCTGCGGGTGAGCGGGCAGGCAATTGCGGCGCTTAAAGAGGTCAGGCAGCAATCAGCCTGGTGGTTTGCCTCCGCCTACGTTGCTCCATTTTATGAGTCGCGTTTCGCCAACCAGATTAATCCCATAAACTTCAAGATCGGTCTGCGGGCCAGCCCGTATCTTCAGCCCTATCTGGGCATGCGCTTTACACGCGACATCCGTTCGACAACCGGTACCCTGCCCGTGATCTATTCCGACAACTCCGATGTCTTTTCCGTCGGGCTCCAAAGCCCCATCCTGGGACACGGCACAAGTCTCTACGCGGAGGCAGGCACAGCCGTCAGCCTGGAGAGCCGGCCGCTCCAGGGGCGCGCTGTTCCGGATTACCGCGCGGGCTTCATCTGGTACAAACCCTGGGAAACCAGCCTGGCTGATGCTGCAAAGAAAAGGTCCACCGGCATCTCCATGACCGGGAACGCATACAGCGATATCAGTTTCTACAGCCGCTATAACAATAATGTGATCGGCTATCTCCAACTTCGGCAGGGTGTCAACCTGCCCACGGCCCACCTTCTTCCGATGCAGGTGCTGGCCGCGATCAACGTGGTGAGGGATTCAAACAGCGATTTTTACAACAATGTTGTTGAGGCGGGGCCCGCTTTGCGCATAGCGCCCTTTCGCCGCCTCCTTGATCTGCAGTTTGAAGTCAACTACCTGCGAGGTTTCTATACGGCCCACGACCCGTCGAATCCCTATGGGTCAAGCTACGGAGACTTCCGGGTATTCTTCATCTGGTCGAAAGACTTTTAGATTCTTCTGCGCAGCCTGATGAGGACGTCGAGCGACAGAGCGAAAGGCGGAACGAACCATTCCAGGCCCGTCCACACCGTGAGAGGCGGCGGACTCCGCACGTGGTATGAACATGAAGCGTTTTCTTCTGGCACTTTTCGTCTTGCTCCTGTTGATTTCAGGACCTTCGCGTGCCCTTGCCCCTCTGGTCCCTGTCGAGACCGCACGGTTGATTTTGCCGCGTAATTTCGGGCCCATTGTTGTTCTCGTGGATCATTTGCCGGGTGACGAGAAATTTGCGGAGGCGCGTGCCGAGCAAGTGGCCATTGCTTTGCGCCATTTCTCCGCCAAAACCTCATGGGGATACGTCGACTCCGAACCCATCAAGAACGTGGCATCCGCCAAAGCTGTCGTCTATCTCGGCCTCGACGGAAGTCCCCAGCTTTCGCCGGCTGCATTGGACCGCTTGCGCCGGGCGCATCATCTGGTCGTGTCGGGCTATCATATGCCGGCCATACGGAAAGCGGGAATTGCCTTCAAACACACCGAGGGTGGCGTGGATGTGGCCGTCCCGCCAAATACAACCGTAAGCTTCAAGGGACAAACGTTTCCCGTTGCGTTGCATGATTTTCTTGATTTCAAGGTCAAGAAGCCCGCGACGGTTATTTCCAGCTACAACACATCCCTTCCCGGCAGGACCGAGGTGCCTTACATCGTTCAGGATGGGCATGCGCTCTTTGTGAACGGAGTTATTTCATTCGATACGGATGCTGTTACTCGACGGGGCGCAATGCTCGCCTTTTGCGACGTGATGACGCGGTTTATCGGTGCGCGTCGATTGCCATCGCGTCCTCTGGCCATGCTGCGGCTTGAGGACGTGTCGGCGATAACCCCGGCATGGCGATTGGAAAGCTTCGTGCATTACCTGTCAAGCGTTAATGTTCCATACGGAATCAGCGTCATCCCGGACCTGCGTGTCCAGGGGAAAGTCATTGGATCGCTGCGGGACAACTCTGAACTGGTGGACACGCTCCGCTGGGCAGAGGGTCACGGCGGGACTATCATCCTGCACGGCCTGCACCATTGCTGCTCGTCAGAAGACGCCGAAGGTTATGAGTTTTGGGACCACGAACGCCGTGGTCCGATACCGAACGACTCCGCTGAATGGATGCATTCGCAGATTGCGGAAGGCCTCGCGGACCTGAAGGCGTTGGGCTTACATCCCCAAATGTGGGAGACACCGCACTACTCGGCGTCTCCAGTGGACTATGGAGCTGTGTCACAGTTTTTTGGGGCGGCATGGGAGCTGCGCCCTCCCGTCGGATGGCTGCCCTGGGTGCTCAAGCGCGATCAATATGGCGTCATGGTCCTGCCGGAAGATCTGGGCTATGTCTCACTGGACGGAACCATGACCGTTGCCGACCAGCTTGCCCGTGCAAAGGAACTCCTGGTCTGCCAGAGTTGCGTAGCCGCCGGATTCCTGCATCCCTCCACCGTTCCGATTGAGAAAGCCCAGGAGTACGTTAAGGGGCTGCAGGAACTTGGATACAGGTTTGTTGACCCGGCGCAGGCCGTTCGCAAATACGGCACCCTCAAAACCCGAGGGTAGTTTGGCTTACCTCCCGGATGATTCTGAAAACGCCCCATCCGCAAAAAGGAAAGTCCTGGCAGTTTTAGCCTCTGCAGTCGTGTTACACTTGTTCTGCGTCTAACGCGCTCGGTTCTGTTGCTCGGGTCAGGTTAACAGCTCCCTCAACCCCCATCATCAGTCCCATTCGCATCATGTCGGCGCATACGGGCCGGACACGGCCCGCAGGAGAGTGTGTTTGAACCTTGTAAGCCAGGATTCGTTCTTGAAACCTGCAGAGCGAAAGATCCAAACCATGGACTGGAAGGCTGTTGTAGCTAAGTACCAGCATCCCTCACGCTGGCGCAGCATCTTTCAGATCGTTAACTCCTTTGTGCCTTATGTGGCGCTCTGGGTTCTCATGGATTGGAGCCTGGCGGTGTCCGTTTGGCTCATCCTGCCGCTGTCGATTCTGGCTGGCGGTTTTCTGGCGCGGATCTTCATCATCCACCACGATTGCGGCCATGGGTCATTCTTCAAGTCCCAAACCGCCAATGACGTTATTGGATTCATTACCGGAGTGCTGACCTTCACCCCCTACCACTTCTGGCGCTTTGAGCACGCCGTGCACCATGCCGGCTCGGGCGATCTGGACCGGCGGGATCTGGGTTCGGTGTGGACTTTGACGGTGCAGGAATACCTGGAAGCGCCCTGGTGGAAGCGCTTTGCCTATCGTGTGATGCGTAACCCGGTCGTTCTTCTTGGCGCTGTGCCGTTGTTCCTGTTCCTGGTGTATCACCGGTTTGGCTCCGCCCGCGCCAGCAAGCGTGACCGCTACTCCGTGTATTGGACGAACGCCGCCATGTTAGCCCTGGGCGTCCTGCTGACCCTGGTGATGGGGCTCAAAGCATATCTCGTGATTCAACTTTCTATCATTACGGTGGCCAGCACGGCGGGAGTCTGGCTGTTTTACGTGCAGCATCAATTTGAAGGAGTCAACTGGCAACGTCACAGCGAGTGGGATTACACCACCGCAGCCCTTGAGGGCAGTTCGTTTTACAGGCTGCCCAGGGTCCTGCAATGGTTCTCAGGCAACATCGGCTTCCATCACGTCCATCACCTCAGCCCGCGCATTCCCAACTACAACCTTGAGAAGTGCCACAACGAGGGTGCGATGTTCCAGCAGGTGAAAGCCATCACCCTGCGCTCCAGCCTCAAATCTCTTTCCCTGCACCTGTGGGACGAATCCCAGAATCAACTGGTCGGCTTCGGCTACCTCAGGAGCCTTCGCAAGCAGCAGCCTCTCTGCCAGCTTCCCTGAGCCGGCAACGCAGAGTTGTTCTTTAACTCTGCAGCTTTTTGTCGGATTCGCGTGGCGCATACATCGCGCTCTTTGCGACGTATGCGATCTTTACCGCGGAGCCGATGCCGGTGAGGGCTCCTTCGTTGGATTCAAATGCCGGGAAGCCAGCCCAAGTTCATCACGCGCCTTTGCGTTTGAAGGTTCGAGCTTGAGGGCCTTTTTCAGTTCGGCGACGGCTTCGGGATACTTTTGCTGAAGCCGGAATACGGTTCCCAGGTGGAAATGGGCGCTGGCGAGCGAAGGATCATCCTTAATGGCGGCTTCAAATTCCGATTCCGCGCCCGGCAGGTCGCCCTCGTGCACCAGGAGGCATCCCTGCGCATCATGAGCCTCCGCCTTCGGGAGACCTGGACGCACCGCCCACCGATAAAACTGGATTGCGCCGCCCTCATCGTCGCGGCGCTCGAGCGCCTGGGCCATGTTGTAGTAGGCTTCAGCAAAATCCGGCTTCAAGGCGATTGCTTTGCGGAATTCGATGACGGCATGGTCAGCGTCTCCGCTGCGCAGATAGGCCAACCCGAGAGAATTGTGGACGGCGGGAGACTTGGGTAGGTATTCAAGCGTCCAGCGGAGTTGACGTATAGCCGTCGGCCAGTCGCGCTTGCTGAGGGCCTCAAGACCCTGCTGATAATGGCCCTGCCCCGCCACAGCGCCATGCTGAGCTTCCGCGCTCCAGCGCCCCGGCCCGGCGATGAGAATAGCCACGAACACCCCCACGGCCGGGATAGCTATCCGCCGTGAAGGTCCGTGAGCCTTCCGCAGATTCATTCAGGTTCTCCGCACCATCGAGAATAGCCCATCCTCGTCACCATGGTACGGCGTCAACGCAAGCTGCGCAATTTGCTGGAACACATAAGACGCCCGGGGTCATGCTGATTCCGCGGAGCGGGAGAAGCATCCCCGTATTTCGCTTGAAAGAAATGCAGAGACGCTTCTCCCGCGTTGCGGGATCAGGGTGACGGGGCTGGCGCTGACGCGGGTCGCGTCCCGCAGTGCGGGATCGCGCTCTTTGCGATGTGTGCGGGGCGCGGCCTGCGCGGCACCTGATGATTCAGCGGAAAGAATTGCGCATACACTCCAGACTGCGTAACGTGTGGGGTACCCGGTCAGCCCTTGCGACCGTCTGGAAAAAACGTGCTCGCCTGCACCCAAGTGGATGTATATTTCCAATTGCCGGAAGGCCCGAACGTTAATTCCGGTTTGAGCCCCCTTGAGGTGGCGTGCATGTCTGGACCGGGACCCATCCGAAACCTCCTCCTGACCCTTTTCGGGGCCTGTTGCACTCTCTTGCTTCTCCCTGCAATCTGCAAGCCGCAAGAAGAAGAGAAGTTCAAGGTGATCGAGGTTCCTCTTTCCGTAAGCGTCAAGGAAGTTCCTTCCCGGAAGCTGCTGGATGCCAAGATTTATCGAATCCTCGTCACGCAGCAATTCGCTGTGCTGGTGGGAGAGCGCTCCGCCTGGTTCATGCAAGGCGCAGGAAGCCCCAAGCCGCTCTCACGGTTTGCCACTTTCCCGCGCGGCTTCAACTGGTACGCAGGAGGATGCGTTGCCGGGGACCGGATCGTGGTGGGCGTGGGCAATTATTCGGAGCAAACGAAAAAGGAAGAGGAAGGCACATCCCCCGGAGGTTTTGTGGGCGGGCCTGATCCAGTGGGATTGCTCGTGATCAATCCCGACCCGCCAAAGATAGAGCTGATTAAGAGTTTCAAGGTTGTGTTGGCGCCGCCAGAGAGCGGTTGGACAGCTCCTGGCTATTCGGAGATTCCGAAGAGCCTTACCCCAGAGGTCGAGTCGTGTTCGTGGGGCGGCGGGTATCTTTACATCGGCGAATTTAGTGATATTTCCAGGCTTGACCTCCGCTCCCGGACGGCAGAGATTCTTACCTATGAGGATTTAGGGTCGGACAAACCTGCCATGTGGAAGGGTCCGGATGCCCTTTGGTACACAGCAGCGCAGAGCGAGGGTTATACGTGGGTCGCAAATCTTAAGAACTCTGGAGAAAAGGGCGACGGTTACCACCCACTCAATTACGAATTGACCTACCCGGACTCGGTCCTACGTTATGAGGGGCGCCTTCTTGTGTCCTCAGCGGCCGGAGTCGTTGAAATTCAGCCAAGCCGCAAGACATATGTCCACTACAAGACCACCGAGGACAAGAAGAAGATGGCGGTTTACGACCTCAGCATCATTAACGGTGGCCTTTGGGGAACGAGGGACGACGGTTTCGTGAGCTTCGACCTGGCAGCCAGGTCCGCGGTCATCTTTCGGCTTCAGGGGAATCAGGTCTCCAATGACATCAAGTCGCTCGGCTGGGTCGGCGGGCGTTGGCTGGTAGGCACCGCCAAAGGGCTGGTTGAAGTTTCCCCTGAATCCCTGCGCTAAAAAGCCCGGCGCTCATAAGTGCCTGGATTCCCCTCGCGGTTGGTTGCCGTGGCTGGCGCAGACATCGCCGTTGGATGTCTGCGGGGCGCGGCCTGCGCCGCAACAGGCGTAGCGCCGGGCTTTAGCCTGGCATTTTCCAAACGCAGCGTGCCGGTCCCGCAGGAGCGGGACCGGCGCTACAAAGGCAAAAGGCGAGAAGCCGTATGTATCCCAGACGGCGGAACGTATGCGCGGCCCGCTGTCACTGCTTCAAATAACGAAGCGCCACGCATCCTGATTTAAAAATCTTTGACTCAACAAGTCTTAGTCGTAGTTTCTCCGGCAGGCTCACACCTTCCAACAGCCGTCTCCCTTCTCCTGCAACGATCGGGTTAACGACAAAGCGATATTCATCAACCAGGCCAAGCTCGATAAGTTGAGAAGAAACGCTGACACCACCGACAATCATGCTTTTGCCCTGTTCCTGTTTCAATTTGAGGATTTCGTCCTGAAGGTTCGCGCGAACAATTCTCGTATTTTTATCTTCAGGGCTGTCTAATGATCGTGAAAACACAATTTTGTTGATGGCGACAAATGCTTCGGCAAATTCCTTCGTTGCCTTTGTCTCTCCAGCAGAGTTCTTTGCAATGTCCGGCCAATAAGGAACCATCAGTTCATAGGTTTTGCGCCCAAAGACCTGCAGGTCAACATCTCGTCGCATGAGGTCCGTAAAATATTCATGCGTTTCATCATCACCAATTACTTTGGTGTGGTCGCAGCAGCCATCCAAGGTGATATTGATTGCAAAGATTAGTTTTCTCATTTGCCTGTCCTGCCCCCCCTTCTATGGACTAGTCCTGATGAGAGTGTAAACCGGAATTTCTTTCTTGTGAGAGGCTGGTGCAGATACCGCCCTTGGATGTCTGCGGCCCGCGCCACCCGCGAACACACGGTTTGAGACTTGTGGTGCCTATATCATGTACGTAATGACTAGATATCGCATAGCGCCGGTGATGTGGGTCACTGCGTTTCACATGAACGAGGTGAAAATGAGATCAGCACTCCCACCAGGGATACTCCCCGGTTTCGGCAACCCCGCGGCAAAAAGGCGATGCCGTGGCTACCGGGCTGGAGGTGAATAATGAAGAAGCTGATGGTGGTAACGGTTCTTTTATGGGTCCTTCCCACGCCGGCATTGGCACAGAAAGCCGGCCTTGAGTATGGATGGCAGGGGTATACCTTCCTTGGCGCAGGCACGGGAGCCCGCTATTGCGGACAATGGTGCGGCACCATCTGGCACGTAGGATTCGGCGGCGAAGGATTCCTGTACAAGAGGCTCGGTCTGGGAGCCGAGGCCGGGTACTTTCATTCGGGACCCTACAACTTCAACTACAACGAAGGGTTCATCGTTTCCGGAGACTTTTCTTACCACTTTCGCCGCAACGCGGGGCGCGGGCAGGTTGATCCGTTTGTGCTCGTCGGCCCCACCGCATACTTCCCCACCAGCCACGGCCGTGGGGCGCTTGTCGGAAACTTTGGAGGGGGCTTCAACGTTTGGCTCGCACGGCACGCAGCCCTGCGACTTGAAATCCGGGACTACGCCAATCCTCGTGACAATGGCTGGCCCGGCCCTCATTCCGTCTCGTTCCGCTTTGGCGTCACGTTCCGATAAGTCGTGGTCGGGGCTGGCGCGGAGATTCTTGTTGAAAGTCTGTGGGCCGCACTGTCCGCGGCAGCTGGTAATTCAGCGAAAAGAAGTGCGCATACATTCCAGAAAGCGGAACGTCTGCACCACCCGCGGTGACAAGGTACTTCACATCCGAGCCAGGGCCGCGGCGTAAGGAGGGCCTAGCTTCGCAATCGCTGCGCGAAGCTGCTGCTCTGTAGGACTTACCTCGTCAAAGACGATTTCGCCCTTAGCATCGATCAATATAGTTCGAGGAATCGGCTTATTTCCAAACACCTGATCTACCTTTCCATCATCGTGGAAGTTCTGCCAAGGGTAGTGCATTTTCTCAATGTAGGCCTGCGCATCCTTCGCGATATCGCTCTGATCGATGGAGACGACCACCAGCCCTGTCCCTCGGGTCTGCTGGTAGATCCGACCGAGCTCTGGGAATGCCTCGTAGCAGGGAGCACACCAGGTGGCCCACACGTCAATCAAAATCGCCTGGCCTCGAAACCTGCTAAGCGCGACCTGCGACCCGGAGAAAGACTTCAGGATGAACCTGTAGATCGCCGCGGATTCTGGCCGGGGAGGAGGCTGCAGGTGATCCTGCTGAAATGCCGGAACCATGTGTGCGGTGGGTGGCGGCGTAAAGTGAAAAGCCGAATCTTGTATTGGCTGGTTCAATTGGACTTCCGGAAAGATGGAAACCCTCGCTGCCGGATAAGTGACTGGGGGCGATCCAGGCTGGTTAAAGGTCGTAATGTAGCTCTCAACAATCTTGCGAACCTTGAAGGAACCCTTTTCGATCCAGATGTTATCGGTAAAAGGATACGGTCCGGGGATTTTCCTGTCCCTATTCGTGAGCACTATGACGTAGCAGCTCAGCCTGCGGCCGCTCAGGGTCAATGTCTCATCTGGGACCCTCATGGCAGATTTGAAATGCCCGTTATACCAGGCCACACTCCCCACAAGGTTTGCGGCCCCCTCAATTGCCCCATCGTCTTCACCAAGAACCTCCGGAAATACAGGCCCTTTCCCGGTTGCCGGTTGGCGGGCGTAGGCGTTTTCCGTCGCATGGTAATACCAGACGAATTTGCCGTTTGAAACCTGGATCGCCGTCCCAAAGCCGATGTTGCTTTCGAATCGATATCGGCCTCCCGGAGCTTTGATCGCGGTGATTGTTGTCGGTGGCGGGCTGGTGCCATGCCGGCTTGAAAAGGACTGCCGGCAGGTGATTCTGTAACTCTTGAGGTTCGAATATTGGCGTGTGGCACGGTCCAATATGGCCAACGCTCCGGGTGCGCTTTGGGACTTCAGTTGACACCAGGGGCATCCCAAAAAGCCCAGAAGCAGGAGCGGGACAAGACTGCGAATCGCTTGTGACCTTCGAGTTGTAACTAGCCTTTGCACGTGCGGTCCGGCCGAGCGGGCGTTAGACTTTGCCGCCAGTCTAACACCATGCAAAATCGGTAGCAACGGGCCTCGCACGACACACCGCCAGGAGATCCCTCGCGGCTGGCGCGGACATTCTTGTTGAAAGTCTGCTGACCGCGCTGTGCGCGCCAGCTGGTAATTCCGCAGAAAGAAGTGCGCATAGATTCCAGAAGGCAGAACCTGCGCGCGACCCGCCTACGTTTGTGAGCCCAACGCCAATCGACACCTAAGAGGGCTCTTCCTTCCCTTTCGGCCGTAACGAGGAGTTTGGACTCTTTCCCGCTATAGGAACTGCACTATTGGGCAACCCGAGGACCAGGGTATTCCCGGAAGAATCGGCGAGCGCTTGCAACGCTCGAAGCTGGAGGAGGTTGGGATTGTCTTCCATCATTTTGGCAGCGTTCGCCAGGCTGCGCAGCGCCGCAGTTTCACCGCGAGCTCGCTCCAACGCCGCCTGGCCCTCTTTCTGAGCCTTGACCACCTGGGCGAAGGCTTTCTTCATCTCGCCGGGAAACATGATGTCTTTGATGTCCGCGGAAATGAGTTTCAGCCCCATCGCCGAGGCTTTCGGAGACGCCAGTTCCATCAACCTGCCCCCTATGCCGGACCGGTTTTCAAGCAGGGCTTCAATCTTCTCGCCGCTGGTAATTTCCCGTAGGGCCATCTGGAGGGTTAGATAAAGGCTGCTGCGGAAGTTCACGTTCTTGTTGACCGCCAGGTTCGGGTTCTCGACCTGAAACTCCGCCGCCAGGCTCACCTTGAGGGGTACCCCGTCGGCGCTCAGGACGTCTTGCCCCAGTATGCTGATAAATTCTGTGCGTCCGTCAACTGCTACGAGGGAATCAGAACGTGAGAGCACCCAATACTGGCCCGGCCCGACTGTGCCGATATAACGGCCTTTGTCGTACCTCAGCCCCTTCTGGTATTCGTACACTATCACACGCTTAATTCCCAAAACTCGAAAGGAGATCCAAAAAGAGAAGGCAATAAGAGCAATGAAGACAACAAAGAACCAAACAACACCGGCCATATACAACCTCCTCTAGTATCCCGCAACGGCGGAACCATCGAGGTTCGGCGGGGGTTTTAACCCGCAAGGCCGAAGCCCGATTGCCCGCAGGCTGGTCCCGCCGCGCAGGACGTAAGGGTGACCATCCCAGAGCTTGGAATCGAACCAAGTATCGATGGGCAATAGCAGAACCACATTGAGATTCAAAGTGGCTGCGTACCCGACCGACGATGGTCTTTATATCATTTCCGAATAGGATCGTTGAAGAAAAAACGAAATTGAGCAGAGAGTAGGTTCCAAGCCGGGTCTGGCGCAAACATCGGCGTGGGATGTCTGCGGGCCGCGCCGCGCGCGGCGCCTGATAATTCAGCAGGAAGAATTGCGCATAAATTCCAGAAGGCAAAACCTATGCGGGTCCCGCTTAAGGATTTCGTCGGACTTTTTTAAACAATTTCGACCAAAACCCAATTCGGCGCGTGTAAAGGATTTTGGTGCCCTTAGACGTTACCTCCGTCTGCGTCTCATAGGAATGGCCGTCGATGTCCTGATACCGTAGCAAAATCCGCAATGGACCTTTCGCAAGTACTACTGTGTAGTCCATTCCAACCCAGTTGGTAGCTTGTGAGCAGAGCATTATCGTCTGCTGCCCATTGACCGTCAGGAAGTCCAGCCAATCGGGACTGGCAGAAATCATAAGTTGTATTCCCTTGAAATTAGGGATCTCGACGTTCAAGGCAGCACTGCTTCCCACATTTCGGATGAACAGTTCGTTGCCGCTCAGATTCAAAGTCAGAATCAGGGCGGGCCGTACTTGTAACCGCCGGAGCAGGTGTGTTTCCGCTGTATACCAGATGACTACGCCAAGCGTAAGGATCAGAGCTACTTGCGATGCAATCTGCAGGATGCTCGCGGTTGCCGCCATAGTAGAAAGCATTATGTACGCAACATGCACTCACAGCAAGACGTATCAGCAATTTGCACGGCTAACCCCAATTCCTGCCCTTTAACCTTCCTTTCACGCCCTTGTCAACACGCCGCATCATCGTTGCTGCATTCTGACGGGTTTAGTTTGGAATTGAACGGCGCGGCGGTAAAATCATCGTCTGCCGCGATTGGGACGGCCCCGATGTTCCGCATACATTCCACACTGCGCCACGCCTGGAGTTGTTTCACAGTTTTTTGGGGCGGCATGGGAGCTGCGCCCTCCTGTCGGATGGCTGTCTTGGGTGCTCAAGCGCGATCAATATGGCGTCATGATACTGCCGGAAGATCTGGGCTATGTTTCACTGGACGGAACCATGACCGTTGCCGAACAGCTTGCCCGGGCAAAAGAACTCCTGGTGTGCCAGAGTTGCGTAACTGCCGGATTCCAGCATCCCTCCACCGTTCCGATTGAGAAAGCCCAGGAGTACGTTAAGGGGCTGCAGGAACTTGGATACAGGTTTGTTGACCCGGCGCAGGACCTTCGCAAATACGGCACCCGCAAGACCCAAGGGTAAATTGGCTCAGCTTCCCGATAATTCTGACGACGTCATACCCATAATGGCGCGGGATGCCTACCCTTGATGATGAAAGGTAGGAGCGGCCAGATATGGCGGCAGCGGCTTCCAGGCCGTGGCCGGGCGGCCTTCACTAGGCCTCGTATAGTAGGCTAGCGCACCCCTCCAAAAGGCGCCAAATGGGACGTATGGGATTTTGAGCCCCTCAAAATGTCAAATTTCTATCCCATTGAAATTAAGCTACTTATGAAATTCTTGGTGCTCTGAGAATTCCGTAATTACAAAAAGTTGTTGCTTTATTGAACAGCGGGTAAAATTTACAATTCCCTCTTTCCACGAAAGTTCAGCGCGCCATGGAGCGAGGTATTATCGACGGCATCCGGCTGTTCAACGCGGGGCATTACTTTGAGGCCCACGAAGCGCTTGAAGCCGTGTGGTTGAAAGCAACGGGCGATCGCAAGAGGTTCCTGCACGGTCTCATCCAGGTGGCGGCAGCTTTCCATCATCACGCGCGGGGCAATCGCGCCGGCTACCTCTCGCTGATCGAGAAAGGCTCGGAGAAACTTGAGTCCTTCGGCGCAGAGTTCGAAGGCATTGACCTGGCAGCACTCAGGCGTCAGCTTCAGTCGTGGCGGGACCACCTGAACGCATCTTCCCTGCCCGCGCCGCCTGCACCGCCGCTGCCGCAGATCAAATTCACAGGTAAGCCAGAGAACGACTGACTCCGCTGGTGTTTACACGCGCGCACGGCAAAGCCTAATATAATCGGTTGTGTTTTCTGCTTCGAGAATTTCTGGGGCTCTTCCGGAAACAGTTATGGAGTTTGAGGTCCCGTTGCATGATTGAGTGTCTTCATCCCGTTTCACGAACTCATAAAACTCGGGTGATACTTTTTGATTTTGACGGCACCCTCTCGCTGCTCCGCGCGGGATGGATGGACGTGATGGTTCCCATGATGGTGGAGGTCCTCGCGGAGTTGAATACGCGCGAAAGCGAGGCGGACCTTGAGGCTCTGGTGAAAGACTACGTATCGCAGTTGACCGGCAAGCAGACCATCTACCAGATGATCGAGCTGGCCAGCCAGGTGAAGTTGCGCGGGGGAAATCCACTCGAGCCGCTGGCCTATAAGAAGATGTATCATGACCGCCTGATGGAAAAGATCCGTCACCGTCGCGAAGCATTGCGGAAGGGAAACGAATCGCCCGACAATTATCTTGTTCCGGGCGCACGGGCGCTGCTCGACTCGCTCAAGGATCGCGGTTTCAGGCTCTATTGCGCCAGCGGCACCGACCACGCCTACACGGTTGAAGAGGCGGACTTGCTCAAAATCACGCCCTATTTCGACGGCGGCATTTTCGGCGCCCAGGATGACTACAAGAGCTTTTCAAAGGCCATGCTGATCCAGAAGATGATCGGCTCCATGGAATGCCGCGGTGACGAACTGCTGGGCTTCGGCGACGGTTACGTGGAGATCAAGAACGTGAAGGAAGTCGGAGGCATTGCGGTCGGCGTGGCCTCCGACGAACCTGAATGCAAGAAAGTCGACGAATGGAAGCGCAAACGATTGGCCGGTGTGGGAGCGGATTACATTGTTCCCAACTTCCTTTGCCACGAGGAGCTTCTCGAAACTTTATTCCCCGAGTGATGGCGCGAACATGGCATCCAAATACGAATTGTTTGACCGGTCCAGATTGTTGATCAAGCCGCTCGGCAAGCGCACACACGATATGCAGCTTGATTACGTGCTGAGCCTCGACGATCCCGCGCCGGACTTTTCGCATGCTCAACTCCCTGAGGTTGCGCGCCGCATGGCCGCAGCCAGACGTAATGGCGCAGCACGAATCCTGATGATGGGTGCGCACGTCATCAAGATGGGCACAAGCCGCCACATCATCGATCTCATTGACCGCGGCTTCATCAGCCACGTCGCCATGAACGGCGCCGGCGCCATTCACGATTACGAACTGGCGCGCATCGGAGCCACCACGGAAAGCGTGGCGCGCTACATCCAGACGGGCGAGTTCGGGCTGTGGAAAGAAACTGGGGATTTGAACGACGTCATCAAAGAGGCCGCCGATCTTTCGCTCGGGCTCGGTGAAAATCTTGGACGCCACATTGACACCGGCGACTTTCCTCACAAGGACGTCAGCATCTTTGCCGCGGCTTATCGGCGCTCGGTTCCCGTGACGGTCCACGTCGGCGTCGGCTACGACATCATTCACGAGCACCCCAATTCCGACGGCGCGGCCCTGGGTGCGGCAAGCTACCGCGACTTCCTGATTTACACGCGCGCGGTGGAGAAACTCGAAGGCGGCGTCATGCTGGATTTTGGGACAGCGATCATGGGGCCCGAGGTCTACCTGAAGGCGCTCTCGATGGTTCGCAACGTGGCCCGGCAACAGGGGCGCTCCGTCAAGCAATTCACCACGGCGGTTTTTGACCTTGTACCAATCCAGGGTGACATTCACCATGAATTGCCCAAGACCGACCCGGGTTATTATTTCCGCCCGCACAAGACCATCCTGGTCCGGACGGTCGCCGACGGCGGAGAGAGCTTTTATTTTTGCGGGGACCATCGCGCCACCGTTCCGGCGCTTCGCCGCGCGCTGCTGGAGGCTGAATGAACACGGCGGAAATCCTTTCGGCGTTCCCACGTCTCCAGGCCCTCGTGATTGGCGACATTTGCCTCGACCGCTGGTGTACCTATGACCCGTCTATCTCCGAACCCTCCTACGAGACGGGTATCCCGCGCCTGGGTGTCGTTTCAACCGAGGTAACTCCGGGCGGCGGGGGGACTGTGGCGAACAATCTGGCCGCTCTGGGCGCAGGGCGAGTTGGAGTGATCGGCGTCCGGGGTGATGACGGCTTTGGATTTGAATTGCAACAAGCCCTTGCCGCCCGCGGGATCGAAGCAGACCGCATGGTGAAAGTTCAGCGGTGGCAGACTTTCACTTACACGAAACTGCTGAACACCAGGACTGGAGAAGAAGACCAGCCGCGCGTGGATTTCGTTTTCACCCGGCCTTTGCCCACTGAAACGGAACAGGACGTGATCGAGAATATTCTGTCGGCCGTTCCCCTGTTCGATGTCATCGTTGTCGCCGACCAGGCAGAGACCAATGCAGGAGGAGTGATCACGCCGGCGGTGCGCGATTCGCTCACCCGGCTTGCGGGAAAATATCCGGCGAAAGTGTTCCTGGCCGATTCACGCAAACGGCTTCACCTTTTCCGCAAGGTGATCCTGAAACCCAACCGCGACGAAGCGGAAGCCGCCAGCCAAAATCTCTTCGGCAAAGTGGACTTCCCCGCCCTCCGGCGGCACCTTGAAGCGAAGCTCCTGATTGTTACCCACGGCTCGAAAGGCGCTCTGGTTATCCAGGATGAAGAAGAGGCCTGGGCGGACACCCGGCCGGTTGAAAAACCTGTCGATATCTGTGGCGCTGGAGACAGCTTTGCGGCGGCTTGCGCGTTAAGTCTGGCCGCTACCGGCAACGCTGTGGCAGCAGCGCGTCTGGGCAATCTTGCAGCGTCCGTCACCATAATGAAGAAAGGGACCGGCACCGCCACGCCGGAAGAGATTCTAGCCGCCGAAGAGGGTCTTCCAGTCTAAAACACCCTGAGTCATCCGCTATCCGCATAGCCCCTACTCGACTCACTACGCGCCGACGATTCCAGGCCACGGGAAACTGGTCGTTAAAGAAAAAGAAGGGGGACCGATAACATCGGTCCCCCAGGGTTGTACTCACCGGGCCCAAGCCCGAACTAGAAGCTCAGCTTGGCGGTGAAGATGAACTGGCGTGCGTCCACTCCGCCGTCGCGGCCCGTGTTCGCCAACCCGTTTACCCGGCCGAAATTGCTGCTATTGAAGTCTCCGGTCGGGTTGCTGAAGTGGGGTGTATTGGTGAAGTTGATCGACTGGGCGCGGAACTGCAGGTTGAACCTCTCAGTCAGCCTGAAGTTCCTTGCCAGGGCGAAATCGAGGTCGAAATAGGGCGGCCCGTGAAGGGGATAGAAGGGCGACGTACCGAATGTGTTAAGGGCGGTCACGGGCCCAAAGGCTGAGGTGTCAAACCAGGTGGTGCGGGGGCCGTACTGGCTCAAAACGTTGACGGAGGATTTGACGAGGTTGGGGCGTTGGCTGTTGCCCACCGTCGCATTCAAGTTGCTTGACGAAGACCCGCCAGCGGTTACCGTAAACACGCTGCCCGAAACCTTCGACATGACGCCGCTGATCTGCCAGCCGCCCAGGACCTTGGAGCCGACTCCGGTGGTCATCCACCGCTTGCCGGCGCCAAAGGGCGATTGGCCGATAAAAACCGCCTGGAGGTTTGAGGGGCGATCGTTGGGATCGAGTCCCCTGTTGAGGAAATAGAATGCCGGGGTATTGATGGTGGGGTGGCTCTTCTCATTGCTGACACCTGACATTCCGATGCCCTTTGACCACGTATAGGCAACCATAACCTGGTAGCCATTGGCAAACTGGTGCTTCAGCTGGGTCTGGAGAGAATCGTAATGCATGTTACCGATGGGCGCGACGATATTAGTCGACGCCTGCCGGCATCCAGGGTCGGTTGAAGCGACGTCAGTGCAGGCGCCAGTGCCGTAATTGTAGTAGAACGGTTGGCTCGCTTGCCCACCGCAAGTTCCCGGCGTGCAGCCACCGGGCGCAATGGGGCTTTGGACGTTCAGATCCTGGAACCCGAGCTGGCGAATCGTCCTCGTGGCAACATAGCCTGCCTGCGCCTGCCAGCCGTGAGCCAGCTCCTTCTCCAGAGTAAAATTCCAGGACTGGATGTAACCGCGTTTCAGGTTATCCTGGGTTGTCCCCAGAGAAACATTGCCGGGGATGGGATCCTCGGCGCACGTCTGGCACGGTGTTGCCGGCAGCGGGATGCCGACCGGCAACGTCGAGCCGACAGGGCTGTTTTGCAGATCGCCGGAATTCATCACTCCCGCAGCCTGGTACGATCCCGCGCTGACGTAAAGTGGAATCATAACCGGGAAGTTTGTCCGCAGATCGTCGGCCAGATTGTAAGGCTCATTGGTAAGGGCATAGCCGGCGCGAACAACGAAGCTGGGCTTCACACGATATGCGAGACCTACGATGGGGTCGAACAGCGTCTTGCTGGTGTTGGTCCCGCAGTCTATAGGAACTCCGGCTACGCCGCAGAGCATCATGGCGTAATTGGCGAAGTCAAACCGTTCCATGCCCCGGCCATTGCCGCGGGTAGGCATGGGGTAGTACTCCCAGCGGAGGCCCAGGTTGGCAGTCAGCTTGTTGCTAACCTGCCACTGGTCGCCGCCATAAACTGAAAAGAAGTGAGTGTGTGTTTCAAAGAAATCCGGAATCTGAATGTTCTTGCCGTAATTGGTGTCGAGACCCATCAGGAAGGTTGCAAAATTATTGTAAGCGTTGGTCTTTGAGCCTTTGCCTGCGGTCAGTGACGTGTTGAAGCAATTGTTCACAGAGGCGACGGTGTCTGCCGCCAGCGCCTTGCAGGCGGTGGGACCGGATCCGAAGCCAAATCCACCTTGCGGACCGTAGGAAGACCCGCCGGCGTTCCATTCCGGCTGCTGGTGGTGCAGGTTCTGGATGTAATAAGTTCCGCCAAACCGCACCGTATGGTTGCTGTGGATCCAGCTGGCATTGCCGCTCCAGATAAACTGAGGATCGTTGCGGAAATACGGCATGAAGTTGTGGTTCGTGCCGAGGTTGTCAAAACCGCTGATCGAGAATTGAGGCCAGCTTCCTTCAAACTTCCTCGTGCCGTTGGTGCCCGGGATGCCGAGGACGTCAAGCCCTTCATTCTTGTCAAGGTCAAGTTGCTGGGAGTTTACAACCTGGCGGGTTATCCCGAAGCTGCCGTCCACAACGAAAGTCGCCGAGGCCACATAATTCCCCGTGATGCTGGTGGTGATGGTATGGCCGTACCCGTGGCCTTCATTGCCACCGAAGCCGCTGATCTCGGGCCCACCCATCGGGCCAAATGACTGAGGATCGAGATCGTCGAAATTCAAGTAGCCGATATGCCCGTACATCGTGAACTTGTCGGTGGCGTTCCAGTTGATCTTGTCATCCGTGGTAAATCGGTTGAAGGCAAAAGAGGTAGCAGCAAGATAGTTATCGCTCGGGGCCGAGGTACTGGCACTGGGCAGGAACCTGCCGGGCGCCTGCGTTAACAGCGCCATCATCGTTGCTGCGGCCGGACTGATGCGGCTGGCGGGGATCATGTTGAGGCACTGTGCACTGGCACAAAGGGAGTTGTAATGAGCGGCGTCGTTCGGATCGTTGGTGGCATAAATCTGCGTCCGCCCCGTCCCATCTGCGTTGCCCGTCGTCGGGTCAAAAACGACGTCGGCATTGGCAGCCAGTCCGTTTGCCGGGTCATTGCCCTGCAGGTCCCCTGCCGCCATGGCGGTCGTTGGAATCGTCCCTACGCGCGTGGCAAACTGCCGCTGGCGCGTCCACTCGACGTTTGCGAAATAGAACAGCTTGTCCTTCTTGATGGGCCCACCGATGCTGGCCCCGAACTGATTGAAAATGTCCTTGGGTTTGCGCGTGATCTTGTTATTGGGGTCAAAGAAGTTGTGGGCTTCGGTGTTGTTGTCGAAATGATATTCGTAAACATCTCCGTGGATATGGTTTGTCCCGCTCTTGATCTCCACGTTCGTGGTGGACCCTCCCGCCAGCCCCTGCTCAGGGTTGAAGTTGGCTGTGGTGATGTTCACCGTCTCAATAGCGTCCGAGGAAGGGATGTAAGAGGTGTTTTCAGGGACCCAGATGTTGTACTGGCTGACTCCGTCAATTCGGACCGTATTGCCGTAATCACTGGTCCCGTTCACGTGGAAGTCCAGTGCACGCGTCGGGTTGGTGGCAATGGAGTGGGCGGTGGTTGGTGGTGTGGATCCGGGAATCGTTCGCATCAGAGATTGGAAGTTGTTCCCGGGCGGCAGTGGAACTTGCTCAAGGGTAGTAGCCGTCAAATCGTGGTGGACGTCGGCGCGGTCGGTCTGCAACATCGCAGCACTGGCATTGACCTGGACGGTCTGGCTCACAGCCCCGATTTCAAGCGAGGCATCCACACGGCTTACTGTGTTGATTGCAACGGCCACGTCGGGCCTGGAAAAAGTCTTGAAGCCCCTGGCCTCGATTTTAACTGTATAAGTTCCCGCTGAGAGGGTTGAAATAGTGTACCCGCCACGTGAATCGGTTTGCGCCTGGCGAGTGAGGGCGGTTTGAGTCTGGGTGACCGTGACAGTCGCCCCGGGGACTACGGCGCCGGTTGGGTCCTTAATGTTGCCAACCAGCGTGCCGTAAAGGACTTGGGCCATCCCATTTCCTGGAACAGCCAGAAACATTGTAAGGATAAAGGCAGCCAGAATGAGGCTGCGTAAGAAAGTGGATGCTTCCAAACGCTTCTTGGAACCGTTACCACGCATTTCGATAATTCCTCCTTAACTAACCATTTATTTAGCGACACTTCAGGTCAGTCGTATGGACGGTTTTGAGGACCTTCAGGGCGCACAAAGACCTCCCCTGAAGACGACTCGCCCCCTCCACGTCTGCTCAGTTTTCCAATGAAAAATCTAAAGAAAAGTGCCCCAAAAAACCGACGCGATGCAAGTAAAGCAGTGGAGATATACCAGTGATCTAGATCACTTGTCAAGCTATTTTTGCTGGAACTGTAACCAAAATCTTTCACCCACGTCTATGAATATCTTACGGGGAAAAAAGCCTCCGGGCCATATCTGTTCGGGCTGTGAGCGCATCCCGGGAGTTTACGGTAGATTGAAGGGAAAACTGTGAGCATTCAGGTTCTTAACGGGAAAGACGACAAGGCGTGAACCAACAACGTAGTCCCGCAACAATCCGCGACGTTGCCCGCGACGCTGGGGTAGGAATTGGAACTGTTTCTCGGGTCTTGAACGGAGGAGCGCAGGTCAGCCGGGCTACCCGGGAACGGGTCACACTGGCAATCCGCCGCCTGGCCTTCCGACCCAACGCCCAGGCGCGCCGGATCCACCGGAAACGGTCTGAAATTGTCTGCTTCGTGCTCAGCAACCGGTCATTCCCCAATACATTCCACGCTCGCATTCTACAGGGTGTTGAAGACTGTGCCCGGGAGTTGAAGCAGCATGTTCTTTTCACGGCTGTCCGTTATGAGGCGGCCACGCCCCCCCGCCACATCCCGCTGCCCCCCATTCTTGAGGAGCGAGGCCTGTTTGACGGTCTGATTCTGGCCGGTACAAACTACGCCAACTTCCTGACACGGATCCAGAAGATGCAGATTCCTTTCGTCGTTTTCGGTAATAACCTCTTTGACTTTGAGGGAGACAAGTACTTTGACCAGGTCGGGTTTGACGGCTCAAGGGGCGAATACGAAGCCGTCCGCTATGTAATCAGCCAGGGACACCGCGATGTGGTTTTCGTGGGCGATCTCACCTACCCGTGGGCAAGGAATCGCAACGCCGGTTTCCTGAAGGCTTGCCATGAAGCCAAGATAAAACCGAATTCGATTACGAATCCTCGCTCACCCGGATTTGTAACCTATGGTGAGTGGGCAGGTGACCTGATATTGTCGCGCAAGCCGTTGCCGACCGCTGTGGCGGCGGTAAATGACGAGGTGGCCTTCGGATTGTGGCGGTCATTCCGCCGGCGGGGCATTCACATCCCGGATGACATCAGCCTGGTTGGCTTTGATGACCGGGAAGAAGCCATGCTCATGGACCCACCACTGACAACGGTTCGCGTCCGAAAGGAAGAGATTGGACAGGTGTGCCTGCGCACATTGCTGGAAAGGCTCCGCAACCCGGAAATGGCCTTTGTGGAAAAGACGCTTTCAACCGACCTGATTGTGCGCGAAACGGTGAAGCATCTGTAGTGTAGTTCAGTTTTCGCGCTGGTCAGTCCCCCCTGGCGGGGCCAAGTCCTCCTGAGTCCTTCACCTGCCCGGGAAGCAATGTCCAATCCACCAGAAACTTCAGTAGCCGCCGCCCTCCTTGCTCGCCAACCATCCCGGATTGCCGGACTACGGCTTTACAAGAATTTAACTGGCGGGACGCAACTGTCTTCCGGCTGATAGCGTCTATGGCAAAGTACGACCCTAACGTCGGCGGGCGAAGTTGCGAAAGCCCGAAAGGAGATGCAAGATGATGAGGGAAGAAACCAGAAGGTCCTTCGGCCTGGATGACACCCAACTGCTGAAGTGGAGGACGGGAGGAAGGGCCCAGAAGGCTAAGACTTTTCTGCTTGTTGCAGGCGTCGTCATCATGATTTTACTGGGAATCAGGATGCTGGCGGGCGCTCCGCTGCCACAGTACGGCGGGCAACGAATGCGTGGGCCGATGACCCCCGAGGATCAACTGGCCCGGATGACCAAGCAGTTGCAGTTAACCGACGAGCAGCAGGCCAAGATTAAGCCGATCATCGAGGAACAGCACAAACAAATGATGGACCTGCGGCAGGATACCTCGATGTCCCGCGAAGACCGGTTTGCGAAGTTCCGCGAGGTCCGGCAGCAGTCCCTTGAAAAGATAAAACCGATCCTGACCACCGAGCAGCAAAAGAAGTGGCAAAAGATGCAGGAGGAAAGGCGGGGGAGGCGCGGCAGGCCAATGCCAAACTGAGCGGCGGCGGTTCCAATGAAAATACGGTGCAATCACTCGGCGCCATTGGCATCCTGGGGGTCGGGAATTACCAGCAGGACTGCGGCTCCTATTGCGCAAACAATGTCGTCCCAGGGACTTACTATCTCTGCCCGAATGGTGTCTGCTCATCCACCTCTGTGCCGGTGAATTTTCAGGTTCAGAACCCGGTTTGGATGTTCCCCAGTGACAATAACGGCGTCCTGATCTCCTTACCGTCTGTCCCCGCCGACGGAGCGCCAACTGCATCGGGGTCATTGATCTTCGGCGTTGGAACGCAGTCCGACAACGCCTTGGGCAGCGCTCATGTCTATACCACGGACCAATCCGGCGATATCCAGACCATCTATCAAAATGTCTCCTACAGCAGTTTTATCGACAGCGGGTCAAACGGGCTCTTCGTTCTGGATTCCGGCACGTTGGGCATTCCTGATTGTACGACGTACACAGGCTTCTATTGCCCGGGGTCAACGCAGAGCTACAGTGTCACCAACACCGGTGCGAACGGAACCTCCAATCCGGTCTCGTTCGATATTGCCAACGCGGAGGCCCTGTTCGCCGCCAACAACGGGCAGAACGCAGCCTTCAGCAATCTGGGCGGTGACAGCGGGACCGACCCTTCCTCGGACTATTTCGATTTTGGCCTGCCCTTCTTTTACGGCCGGAATGTCTTTGTCGGGATTGAGAACATGACCGGGCCGGGCGGTGTTGTCGGCCCCTACTGGGCTTATTAGCGGCGTGGGGTAATGCAGTATTGGTAGCTTGAAGTATTGTGTTTTGGGTCTTATCTCCTTGCCAAGGTATTTGAAAACGCACTCTGTCAAGTCATCTTGAGCGAAGCGAAGGATCTGCTTTGTCATTTCACTAAAATGCAGCAGATGCTTCTCCCTCTTCGCTGGATCAACATGACGGGTGGTCTTTTTCAACAACCTGTTAGATGCGAACGGCGGAGTCCTGTCTTTTCAAGACCCCGCCGCGTTCGTAAGGATATGGACTGATCTTTCACTTGCTCGGAGGCGTGGCCGGCATTCCGGGCCTCATGGGACGCCCAGGGCCGCGCCGACGAAAACTTTGACGGACCACCGACCGCGTGTCCTTCAACTTGTTCCACTGATCCTCCGTCAGGACGCCGCGGCTGGCCAGCATCGTCTGAACGCGTGCCTTCTCAAGAGCAGCCCGCGCCTGCGACACCTTTTCAACCTGCGCAAGCACTTGCGCCTCGTCAGGATGATAGGTCTGCAGCATGGGACCAAGAATCACTTCCTGCTTTTCCAGGTCGGCGCGCAGATCGATCATCTTCAGGCGGCTGTCCTGCGAAATCTTTTCAAGCTGCTGCTTCTGCTGGTCGCTCAACCCGATCTTCTCAGCCACTTCGGGATTTCTCCACCACTGGCCCATTCCCCGCCCGCGGAACCACATCATGCGGCCCGGCCCCATTGGACCTCTGACCCGCATGTTAAAAACCCGCTCGCCGGTTCCCGGAGGCCCATCAGGGCCTTCTTTCAGCATCATCAGGTCAGACCCTTGCATGGCGCCTGCCGCCGGTCCCGCCTCCACCGCTACCGTATCGGGCCCTTCAACAACCACCTCTTCGGAACGCTCCTGCGCCACCGCGATGGTGCTGAAGAGCGCGACAACCAGGGCGATGTTTAACAGCCTTTTCACCATTTCTTACCTCCCCTTTCCTGATATTCAGGTCCTCGCCGTTCCAGGTCAAAGGTCAGAAACACGAGCCTGACATTGTCAAATCTCGTCGCTGTTGGACGCCTGAATTCCATGCATCCTCTGACCTCGCAATTACATTGTCAATCAGATTGCCCGGAATGAATTTAAAGCCTGCGTAAATTCTATTTTTGCTTCCGGCGGCAGGCGGTGCATCGTTTATGGGCGGGATCAGTGAGCGCACTTCAGCGGCGTTTTGGGCGCCATCTTTCTTCAGGAAGGTTGTCCAACAAACTTGTAACCCAGGCCGCGAACAGTAAGAAAGTGGCGCGGGTTCTGCGGATCCTGCTCCAGCTTCTGGCGGAGCATCCAGATGTGGGCATCGACGGTGCGGGTCATCGTGGCTTCGTCATAACCCCACACCTCCCGAAGCAGTTCCTCGCGCGAAACCGTTGAGCCCTGCTGCTGGATAAAGTACGCCAGCAATTCAAACTCCCGCGCCGACATCTCGACTGGTTTGCCGTCGCGCTGAACAGCCGTGCTGCGGAAGTCCACCGTCACAGGCCCAAACTGGAAGGTTGAGTCCCGGAGGTTCGCCTGAGGCGCCGATGCCCTGCGCAGCAGCGCTTCAATGCGGGCCAGCAGTTCGGAGGGATCGAAAGGCTTGGCAAGATAATCGTCGGCCCCGAGTTTGAGGCCCGAGACCCTGTCCTCAACCTGCCCGCGCGCCGTCAGCATGATGATGGGAGTGCGAACGGCGCGCCGCCGCAGCGTGCGGCAGATTTCAAATCCGTCTTTATGCGGCAGCATGACGTCCAGAACGATCAGGTCAAACCCACCCTGCGAGGCGCGCTCCAGAGCTTCCTGTCCATCCCTCACGCTCTCCACCTGGTAACCCTTGCTCGCCAGCAGATCGGTGAGGGTCAGGACCAGAGCGGCGTCGTCTTCCACCAGAAGCAGACTGGGTTGAATAAAAACTTTTCGCTTCATGCCTTCCTGACCTTTTGCCCGTGATCCAGCCGGACGGACGGCATTCTTAACCGGCCTTGCGCTCAGGCTCAGAAACGGCCGGCAGATGGATCGTAAATCGCGAGCCTTTCCCTTTCGCGCTCTCCACACTCACGCGCCCGCCCTGTGCCTCAATGTGGCGCTTCACAATGCTCAGCCCCAGCCCCGCCCCGGGCACGGTCGAGCCCAGTACTCCCTGGCCGCGATAGAACGGTTCAAAGATGTGGGGCAGGTCAGCCGGATCGATACCGGGCCCATGGTCTTCCACCGAAATCTGCACTTCTCCGCGGCTTCCATTCGATGCGCACGTTGCAGTAACGCGCAGCCATCGGCTTT